>JAGVIV010000227.1 GCA_020055845.1 Betaproteobacteria bacterium
AGTTCGTCCTCAGTCAAGATGGTGGAATTAAGCGAGGCTCCTAAAAAGGCCGGCTATGTGGTTGAGCGTTATACGATAGAAGCCTTGCCGCAAGATGCGGTGACGGATGGCAATATCAATAATCTGGATGCCGTTTCCGAAGCCTTGCGCCGCGCGTGGAAACGTATGGGTTCGCGTATCAAGAACGTCAGCTTGGCCTTGCCCGCCGCGGCAGTTATCAGTAAAAAGATTTTGTTGCCGAGCAATCTGCGCGAAGATGAATTAGAAAGTCAGGTTGAGGCCGAGGCCAATCAATATATCCCTTTTGCGCTTGAGGAAGTCAATCTGGACTTCCAGATAATCGGCCTTGCGCCTACCGATCCCGATGAAGTCGAGGTGTTGCTGGCGGCATCACGCAAAGCGAATGTGGAAGACCGTGTAGCCACCGCGCAAGCGGCGGGATTGAAGACGATTGTTGTGGATGTCGAGCCGTATGCAGCCGAGGCGGCGTTTGAGCATGTGCGCGCTCAATTACCGGGAGGCGCGGGTGATCAGTGTGTCGCGCTGGTTGATATCGGTGCCAATGTGATGAACGTGAATGTGTTGCGCAACGGTCAGTCGGTCTATATGCGTGATCAGCAAATCGGGGGAGCGCAGTTGACGCAGGTGATTCAGGCTACGTTCGGCTTGTCCGCCGAAGAGGCTGAAGCGGGCAAGCGCAACGGAGGGTTGCCGGATAGTTATGAGAGCGAGGTGCTCGCCCCGTTCTTGGAAAATGTGGCGACCGAGGTTACCCGGGCGCTGCAGTTCTTTTTTACATCCACGCAGTTCAACGAAGTTAACTATATCGTGTTGGCGGGCGGATGCGCGGCCCTGTCGGGTTTGGATGATGCGGTGGCGACACGCACCCAGGTAAGCACATTGGTGGCCAATCCATTTGCACAAATGACCCTGTCTAGCCGGATCAAGCCACGGCAGTTACAAATGGATGCGCCGGCGCTGATGATAGCCTGCGGTCTTGCGATGCGGAGGTTTGACCCATCATGATACGAGTAAATTTACTGCCGCACCGCGCGGAGAAACGCCGTGCGCGGCAATTGCAGTTCACTATCCTGAGCGGAATTTCTTTGCTCGTTGGCGTGCTGATTGTTGCGTTTGTGCATGTGGCCATCAATACACAAATCTCATATCAGGAGCGCCGCAATGCGTATTTGAAGGATGAGATTGTTGAGCTAGACAAACAAATTGCCGAAATCAAAAAGTTGCGCGAGCAAACGCAGTCTTTGTTGGCGCGCAAAACCGTGGTTGAAGATTTGCAAAGTACGCGCTCCAGCGTGGTTCATCTGTTGGATCAGATGTTGCGCATTTTGCCTGACGGTGTGTATTTGAGAAGCGTGAAGCAAGCTGGTAACAAGATTAGTGTGGTCGGATATGCGCAATCCAATGCACGGGTTTCGACATTGATGCGCGCGATTGAGGACTCCCCGTGGTTGGATTCGCCAACTTTGCTTGAAATTCATGCGTCGACCAGCGCGGGTGCAAGGTTAAGCGAATTTTCATTGAACTTTAACTTGACCAAGCAAGAAGCGGCATTGCCCGCCAAGCCTGTCGGTGCGAAAGGTTAAAGAATGGCTATGAATTTGTTGGAAGAACTGAAGAATGTTGATCCCAAGATGCCGGGAAGTTGGCCATGGGCTATCAAGATTGGTGCATTTTTGGCCATTTTTGTCGGCATCATTGCTATCGGTGCGGTGGCTGATTGGGATGGGCAATGGGAAAGTCTGCAGACTATCAAGCAGGAAGAGTCCCAATTGAAAGATACGTTTTTGGCCAAGAAAAAAGAGGCCATCAATCTGGACATCATCAAAAAGCAGCTAATCGAGACCCAGCAATCGTTCGGTGCGTTGTTGAAACAGCTGCCGAGCAAGTCTGAAATGGATGCTTTGCTCACTGATATTAATCAGGCCGGTTTGGGACGAGGATTGTTATTCGACCTGTTCCGTCCGGGGGCCGAGGTTGCGACGGGAGTGTTTACCGAGCAGCCAATTTCAATCCGTGTGACAGGCAATTACGATGATCTGGGCAAGTTTAGCAGTGATATTTCGCAATTGCCGCGTATCGTGACACTGAATGAAATCAGTATTGCGCCCGGTACCGGTGGGGTTTTGAGTATGGACGCAATAGCGAAGACTTATCGTTATCTAGATGAGGATGAGCTGGCCGCACAGAAGAAAGCCGCAAGGTCGGCGGGAGCTAAAAAATGAGGGCCGCCTATTTGATGGTATTTGCATCTCTGATGCTGGCCGGTTGCGGCGGCGAGGAGTTCCAAGACCTGCGTGATTTTGTAAAGAATGCGGGTGCGGATATGCGCGGAAAAGTCGAGCCTCCGCCGGAGATCAAGCCTTACGAACCGTTTAGTTATGATAATTCCTCGGCGATACAAGATCCGTTCAAGCCGCGCAAAGCCGATCCAAAGAACTCCAATCAGGGCGGTATCAATCAGCCTAATTTGGAGCGCCCCAAAGAGGAGCTGGAAGAGTTCCCTCTCGAAAGTTTGCGCATGGTTGGCTATCTTCAGCAGGGAAACGTGGGTTACGGAATCGTGCGTTCTACCGATGGCAAGTTACATCGGGTCAAATCTGGAAATTACGTTGGGCTCAATTTTGGGCAAATCATTTCGGTGACGGATACCGAGATGAAGATAAAAGAAATGGTGCAAGACAGTGCTGGCGATTGGTCGGAGCGCGAAAGCAGTTTGCAGTTGGTTGAGTGATCAGGAGTAAATTATGAGACAGATTATTAATCCCGCCTTAAGCCTTATACGCTTGGCTATTGTTGCCCTTTCCTTCTGGGCTGTTGCTGCCAATGCGGAGGTCTCCGGCGGTGATGCGAATAGTATTTTGTCGTTGAGCGCTAGCCCTGCCGAGGGTGGCAAGATCGTGCTCAAGGTTGCCTTGAAGAATGCGTTGGTTACTCAGCCGGCGGCTTTTACCATCAATACCCCGCCGCGCATCGCGTTTGATTTCCCCAATACGGTGAATGAATCGGGCAAATCATCGCAGGACTTCGCGGAAGGCGATTTGCACGGAGTCAATGTTGTGCAGGTGGGCAATCGCACACGTTTGGTGGTGAACCTAGCGCAGATGCTGAATTACGATTCGCAGATAGACGGCAATAACCTCATTATCACGCTGCAGGGCAAGGAAGCGCCGGTTAACGAGACAGTGAGTACGGCACGTTTTGCCGAGGTTAAGCCGGGAGCACAGGCCCATAGTCTGCGCGATGTCGATTTCCAACGTGGCAAAAATGGCGAGGGGCGTGTGCAGATTGACTTGTCGGATGCCAATGTGGGTATCGACATCAAACAACAGGGCAAGACACTAGTGGTCGACTTTTCCAAGACAAATCTGCCCAGAAACCTGTTGCGCAAATTGGATGTGATTGATTTCGCCACTCCCGTGCAATGGGTGGATACCTTCACCCAGGGTGATAATGTCCGTATCGTAATCGAGCCTAAGGGTGTCTGGGAATATGCAGCATATCAGACAGATAACAAATTTATTATCGACGTCAAGCCGGTAGTGGAAGAGAGTATCAAGTCGGCGAAGGGAAGCCGCTCGGCTTATTCGGGCGACAAGCTTAGCCTGAATTTCCAGAATATCTCCACACGCGAAGCATTGAATGTGATTGCGGACTTCACCAATTTGAACATGGTAATCAGTGATACGGTAAGCGGCAGTTTGACCTTGCGTTTGAAAGAAGTGCCGTGGGATCAGGCTCTGCAGATTATTCTCGATACGCGTGGATTGCTGCAGCAAAAAGAAGGCAACGTCATCATGGTTGCACCGCGTGAAGAGATTGCTGCCCGCCAAAAAGAAGCCATGGCATCACAGCGCGTGATTAGCCAGCTGGAGCCGGTTCAAACCGAAGCTTTCCCGTTGAGCTATGCCAAGGTCGAGGATGTGAAGGTTGTTTTGTCAGCCTCCCAAAAGTCGGCATCGGTAGGGAAAGGGGGAGAGGCTACAGCGCAAGATGACACGGCGGCCAAAGAGCCTTCCGCAGTATCGGGTAGCGGGGAAAATCTGGCTTACGACACGCGTACCAATACTTTGTATATCACAGCTTCGCTTTCTCGCTTGGCGCAAGTTCGCGAAATTATCAAGAAGCTGGATGTGCCCGTGCGTCAGGTTTTGATTGAAGCCCGTTTTGTGGAAGCCACGCGCACCTTTAACCGCAAACTTGGCGGACGACTGGGCTACGGCGAGACCGGAACCAGCCCTATCGGCGGCGGTAACTCTGCGCAGGTGAACAGCGTGACACAAGCCAGTCTGACCGGTTTCCCTTCGGCGGCAGGATCGCTGTCGTTATCGCTATTCGATCAATCGGCGACACGTACTTTGACGCTGGAGTTGGCGGCATCTGAGCTGGACGAGTCGATCAAGTCTATCGCGAGTCCGCGCATTATGACCGGTGACTCCACTCCGGCAACCATTAAGTCCGGTGTACAGATTCCCTACACCATTGCTTCGACCGGTACTAATCCTGCGGCAACCGCCTTTAAGGCAGCTGAGCTGAGCTTGATGGTGACGCCAAAAATCACCCCGGATGACAAGGTGACGATGAAGCTGGATGTCAAACAAGATACGGTGGGAACCTATTACGGTGGTATTCCGAGTATCAACAACAAGCAAGTTACTACAACAGTTCTGGTGGAGAATGGCGGAACGGTAGTGATCGGCGGTGTTTATACCCAAGATTTGCAGACGACTACCAATAAAGTGCCGCTGCTGGGTGATATCCCTCTGCTTGGCTGGCTGTTCAAGAACAATTTGAAATCGGATTCCAAAAAAGAGCTGCTAATCTTTATTACACCGAAGATTTTGAAAGACAGTCTGGGTCTCAATTAAGCCGCTTCTGGATTAAGACAAAAGCCCGGTTCTCCGGGCTTTTGTCTTTCGGAATGATTAAGGCAGCGCATTTCCGCTACAATTCTATTCATGATGAACACCCCTCGTACACCACTTGCAAAGCGCGCATCCGGCAATATTGTTTTGGTCGGAATGATGGGGGCTGGCAAAACAACGGTGGGCAGATTGCTTGCGCGACAGCTGGGCAAGACATTTATCGACAGCGACGAAGAAATACAAAAGCGCACAGGGGTGAAGATCTCCCATATATTCGATGTCGAGGGAGAGGAAGGATTTCGTCAGCGCGAGAGTGCGGTGATACAAGATTTGATCAAGCAGGACAACATTGTATTGGCGACAGGTGGCGGGGCTGTACTTAAGCCGGCCAACCGTGAAGCGCTGCAGCAAAACGGGGTAGTGATTTATTTGAAAAGTAACTTGCACGATTTGTGGCAGCGTACGCGTAATGATCATACCCGTCCGCTTTTGCAAACGGCCAATCCGCGCGCCAAATTACAGGAGTTGTATGAACAGCGAGATCCGATTTACACGGCCGCCGCAGACTGCATTATTCACACAGGCAGACAAAGCGTGCAGATACTGATTGCGCGGTTGATAAGAAAGATTCATTCCTATGGGCAACCCACACGAACAAATGATGCTATGCAGACACTGAATGTAGGCTTGGATGAGAGAAGCTATCAAATTCACATCGGTCAAAACCTGATAGAGCGCGCGGAATTGTTGGTGCAACATATTCCGTATAAGCGGGTTACCGTGGTGAGCAATACGACGGTTGCCCCCTTATATTTGGAGCACCTGACACAGGTGTTAACGAAAGCCGGAATCTCGGTGCAGTCCATTGTGCTGCCGGATGGCGAGCAGTACAAAAATTCGGCATCGCTCAATTCAATCTATGATGCTTTGCTTGCCAATCGTAGCGAGCGCAGTTCGCCTTTGATTGCCCTGGGTGGTGGTGTAATTGGTGATTTAACAGGTTTTGCCGCAGCGACTTATTTGCGCGGCGTTCCCTTTATTCAAATCCCAACCACCTTGTTGGCACAAGTGGATTCCTCGGTCGGGGGCAAAACCGGCATCAACCATCCGGCGGGAAAAAATATGGTAGGCGCGTTCTATCAACCACAAGTGGTTATCGCGGATGTGTCCACATTGAATACGCTGTCCGATGCGGAATTGCGGGCCGGAATTGCCGAGGTCATTAAGTATGGATTGATCCGCGACTTGCCATTTTTAGAGTGGCTGGAGCAGAACATGGGCAAGTTGCTACAGCACGATGCCGAGGCGCTGCAATATGCCATCGTGCGCAGCTGTCAAAACAAAGCGGATGTTGTGGGGGCGGATGAGCGTGAAAGCGGGGAGCGTGCCTTACTGAATCTCGGCCATACTTTCGGACATGCCATCGAGAACGCAATGGGTTATGGCGTATGGCTGCACGGTGAGGCGGTGGCGGCAGGGACTATCATGGCGGTGGATCTTTCTTGGCGTTTGGGATGGCTGACCGAAAGCGATGTGGCGCGTAGCAAAGCGCTATTCACGCAAGCCGGATTGCCGGTGAGCGGGCCGCGTTTGGGTGCGCAACGCTATGCGGAACTCATGGGGCTGGATAAAAAAGTGGCTAACGGCAAAGTGCGTTTTGTATTGTTGCAAGCACTCGGTCATGCCGTCATTACGGATGAGGTGCCCGCAGCATTATTGGAACAGACGCTGGAGAGCTGCAGTGTCTAATATTGCGCTGGCAGCATACGCGGCGAGTCCGCAGCGTTCGCGCGGACGTAAAGTGTATGAAGAGGCCCCTCTAGGTCGAAGTGAATTTCAGCGTGACCGTGACCGTATTATTCATTCCAGCGCCTTTCGCCGCCTGGAATACAAGACCCAGGTTTTTGTGAACCACGAAGGCGACCTGTTCCGCACACGCTTGACGCACAGTATCGAGGTGGCGCAGATAGGCCGTTCCATAGCGCGACGCTTGGCGTTGAATGAGGATCTTGTGGAGGCGATTTCGCTGGCACACGATTTGGGGCACACCCCTTTCGGGCATGCCGGACAGGATGCGCTTAACACCTGTATGCGCGACTACGGGGGCTTTGAACATAATCTGCAGTCTTTGCGCGTGGTCGATGTCCTAGAAGAGCGTTATGCAAGTTTCGACGGACTCAATCTTTGTTTTGAGACACGCGAGGGCATACTCAAACATTGTTCCCTTGAAAATGCCGCCGGACTGGGAGAGGTGGGAGAGCGGTTTCTTAACGGGCGGCGCCCGTCACTGGAGGCGCAGATTGCCAATTTGGCGGACGAGGTGGCGTACAACAACCACGATGTGGATGACGGTTTGCGCTCCGGTTTAATCACGCTGGAACAGATGGCTTCCGTACGTCTGTTTGCGGGACATTTGGAGGAGGTGCGCAAGTCCCATCCCGGGTTGGATGAGCGCCGGGTTGTGCATGAGACCATACGGCGCATGATTAACACCCTGGTTAGCGACTTGATCATGCAGACGGAAAGCAACATCGGCGCGCATTCGTTGCATAACATTGAAGATGTACGCAATGCACCCGCCCTGGCGGCATTCAGCCCGCGGATGCAGGAGCTTAATCGCGAACTTAAAGTTTTTTTGCACGGTCAGCTATACCGGCATTATCGCGTGATGCGCATGAGTTCAAAGGCGCAAAGAATTATTACCGAGCTGTTTCAGGCATTTATGGGAGACCGTCGCCTATTGCCGCCCCAGTTTTTGCGCGCCGCGGAACTGGAGCACGCGCGTTCGGTGGCTGACTACATCGCGGGCATGACGGACCGTTATGCGATACGGGAACATCGCCGTCTGTTCGCGGTGGAAGAGAATTGAGGTGGGGTATCGGCGGTATTGGGTGCTTATGCCGCTGCGATATTGCTGATAGACGAGAGACAAGGTAACATTCTCGCCCTTTCGCTTAAG
>JAGVIV010000194.1 GCA_020055845.1 Betaproteobacteria bacterium
CTGCCAGAGCAGGAAGTTGCTGATGCGCTGTTCGCCGCCGGTGCGTATGAACAGGTCCGGTTCGGGCGCATAGTGCATGGAGAGATACGGCTCCAGATCTTCCTCAGTGAAGTTGCCGGACATTTCGGGATGGGCTTTCCACAAGCCCTGCATGGCATTCATGATGTCCCAGCGTCCGCCGTAGTTGGCCGCGATAGTCAGCGTGAGACCGTCATTGGCGGCGGTTAATTGCTCAGCCTCAGCGATATATTTTCTGAGTTGCTCATCGAAGCGGCCAAGGTCGCCGATGATTTTTAGGCGCACATTATTCTTGTGCAAGCTGCTTACTTCGCGCTCCAGCATCTTCACGAACAACTGCATCAGGAAAGAGACTTCGTCGGCGGGACGGCGCCAGTTTTCGCTGCTGAAAGCGAACAGTGTGAGATAGCCCACGCCCAATTGGCGGCAGGCTTTGACCATTTCGCGCACCGTTTCCACTCCGCGCTGATGCCCTGCCACACGCGGTAAAAAACGCTGTTTCGCCCAACGCCCGTTACCGTCCATGATGATAGCGATATGACGCGGAACATCTGCAGATGCCGGAATGCCACGAGTGGAACTTTTGAATAGCGCCATTACAAATCCCTAGGGTTAGGATTTAGGACTGAGGATTTAGGGGGTAGCGAAGGTTTTTAACCAATCCTCAATCCCAAATCCTAGCGCCTAATCAGACCGCCATCAGGTCGGCTTCTTTGGCCTGCAGCGCTTTGTCGACTTCCACAACAAAGCGGTCAGTGGCTTTCTGGACATCATCTTGCGCCCTGCGCTCGTCGTCCTCGCCCACTTCTTTATCTTTGAGCAGTTTTTTCAGATGTTCATTGGCATCGCGGCGGATATTGCGTATCGCCACTTTGGCACTTTCGGCTTCGTTGCGCACCACTTTGATCAGATCACGACGGCGTTCTTCCGTCAGCATCGGCATCGGCACGCGAATAATGTCGCCATTGGTCGATGGATTCAGCCCCAAATCGGAATCGCGTATCGCTTTTTCAATAGGGCCGATCATGTTCTTTTCATACGGCTGGACACCTATAGTACGAGCATCGGTCAATGTCACGTTCGCCACTTGATTCACCGCGGTCGCGCTGCCGTAATAATCCACCATCACGTGATCCAGAATACCCACGTGTGCGCGTCCGGTGCGCACTTTGCCAAAGTCCACCTTGAGCGCCTCAAGGGATTTGCTCATTTTCTGCTCTACGTTCTTCTTGATGTCAGCAATCATCTCCAACCTCTCATCAATCGCAATGTACCAATGTACCTTCGTCTTGTCCGGTCACCACACGCTTCAGTGCCCCCGCCTTAAAGATGCTGAACACAATAATGGGCAGCTTCTGATCGCGGCACAGAGTCAGCGCAGTGGCATCCATCACTTTCAGATCCTTGCTGATCGCCTCATCGAAGCTCACCTTTTGATAGCGTGTTGCCGTCGGGTCTTTCTTCGGGTCAGCGGTATATACACCGTCCACTTTGGTCGCTTTGATCACAACCTCGGCATCCATCTCCACGCCGCGCAAAGCCGCTGCCGTGTCGGTGGTAAAGAACGGGCTGCCGATACCGGCGGCAAAAATAACAACCTTACCCTCTTCTAGATAACGCAGTGCTTTGCCGCGAATAAACGGCTCGGCCACCTGTTCCAGATTCAGCGCGGATTGCACACGGCAAGGCACACCACCGCGTGTCATCGCATCCTGCAAGGCCATCGAATTCATTACGGTTGCCAGCATGCCCATGTAATCGGCGGTCGCCCTATCCATCCCCGCTGCGGCAGGTGCCACACCGCGGAAGATATTGCCGCCACCGATTACTATTGCCACCTGCACGCCCAAGCCCACCACTTCGGCAATCTCGGCCACGATACGTTCGATTACAGTACGGTTGATACCGTAGCTGTCATCGCCCATCAGGGCTTCACCGGAAAGTTTAAGCAGGACGCGTTTGTAGGCGGGGGCATTGGACATAGGCTTAGTCTTTCTTAATAGCGGCAATCGTCGCGGCAACTTCTGCAGCGTAATCTTCTTTTACCTTCTCGATACCTTCGCCGACCACAAACATTTGGAAGCCGACCACGCTAGCGCCCTTGCTCTTAAGCAATTGCTCTATCGTTTGCTTGCCGTCCTCGGCCTTAACAAACACTTGGCCCAGCAAGGTCACATCCTTGAGGAATTTCTGCACGGTACCTTCGGCGATCTTTTCCAGCATGGCTTCCGGCTTGCCGGCTTCCTTGGCCTTTTCAATCGCGATGCGGCGTTCGGTTGCGATGTCTTCCGGATTCACACCGGAAGCGTCAACCGACTTTGGCTTGCTTGCGGCAATATGCATCGCCAGATCACGACCCAAAGTTTCATCGCCGCCGGTGTAATTCAACAGCACACCGATGCGGCTGCCGTGAAGATAGCTGGCCAATTTGCCGTCAGTCGTGGCATAACGGGCCATACGACGGATTGTCACGTTTTCGCCCAGCTTCATCACCAGCGCCTTGCGTGTTTCTTCAACCGAGCCGGAGCCGTTGATAATCGCCAGATTCAGCAATGCCTCAACATCGGCAGGGTTTGCTTTGGCAATAGTTTCAGCGACATTCTTGGAGAACGCGACGAAATCATCATTTTTTGCCACGAAGTCGGTTTCGCAGTTTACTTCAGCGACCGCACCGGCCTTGCCGTCGGCGGTAATGAACGCGCCAACCACACCTTCGGCCGTCACGCGCGATGCTGCCTTGCTGGCTTTCGCGCCGCTTTTGATACGCAGCAGTTCTTCTGCAGCCTTGAAGTCGCCGTCAGTTTCAGTGAGCGCCTTTTTGCATTCCATCATGCCGAGACCAGTCGCCTGGCGCAGCTCCATAACCATTCCCGCGGTAATTGCCGCCATAGTGCACTCCTAACAAATTACATTTATAAAAAAAGGGGCTTGCGCCCCTTCGTCCCGGAGAGGCTGCTTACGCGGCACTCGCCTCGACGACTTGTTCCGTCAATTCAGTCAATGCGCTGGCACGACCTTCCAGAATCGCATCGGCCACACCGCGCGCATACAGACGAATCGCCTGGCTGGAATCGTCATTACCGGGGATAACAAAATCCACGCCCAGCGGAGTGTGGTTAGTATCGACCACGCCGATGACCGGGATACCCAGCTTTTGCGCTTCGGTGATCGTGCCTTTTTGGTAGCCCACGTCGATTACAAAAATCGCCGATGGCAAACCTTGCAGATCCTTGATGCCGCCCAGACTGCGCTCCAGCTTTTCCAATTCACGGCGCAACATCAGGCCTTCTTTCTTGGCAACCTTCTCGATGCTGCCGTCGGCAACCATGGCTTCCAGTTCGCGCAAACGCTTGATCGATGTTTGCACAGTCTTGAAATTGGTCAGCATGCCGCCCAACCAGCGGTAATCAACATAAGGAGAACCGGCACGGATCGCTTCTTCGCGAATGATCTCGCGCGCCTGGCGCTTGGTGGCAACGAACAGGATCGTGCCTTTCTTCGCAGCCAGCTTACTCACGTGCTTCAACGCATCGTTGAACATCACGACAGTTTTTTCCAGGTTGATGATGTGAATCTTGTTGCGGTGACCGAAGATGAACGGAGCCATCTTGGGATTCCAGAATCGTGTTTGGTGTCCGAAATGGACGCCGGCTTCCAGCATTTGACGCATCGTTACAGCCATAATTACTCCAATGTGTTAAGGGTTAAGTTCCACCACCCGTCTGCTTGACCCTTGCGGGCACCCCAACATGAACGGATGTGCGAATTATGTTTCCCCGGAAAGTACCGGACAAACAGGGCGCGGATTGTACCTGAAAGTGCAAGCAGACTCAACTGCCCCGTGACAAAACACAGCTTCAGCACACCCGCAGCCTCTAGGAAGTTTGACGCAAACAATATGGCGTTATTTTTATAACCTCAGAAAGAAGTGTCCGCCGAATAGCATTTAGCGCAAAGCAGAACGTTAAAAACGGGGGGCAAGCCCCCCGTTTTTTTAATGCCTACATAGTTTTAGTTGCTGCGTGCCGACTTTTCTAGCAAGACAGGATAGGAGCCCAGTTCTGTCGACATTTTAAAGCTGGCCAGCAACACCGGTGCATCAACTTTGCTCGCCGCAATACTGTCGGCCGTAGCGATAACACCCTGCGCTGCAAGGACTTGTTTGCTATCACTTGCCGTTGCAACGCTGCCGCCCAAGGTCAGGAAGCTCAGGCCGCAAACCAGCGATGTCAGCAATGCAACTTGGGAGACGCGGCTGATAAGGCTGGTCTTGCGCAACTTCATCATGAGCTGCCCGGTCTCCATCTCGGCACTGATACGTTGAAATTCCTTCTTCTCAAAAGAGGTCAATTGGCGATCCATTTCTTCGCGAGCCTGCATCGCCGCAATGGTTTGCTCTTCTGCCAACAACTTTTCGCGCGCCGCTTCGCGTGCCAAGCTCTCGGCTTGCCCGCGCTGTTTTGCAGCTTCCGCAGCCAGATGCTCTGCCGCGACACGTGCCTCAATCTCCGCAACGGTATTGCGTTCGACTTCCATGCGCGCTTTGATTACCACGCTGGCGTGTTCTTCCTCGCTATAACGCTGTTGCTCGAATTCGAGCTGAACCGACTCTTCGCGCACACGCTCTTCGGCCAGTTGCTTCGCTTGCTTGGCTACGGCACTGCGTTGACGCGCCAGCACTGCGGCACGCGCTTCAGTCTGCAGCAGTTCCTCTTCCGCTTTGAGAGCTTGAGTCTCTGCTTCGCAGCGCATCTTAGACATATTCAGGGCGCGCATTGCCATATCTTCGCGTGACTTAAAGATGGCGGTTGCCGCCGCTGCAGCCAATACTTCAGCGGCGGCCGCTTCCTGCGCACGCACTTCCGCGGAGATACGCTCATTGTTTGCATCAATCGCGCGCAATTCTGTTTCCATCCTAGCCGTGATTTCTTTGATTGCCTTGTTTTCTGCAAGCGCGCACTGCTCGCTCACACGCATCGCTTCTGCATCAATCTCGCTACGCTGTTGCGCGGCCTCGGTGGCACGCTGATTCATCTCGATACGCTGGCGTTCCACTGCGACCGCGGCTTGCTCGGCGGCCAAACGCTCCTCTTCCGCAAGGCAGGCCACGACCAGCAAATGTGTATTCTCTTCAGCCATTTTGACGCGGACATTAATCACATCCAGCTTCTTTTGCAGCTCTTGTGCGGCGAGAATCTCCGCTTGAGCGATAGCCATCTCATCTTTGTGCCATTGGGCATCCATCTCGGCGCGCTCTTCGGCCATCTGTGTGGCGTACTGTGCCATCTCCAGTTTTCTGGCAGCCACTTGGCGAGCTTTTCCGGCGGCCTCTATCGCCTCGGATTCTGCATGCAACTGCAATTCGATAGCGCGTGCGGCACGCATCTCGGCTTCGGCACGATGACGTGCCACATCGATGAGTTCACGCTCGGCCTGCAACTTTGTCTGGGCCGCTTGTTTGGCTTGCATCTCTGCCGCCAGATGATCTTGCGCCTCCAGCTCCGCCTGCTTCAGCAACGCATTTGCCGCCTCGCGTTCCTCTGCCGCAGCATGCTCGGTCTCAACACGGGCATTGAGCAAGGCCAACATCTCCTGCTCGGCCTGCAGCTTGCGCTCGGAAGCGATACGCGCTTCCTGTTCTTTTTGGGCGCTGAGCTTGGCAACTTCTGCAGCCTTCAATTCCGCTGCCACACGGGCATTGGCTTCAGCCTGGGCATGCTGCTCGATACGCAGACGCGCCTCGATACTTTCCGTGATTTTGCGTTCTTCCTCGGCACGAGCCAATTCGGCACGTTCCGCCTCAAGGGCTGCGGCAACGCTCGCTTGCGCTTCCGCCAATGCCAAAGTCTCGGCGCGGGAACGCGCCTGATTGGATTCAAACGCGGTGGCTTCCGCCAACAGCCTGGCGTTCACCAGTGCCAGAACTTCTTTTTCAGTATTGAATTTTTCTTGCGACATCTTCACCAGATTGGCTTCCGCTCTTGCCTTCTCCTGTGCCAGAAGAGCCGCCTCGTGATCCAAATTCGCGCGCTCTTCTATCAGGGCACGTGTGCGTTGTTCCTCTTCCAAGCGCTGTTTCAGCTCAGCCTGAGCTTGACGCTCCGCGAGCAATCGCGCCTGTGTTGCCTCGGTCAAACGCTGGTCAGTCTTGAGTTTTTCATGGCCGACTTCAGCCAGTTCGCGCTCCAACTGCACACGAGCTTGCACCTCCGCACTCAGCTGTGCCTCGGTGCGGCTGCGTGATTCGATCTGTTCAGCCAGTTCGTTTTCTTGGCGTACCTTGTCATTGGCAATGGCGCGCGCATGAGCTTCCGCGCGTGAGCGTGCTTGCGTGGCGAGTTGCGCCTCGATTTCCGCCTCCATCCGACGTCGAGTTTCCTGAATAGCCTCGGTTTCGGCACGGTTTTCATCGGTAACCAAACGAATTTTCTTTTGTGCTGACATGATCGACCTCATTGCGTTGTGTAACCAAGACTCTGGCTTGACGCTAAGGTAACAGCTGAAGATTTTTAGCATGGATCGAATAAGGCGGGGAAACAGGCTTATTTCACCGCGAACTCCAAGTGAAGCCATTCCGCTTTGTGAGGGATGCCCGACAAACAGCCTTTAAATCCAATGATTTTCCAAAACCAGGCAGGCGGTGTTGGGCTTATAATTTTCGCCTCTTGCAGAGGATACCGCGCCCCATGAAACAAATCGTCTTGTCCAGCATATCAGTCATCCTGTCTTGTTCGCTCAATATGGCATATGCCCAAGGCACACCGAACGGCAGTTATTCGGCCTTCAGTCTGTCATACAGAAATACCACGCTTTCCACCCCGATTTGTGTTGCCAACGAATGTCATAGTGCTCTCGCCGGTCCGAGCATGCTTTACGCCTACCAGCTCATGCCGAATCTTGTACTCGGCGCCGCACTGTCCTCGGTGCAATCCACGGGCAGTAGCTCCACGCTCAAATCCACCAGCAATTCCTTCTTTATTGAATCTGTCGCGGGACTCGGTTCCTATGCGGATGTCGGTGTCCTGCTGGCCCCTTTAGCCACCTCGCTACAGGCGTGTTCAACACTTATTCCGTCATGCACGGTGACGAACGACTCAGGAATAGACATAGGGGTATTCGGCAAAGTGTTTCTGGATGAAACACAGCGCAACAGCATCGAACTCAGCTACGATGCTGTCTCTTACCAGCGTTCCGCCACACAGACCTTCATCATCGGCTTATCGCTGGTGACCGTATTGGGAGATCATCACCGCTTCAGCCTCGCAGCAGAACAGATTCAAGATAGCAATGGGAACAATACATCCAATAATCTGGGTTATGGCTACAGCTATTTGTTCTGAAAATGCGCTTCGACCTGGTTTTTCAGCACGGGTTTGTCACCCAGCAACAAGATATACCACTCTTTGCTGCCAGCCACCGCCAGCTGCTGATATTGGATTTCAAATCCGCTGTGCTTTAGGCTGTCGATTAAACTATCCAGCTTTGCGCTGGCCTTATTAACACCCA
>JAGVIV010000132.1 GCA_020055845.1 Betaproteobacteria bacterium
CCAGAAAACCGCCGAACACATTAACCGCAGCGAGCATGACGGCAACGAGCCCCAGTATCGTGCCTATATCCATTTCCTCAGGCTTGGCGGCCAGCATTGCGCCCACGATGATGATACCGGATACGGCATTGGTCACTGCCATCAACGGGGTATGCAGCGCGGGGGTGACATTCCAGACTACGTGATAGCCGATAAAAATCGCCAGCACAAACACGGTCAGGTTCATTACAAATGGATCAACTACCTCAGTCATGTTTTTCTCCTATTGGGTGGCGACAGGCGCAGGAACAAACGGCGCGCCATCCTTGCATATCAAGGTGCCGGCAATAATGTCGTCTTCCAGATTGATATTCATCGCCCCGGTTTTGTCACACAGCAAATTAATGAAGTTGAGCAGGTTGCGCGCATACAAGGCACTGGCATCTGTGGCCACCATGCCCGGTAAATTCGTTTCACCCACGATGGTTACACCGTGTTTCACAACGATTTTTCCAGCCTCAGAGAGCGGGCAATTACCGCCGGCTTCCACGGCCATGTCGATCACCACCGAACCCGGCTTCATCTGTTTGACCGTGTCTTCATGCAGCAGCACCGGTGCGGCGCGCCCCGGAATCAGCGCGGTGGTGATGATGATGTCGGCCAATTTGGCGCGTTCGGCAACAAGGACCGACTGACGCTGCATCCAGGATGCCGGCATAGGACGGGCATAACCGCCCACGCCTTTGGCAATCTCGCGCTCTTCGTCGGTCTCGAACGGGACATCGATGAATTTCGCGCCCAGTGATTCGACTTGTTCTTTAGCTGCCGGACGCACATCCGAGGCTTCTACCACGGCACCTAAACGCTTGGCCGTGGCTATCGCCTGAAGTCCGGCCACCCCCACACCCAAAATCAGCACACGCGCGGCTTTCACCGTGCCCGCTGCGGTCATCAGCATGGGCATAAAGCGCTGGTAATAGTTAGCACCCAGTATCACGGCCTTGTAACCGGCGATATTGGCTTGAGAGGACAGTACATCCATAGCCTGAGCACGCGAGGTACGCGGCAGCTTTTCCATGGCAAAAGCCGTGATGCCTTGCGCAGCAAGTGCGGCAAGCTGTTCGGCGTTGTGGGGAGTCAAAAGACCGATCAGCACCGTACCGGCAGCCAGCTTCGCCAACTCTTCCGCATCAGGGGCTCTGACTTTAAGGACGATCTGCGCATCTCTGTACAATGTAGCCACATCAACCAGCGTTGCACCGGCCAAAGCAAATTCCGCATCGGGATAATGTGCGCCCGAACCCGCACCTGTTTGAACCAGCACAGTATGACCCGTTGACAGCAGCTTCTTCACCGTTTCCGGGGTCGCCGCAACACGCGTTTCACCTGCACGCGTTTCCGCAGGAATGCCTATCCGCATTTGCCTCTCCTCTTGTGTAACTTTTATTGAAGTTTCCGACTAAGCCGGATGGATTTTATTAAGCACGCGATTATACCGATTCTCACCGAACTTGACATCCTCCCCTCCATAAGCGGGTGTGATTCAAACTGATGTGGGGTAATCTGGAGACATTGTTCAAAATTTTGACAAGGGGGAGATTGCCATGACGATGAGTGACGATGCGCTGTTAAATCGACTGAACGCACATCGGAGTTGCTCACGCCCCTTGCAGCGTGTGGTTGTCGACTTTGGAGCCGATATTGCCTTTGCGCAGGTGATGGATAAGCTGGTTGAACATTACGGGATACTCGTCGCGGCAAGCACGATACGGCGGGTGACCGAATTACACGCAAGGAATATTTACGAAATGAACCCGATTGACGAGGCGTAGCCAGACGCGGCAGGATGTAAAACCGTTGTGGTTGAAATGGATGGTGGAATGGTTCCCACAGTAGAAGCGGATGCCACACAAAAAGATCGGCGTAAAGGTATTGGAATCAACTCAGGAAAGCAGCTTGAATGACCACATCCGATGAAACCCGTCACCATTTACGACACCAAACCCACCACTGATTCCAATTGAAATCCTCCACCTATTCCAATCAAACCCTACCATTCATTTTGATATGAGGCGGCTTCAAATTTCGGGCAGAATGTTCTCGAATTGAATAGCTGGTGTTGTTAGGTACGCAGTCGTAGAATGGCACGGAAATTTACATTTGCCACAAGCGGCTTAGGTGCCTAAGCCGACTGTCACGGGGTGGCACTGGAACGCCTGGTGTCTGTAGTACAGCGGCCATTGGCGGGTAGAATGCATCTCAGGCAGCAGTCGGCCAAAAGTAGACAGTCAAACTTAGTTGAGCACGATCCTAAACCATGACAATCACATTTTTCAGCATTCGAACACGCACTTTATTGTTGGTCGGTCTGACATTCATTTTTGTGATGGGGATGCTGACCTATGTTGCAGTCATGGATCGCAATGAAAACG
>JAGVIV010000026.1 GCA_020055845.1 Betaproteobacteria bacterium
TAAATTAGTGCGCGATGCCTCCTACGAAGCACTCACATTGCCAAACGAGAGACGGTCTTGCGCCAGAAGCGGACGATTGAGGTATACAATACCCAGCTGTTGTAGGGGGCAATAACCACCTTGCATTGCGCCCCACGCAGACTAATCACTAGGGAGCTTTCGTGGCAACAGCAACTCTTAAAATATTTCTTGCGTATGGCGACCCCAAGAGATTACGCACAGCAGAGCTATCAAACTGGACTGGGAAAGCTGTTTCTGGGCCAAGAAGTGAATTTGATAAAGTGCTTGAGCGCGAGGAGTCACAAGGGGCTGGTGTTTATTTCCTTTCTGGAACTGATCCGGAGACCAATAAGAGTGCCATATATATTGGTGAGGCCGAGAGTATCAAGGATCGCGTTAAATCGCATCTATCTAAAGATTTCTGGAACAACATCACTTTCTTTATCACCAAAGGTGAGAATCTGACCAAAGCACATATTAAATATCTTGAAGGACGATTGATTGATATTGCGCGCACAACTGAACGAGCCATTGTGATGAACAGTCAAGGTAGTGGCGCAAAGCTGCCTGAGTCAGACCGTGAAGACATGGAGATATTTCTTGAAAAAATGCAGCAGGTGCTTCCGGTTCTCGGAGTTGATGCTTTCTTAGATAAATCTTCATCTGCCATACATAACAAGCAGAAAAAGGAATTTCTTAACTGCAACATCAAGGGGCTAGTTGCAACCGGGTATTTGACACCTAATGGGATAGTCGTACTCAAAGGCTCCCAAGCTGTTATGGAAGAACGTGCTTCGGCACAAAAATGGCCGAGCGTATTGGCACAACGGAATAAGCTAATTGAGGAAGGCGCGCTTGTCGAAAAAGACGGCGCATACGTTTTCGCAAAGGACATTGAATTCTCCAGCCCAAGTTCTGCGGCAGCAACAATTCATGGTGGTAGCGCCAACGGCCTAACGGCATGGGCAAATAAAGATGGGATTCAGCTTAAGCAGCTACAAAACGGATAACATTGCGCACGTGTTGAGGCCAGCCACACTGCGTTCATATCTCGCCGAATTGAATGTCCGTTTCGGGTCGTTAGCAACATTTCACACCGCTTTTAAATCAACACCCTTCGATGTTGTCCTTTACGTTTAACGTAACGCCTCCAGCATCTTGCGCACCGGTGTCGGGATCGCCGCCTGCAACGCCTCTTCCACATCCAGCCATACACTGCCCGACTGCTGCACACGTTGCGGTTTTTGCTTCATGCGCAATAGCACCGGTGAGATGTGTAGTTTGAAATGCGTGAAGGTGTGGGTGAAGGTTGGCAGTTCGGTGCGTTCACTTAACGCCAATCCGTTGCGCTGCACATAATCGCTCTCCTGCCCGTCTTCCACTTGCGGCGGACACCATAGCCCACCCCAAATGCCGCTGCCGGGACGCTTCTCCAGCAGGATGTCGTTGCCGTGCATCAGCAACAAAAAGGTCGCCTGTTTTTCCGGTACGGCTTTGCGCGGGCGCGGTGCGGGCAGCTCGGCGATGCGCTCTGTTTGCAGTGCCACGCAGTCGGCCTGCACCGGACAGAGCGCACACTTGGGGCGGCTGCGCGTGCAGACGGTGGCCCCCATGTCCATGAGCGCTTGGGTGTAGGTGGCAATGTCGGCGCTTCGATCAGCGTTCCCTCCCTCACCCCAGCCCTCTCCCACAGGGCGAGGGAGTAAAGTCTCTGCTTGTTGCCACAGTAGCGCTTCGATCTTTTTTTCCCCTGCCCAGCCCGCGATGCCGCAGTAGCGCGCCAATACGCGCTTGACGTTGCCGTCCAATATCGCGCGGCGTTGGTGATAAGCCAGCGCGCAGACCGCGGCGGCGGTGGAGCGGCCTATGCCGGGCAGTTCGAGTATTTGTTCGAAGTCGCGCGGAAATTCGCCGCCGTGTTTTGCCGCGATGAGTTGCGCGGCTTTGTGCAGGTTGCGTCCGCGTGCGTAATAACCCAAGCCGCTCCAATGCGCGAGCACTTGCTCTTCGCTGGCGGCGGCCATCGCGGCGATGTCGGGGAACGAGGCGACGAAACGCTCGAAATAGGGAATGACGGTGACGACCTGCGTCTGTTGCAGCATGATCTCGGACAGCCATACGCGGTAAGCATCCGCGCCTTGCCACGGCAAGCCATGGCGGCCATGCGATTTTTGCCAGACAATCAGTCGGGCTGCGAAAGTTTCAGACATGGGATGCCGGATGGTTGCGGGTGTGCCGCGATCCGTGATGCGAGTTAATGGGGGATGAAGTATAACTTCCTGAAGGCCGGACTTGATCCGAATAAAGCCTTACCGCAAACGCGGTTTAATTTGCTTGAACGGCGTGTTTACACCTGCATATTCATGATGTCGTTGTAGGCCGCGACCACTTTGTTACGCACTTGCAGGGTGGTTTGGAACTGGATGTTGGCTTTTTGCATGGAGATCATGGTGTCGCTCAGGCTGACCTTATCATCACCCATCGCGAAAGCTTCTTGCATGTTCTGCGCCTGATTCTGCGCTTGCGCCACGCCGTCCAGCGAGGATTTCAGCACATTGGCGAAGTCCACGCCGCCCGTTGCGGCGGGTGCCTTTGTAACACCGCCCTGCGCCGCGGTCATTGCCACCCGCATCTGCGCAAGCAAGCTGTCTACATTGGATACATTCATGTTTCCACTCCTAAATCGTTCGCTACGGGTCGTTAGTTGGCGTTGTCGCCACGCGGCTTTGTTTTAACTCACCTTAAAGGCTGGCGCCTAACAACTCTTACAGTGTTTGCACAATAGCATCCGTGCGCCGTCATTAACCCGAGAAAAGCTATAGAATTCCCCTGCTTTTCGACATACTGAACTTGCGGCAGGAGCCGATAATGTGCAGCGTGAGGAAATGAACTGGCTCTCTTTGGTAAATGACATGACCGATACAACTAACAATACGAACAATTCCGTCGCAGGCCTGCTGCTGAGTCTTAGCGCCCAGCAAAAGATGGGGCTGATGGTCGCTATCGCCGCCACCGTGGCCGTTGTGGCCGGACTTTGGATGTGGGGACAGACCCCTGACTACCGCGTGTTGTATACCAATCTTTCCGACCGCGACGGCGGTGCCATCATCGAATCGCTGCAACAACAAAACGTCCCGTATAAATTCGCCGAGGGCGGCGGCGCTTTGCTCGTGCCGGGCAATCTCGTACATGAAATACGTCTGCGTCTGGCTTCGCAGGGTCTGCCCAAGGGCGGCACGGTCGGCTTCGAGCTGATGGAGTCGCAAAAATTCGGTACCAGCCAGTTCCTCGAACAGGTGAATTACCAACGCTCGCTGGAAGGCGAACTTGCGCGTTCTATGCAAACCATTGCTGCCGTGCAGAATGCGCGCGTGCATCTGGCCATTCCCAAACCCTCGGTCTTCGTCAAAGACCAGCAAAAACCCAGCGCCTCGGTAATTCTGTCTCTGCATCCCGGCCGTACCCTGGATCCGGGCCAGGTCAACGGTATCGTGCATCTGGTTTCTAGCAGCATCCCCAACATGCCGTCACAAAGTGTGACCGTGCTGGACCAGAGCGGCAATATGCTCAACGCTTCGCGCGAAGGTAGCGATCTGCTGATGGACGCGACCCAGCTCAAATATGTGCGCGAAATCGAGCAGGACTATATCAAGCGTATCGAGGCCATCCTCATCCCCATCACCGGCCAGCAGAACGTCAAAGCCCAGGTCACCGCGAGCATAGACTTTGCCCAGGTGGAAGAAACCGCGGAAATATACAAACCCAATCAGCGCCCCAACACCGCTGCGGTGCGCAGCACGCAAACGCTGGAATCGCTGAACGGTCTGGGCGGTGCCGGCGGTGTGCCGGGTGCGCTCACCAATCAACCTGCCCCTGCAGCGATTGCGCCGATTACAAAACCGGCCAATGCGCCCGCCCCGGCTGCCAACGCGGCGGCAAACAGTGCCGCGAATTCGCGCAAAGAGGCCACTTCCAATTTTGAGTTGGATCGCACGATCCAGCACACCAAGCTGCCCGTGGGCAATATCCGCCGCTTATCTGTCGCCGTGGTGATGAATAACCGTAGCGTTACCGAAAAAGGCAAAACCGTTTCCAAGCCTTATACCGAGGCCGAAAGTGCGCAGATCACCGCTCTGGTCAAAGATGCGATGGGTTTCGACCCCAAGCGCGGCGACAGCTTGAATCTGCTCAACAAAGCCTTTAACAATGAACCCGATGTCGTACTGCCGGAAGTACCGCTGTGGAAACAGCCCGATGTCATCGCGCTGGCCAAAGACGTTTTAAAATATCTGCTGATTGCCGGCGGTGCTGGCTTCCTGTTGTTCGGCATCATCCGTCCCTCGTTTAAGAATCTGGCGGCGCAGGCGGCGGCTCAGGCCGAAGCAGCGGCGGCCGCTGCCGAAGCGGCGCGCCATCAGCATCATCACACTGCCGCCTCGTTCGAGCAGAAGAATTCCTACGAGGACAATCTGCAGATTGCGAAACAGTTAACCAAAGACGATCCCAAGATCGTCGCTTCTGTCGTTAAAGAATGGGTGAATAAAGAATGAGTGATGCCGGAGTTACCAAAAGCGCCATTCTGCTACTGACCCTTGGCTCGGACGAGGCCGCCGAGGTCATGAAGTTTCTTGAGCCTAAAGAAGTGCAAAAGATCAGCGCGGCGATGGTCACGCTCAAGAATCTGACGCGCGACGAAATTGCGGAGGTATTCGAGGATTTCAGTTCGCTCGCCTCCGAAAAGACCACGTTCGGCATGGATTCGGATGCCTATATCAAGAGCATGCTGCAAAAAGCGCTGGGCGACGACAAGGCCGCCGGCCTGATAGACCGCATCTTGCACAACAGCGACACCAGCGGTATCGAAAGTCTGAAGTGGATGGATCCTTCGTCGGTCGCCGATCTGGTCATGAACGAACACCCGCAGATCATCGCCACCATCATGGCGCATCTGGAGCCGGACCAGGCGGCCTCGGTGCTGTCTTTGCTCACCGAGCGCACACGCAACGACGTGATGCTGCGTATCGCCACACTGGACAGCGTGCAGCCCGTTGCCTTGCACGAGTTGAATGATGTGCTGACAAAACTTCTGTCAGGCAATGCGGTAGGGAAAAAATCCATCAAGGGCGGGGTGCGCACCGCGGCCGAAATTCTCAACTTCATCGGCAGCACACAGGATGCGGTGCTGGATTCCGTGCGCGGCCACGATGCCGAACTGGCGCAAAAAATCATGGACGAAATGTTCGTGTTCGACGATGTGATGGATATCGAGGATCGCGGCATCCAGCTGATCTTGCGCGAAGTCCAGTCCGAATCGCTCATCGTGGCGCTCAAGGGTGCCAGCGAAGAATTGCGCGACAAGATTC
The DNA here is from genome assembly GCA_020055845.1 of Betaproteobacteria bacterium. Taxonomy (GTDB): domain Bacteria; phylum Pseudomonadota; class Gammaproteobacteria; order Burkholderiales; family Gallionellaceae; genus PALSA-1006. The sequence continues at coordinate 5,364 of JAGVIV010000026.1, forward strand.
TCAAGAACATGTCGCAACGTGCCGCCGAAATGCTGCGTGAAGATTTGGAGGCCAAGGGCCCGGTCAAACTCAGCGAAGTGGAAGCCGAACAGAAAGAGATTCTCAAAATCGTACGTCGCCTGTCTGATGAAGGTCAGATATCCATAGGCGGGGCGGGAGACGAGGCTTATGTCTGATGTACTGACACCCAAAGACCAGCTCACCGCTTACGAGCGCTGGGAGCTGCCCTCGTTCGATACGGGCGGGGGCATCCGCGTCTCCGGCAATCCCAACGGCATCAAGCTGCCCACCGCATCGGAACTGGAAGACATTCAGCGCCAGGCGCACGACGAGGGTTATCAGGCCGGATATACGGAAGGTGTGCAAAAAGCCAATAGCGAAAATCAGCGCCTGTCTTCTTTACTGGCATCACTGGAACAGGAGATGGACCAGCAGGTTTCGCAGAGCCTGCTCGACCTTGCGCTGGAACTGGCGCAACAAATGTTGCATCAAGCGCTCAAGGTCAATCCCGAACTGTTGCTGGATGTCATACGCGAGGCAATCGCCACACTGCCGCACTTCAATCCGGGCGCGCATATTGTGCTGAATCCAGCCGATGCCGAACTGGTGCGCACGCGTATGGGTGAACAACTCTCCCATTCCGGCTGGAAGATATTCGAGGATGCGCAAATCACCCGCGGCGGTGCGCGCATCGAGACCGCACACAGCCAGATCGATGCCACCGTGGAAACGCGCTGGCAGCGTATCAGCGCCAACTTGGGCCAGGAGTCATCCTGGCTGCTGCCATGAAAAACGCCCACCAACAACGCTGGCAGGAAGTGCTGCAGGCCAACCGCGAGGTGGCCAAACAAAGCGCGCCTTTGGTGGTGAGCGGTCGCCTGACCAAAGTCACCGGGCTGGTGATGGAGGCCGTCGGCTTACGCATGGCGGTGGGCAGCACCTGCATCATCCAATTACCCGACAGCAATATCGAGGCCGAGGTGGTCGGATTTTCCGGTGAAAAACTTTTCCTCATGCCCGAGAACGATGTGCAGGGACTGGTTCCCGGCGCGCGCGTGATTCCTTTTGAGGCCGCGCACAAAGCCACCCCGCCCGGGGAGCTGCCGCAAACACAGAACCGCACCGGCAATCAGGCGCGCCAGTTACCCGTCGGCGACATGCTGTTGGGACGTGTGCTGGACGGCGCGGGTCGCCCGCTCGACCAGTTCGGCCCGCTGGGCAACGGACCGAGTGCCACCTTGCAAAGCCGCCCGATTAATCCGCTTGAGCGTGCCCCGATTAAAGAAGCGCTCGATGTCGGTGTGCGCGCCATCAACGCGTTGCTCACTGTGGGACGCGGCCAGCGCATGGGTCTGTTCGCCGGCTCGGGTGTGGGCAAGAGTGTGCTGCTCGGCATGATGGCGCGCTACACCACAGCGGACGTGATTGTCGTCGGGCTCATCGGCGAACGCGGTCGCGAAGTGAAAGAATTCATCACCGACATTCTCGGAGCCGAAGGCCTGAGGCGTGCCGTAGTGGTTGCCGCCCCTGCCGATGTCAGTCCGTTATTGCGCATGCAGGGTGCTGCCTACGCCACGACCATCGCCGAATATTTCCGCGATCAGGGCAAGAATGTATTGCTCATCATGGACTCGCTCACCCGTTATGCGATGGCACAACGCGAGATCGCGCTGGCGATCGGCGAGCCGCCCGCGACCAAGGGTTATCCGCCCTCGGTATTTGCCAAGCTGCCACAGCTAGTGGAGCGCGCGGGCAACGGCTGCGAAGGTGGCGGTTCCATCACCGCTTTCTACACCGTACTGACCGAGGGCGACGACCAACAGGATCCAATTGCCGACAGCGCGCGCGCGATTTTGGACGGACACATCGTGCTCTCGCGCCGTCTAGTCGAACAGGGACACTATCCGGCCATCGACATCGAGGCCTCCATCAGCCGCGCCATGAACAATCTGGTAAGCCAAGCGCACTATTCACAAGTACAGCGCTTCAAGCAGCTGTACGCGCATTACCAGCGCAACCATGATTTGATCAGCGTAGGTGCTTATGTGCACGGTAGCGATCCGCTTTTGGACGAGGCAATCATCATGCATCCGCGCCAAGTGCAGTTCCTCAAGCAGGGCATGTACGAGGCCGATCATTACAACGACAGCATGAGCGCTTTCACGGCTCTGTTTGAAACGGCGAGATGATCATGGCCAAGCCATTCTCACTTCAGCCTTTGCTGCATCTGGCCAGACAAAAAAATGATGCCGCGATCAAAAATCTCGGCAAGCTCAACCAGCAGCAGCAATCGGCGCAGGACAAACTGGCGATGCTGCAGCAGTTCCGGCGCGACTATCAGGAGAAGTTTCAGGATGCTGCAAGAAACGGGATGGGGCCCGTTGATATGCGCAATTTCCAGGATTTTATCTATCGCCTTGACCGTGCGATAGAGCAGCAACAGGGAGTCATCGAACATGCGGCACGGTCGGCGGAAACCGGCCGTTTAGAACTGATAGACAGCAAACGCAAGATGCAGTCTTTCGACACTCTGGCTTTGCGCCACAACGAAGCGGAAAAGATACGCGAAGCAAAAGCAGAACAAAAAATGCAGGACGAACATTCCGGACGCTTTGCCGCACTCAGGGCGATAGAACGGAACGACGACGAATTAGAACAGAACCTTTAGGAGTGATTATGAACAATCTACCCATCAGCACCAGCGCCCCTCAATCCGCAGCAAAGCCCGCTTCCGCAGTGGCTCCGGTCGAAGACAGCGCCGCCACTCAGGGCAAACCTTTCGGGGATGTTCTGGCACGTCAGGTATCCGAAGCTGCATCAAGCGACGGGACTTCGTTGCCGGTCAAAAAAATAAGCGACAAAGCCGCCGAAGACGCGTTGGAGAAAATCACCACGGACGAAGACAGTGCCGCTCCGGTATTGGGCGCCGAGCCACCGGTAAATCTGCCCACAGACATGCTGGCTGCACTCATCCCTCAAGCCATCGCCAACTCCGTGCCGGGCAAGAGTGTCGACGCCCAGACAGCAAGCGATATTTCTGAACAAGCGGTTTCCGAACTCACTGCCGATGTCGCGGGCTTGCCCAAACAAACATCGGCCGCAGGAACTGCCTCCGCCGCTCTCGCTGCTGACGCGAGTGGATTGCCAAAATTAGGCAAAGCTGCGACAGCCGATGCGGCAAATACGGCAAGCGGTCTTGACATAGGCAAGACCGCCCCAGCGAAACCCGGCATGGGTGCGGCTCGCGAAGCGCTGATGGACTCGAAGAAAGATGCGGTCTTCACCAGCATGCTGGCCACCATGAACGCCACCATGCCGAACAAGCTCGCCAACAGCGACGACAAAGCCGCCGCTCTTGCTGCCGCACCGCAGCCCAATGCCGCGGCATTGGCTTCCATGCAGGCATCGACCGCGCCGCTCACGCCTGCCATCGCCTTGCCCGCCACACTCACCATCGACACTCCGGTCACACACGACAAATGGGGCGACGAGTTCAATCAAAAGATCACCTGGCTTGCCAGCTCGAAAGAACAAAGCGCCGAGTTGCATCTGAATCCGCCCCAGCTCGGCCCCATGGATGTCGTACTCAAAGTCAGCGGCGATCAGGCCACAGCATTGTTCTCGTCCCCGCATGCTGCGGTGCGTGAGGCCATAGAACAGGCGTTGCCGAAGTTGCGCGAAATGCTTGCGGACAGCGGCATCATGCTGGGCAATGCCAGCGTCAACGATCAGGCTCCGCGCAACCGGCAGAACGATTCCGATAACCGGTCATCGGGCACGCGTGCCGGTATCGGCGCGATTGGCGAAATGGATGCATCGAGCAAGCTGAGTGCGCGCGTCTCCCCAATCAGCCGTCATAACGGTATAGTTGATACCTTCGCCTGATTGCGCAATAACTTGGAAATACGACGGATTACTTGGTTTATTCCAGCGATGGGGAATTGGTATTCGGCGCGATAATTATCCACATTAGAAAAGGAAACCAGCATGGCCAAGCCAGCAAAACCCGCAGGTGCCAAGAAAGAAGAAGCACACGCTGCGGAAGCGCCTAAAAGCAAAAAGAAACTGATCATCGTTGCCGCGGTGCTCATATCGGCTATCGCCGGTGGCGCGGGCTGGTATTTCATGCACAACAAAGATGCCGCTCATGAAGTTAAAGTGGAGGCACCGAAAGAGCCGACCTTTATTCCCTTGGAAGCTTTTACCGTCAATCTGCAGCACGAAGAAGCGGACCAATACCTGCAGATCGGTATCACCCTCAAAGTGATGGAGCCGGAGTTGGTCGAAACTGTCAAAGCGATGTTGCCCGAGATTCGCAGCAAATTAAATCTGCTGTTGTCGGGTAAACGCCCGTCCGAACTCGCGACGCTGGAAGGTAAAAAACATCTGGCCAACGAGATTCTCGTCGAGGCCAACAATGCACTGGGCATCCATAACGCTCCCGCGGCACATGCAGCCGCACCGGCTCCTGCCCCTGTTGTCGCATCCGAGGTTGAGGCCGCTTCCGCTCCCGCCGAAGGTGAAGCCGCAGCCGAAGCACCATTAGGCGACGAAGCCGCATCTGCCGTTGCCGCATCCGCCCCTCCGGCCGCGCCGGAAAAGAAGGGGGTGGTGGACGTGCTGTTCACCTCGTTCATTATCCAGTGATGATGCCATGAGCCAAGAATTCCTCTCCCAAGACGAAGTTGACTCGCTGCTGCGCGGGGTCACGGGCGAGAGCGAGGACGTCGATAAAGACGCCGCGCCTGCGGATGGTGTGCGTTCGTACAACATGGCAACGCAGGAACGCATCGTGCGCGGCCGCATGCCCACGATGGAAATCATCAACGAACGCTTCGCGCGTTTGTTGCGCATCGGCTTGTATAACTTCATCCACCGCAGCGCCGAAGTGTCGGTCGGCCCGGTACGGGTACTGAAATTCTCGGAGTTCATCCGCAATCTGCCGGTTCCCGCCAATTTGAATCTGGTTCAGATCAAACCGCTGCGCGGCAATTCGCTGTTTATCTTCGACCCCAATCTGGTGTTCCTGGTGGTGGATAGTCTGTTCGGCGGAGACGGGCGTTTTCATACCCGCGTTGAAGGCCGCGAATTCACCCAGACCGAGCATCGCATCATTCAGCAGATGCTGGGCGTGCTGTTCGAGACGTATAGCAAAGCATGGGAGCCGGTATACAAACTCGAATTCGAGTTCGTGCGCTCGGAAGTAAATCCGCAATTTGCCAATATCGCCACCCCCAATGAAGTGGTGGTGGTAACCACGTTCGAGGTGGAATTCAACGGTGTCGGCGGTTCGATCCACATCTGCAAACCCTACTCGATGATCGAGCCCATCCGCGAACTGCTATACAGCACGATGCAGGGCGATCACGTTGTTGCAGACAAGCGCTGGTTGCACATGCTGTCAAAACAGATTCAGGCTGCCGAAATCGAGCTTACCGCCGTGCTCGGCGAAGGCCGCACCACGGTCGACCAGGTACTCAAGATGAAGGTTGGCGATTTTATGCCACTGGACGTGCCGGCCAATGTCACCGCGCATGTCAGCGGCGTTCCGGTGATGGAATGCAAATACGGCGTATTCAATAATCAGTACGCGCTTAAAGTAGTAAAGATGCTGGCCGCCGACAATAGCGAACAGCAATCCAATGGAGGAAAAAATGGCTGACGACACAGAAATTAGCGCGGACGACTGGGGTGCCGCGATGGCGGAGCAGGCTGCCACCCCTGCTGCCCCCGAGGCTCAACCGCATGTATTCGAGCAATTCGGCGGTGCCGGCGGCGCAACTGCGCACAATGATTTGGACATGATTCTGGATATTCCCGTGCAGCTCACGGTGGAACTGGGACGCACCAAGATGCCCATCAAAAATCTGCTGCAACTGGCACAGGGCTCGGTGGTCGAATTGGCCGGAATGGCCGGTGAACCGCTGGATGTTTTGATCAACGGCTTTTTGATCGCGCAGGGCGAGGTCGTCGTCGTGAATGACAAGCTGGGTATCCGTCTGACCGACATCATTACTCCATCTGAACGTTTGCGCCGTATCAACAAGTAGACAAGCCATCCTGCGGAAGCGGCTTGCCTACTGAACAGAAATTCGCACTTGACGCGGGAAGGCAGTAGGCAATTTTCCCGAATCTGTGTACCCTAACGGGGTGGCTCCGCAAACCGGAGCGCCCTTATTCAGGATTAAAGTCATGCTGTTGCGAATATTCGTTTTTACCTCCGTCTGTTGTTCATCGATGGCCCATGCCGCCGATCCGGTTCGCCCCGCTTACACACCGCCGCCTGCCACCGCGATTTCCTCCGGCAGCATGATTCAGGTCATTCTCAGCCTACTACTGGTGCTGGCTGCGATTGCCGTGGTTGCCTGGATTTTGAAGCGCATCAATCTGCCCCAGAATGCCGCGGGCAACGCGCTTAAAGTGCTTAGCGGTGTCGCCGTCGGACAGCGCGAACGTGTTGTGCTGATCGAGGTAAACGACACTTGGCTGGTCGTGGGTGTCGCGCCCGGGCAGGTGACAGCACTGCACACAATGCCCAAGAATGTCCTTCCACCAAACGGAATCGAAACCGCGGCGGAGACGGACAACAAATTCAAAAACTGGTTAAAGATTGTGATGGAGAAACGCAATGCGGCTTAAGTTGTTGTTGCTCGCCTTGCTGTTTGCCGTAACACCTTTCGCCCAAGCCGCGGAAGCCGGTCTTCCCGCCTTTACCAGCGTCCCTTCCGGAGGCGGCGGACAGACCTATTCACTGAGCCTGCAAACGCTCATCCTGCTCACCTCGCTGTCTTTCTTGCCCGCAGTCCTGCTGCTGATGACCAGCTTCACGCGCATCATCATTGTGCTGTCTCTGTTGCGCTCCGCCATCGGAACACCTTCTTCGCCGCCCAATCAGGTCTTGATCGGGTTGGCTCTGTTCCTCACTTTTTTCGTCATGTCACCCGTGCTGGACAAAATTTACGCGGATGCCTATCAGCCCTATAGCGAAAACAAAATTTCGCTGCAGCAGGCTTACGACAGGGGGAGTGCACCGCTTAAGGCATTCATGCTGCGCCAGACACGGGAATCGGATCTGGCCCTGTTCGTGCGCATCTCCAATAGCGAACCTTTGCAAAGCGCCGAAGATGTGCCGATGAAAATTCTCGTGCCCGCCTACGTCACCAGCGAATTGAAGACCGCGTTTCAAATCGGCTTCGTGGTGTTCATTCCGTTCCTCATCATCGACATGGTGGTCGCCAGTGTGCTGATGTCCATGGGTATGATGATGGTCTCCCCCTCGGTCATCTCACTTCCGTTCAAGATTATGCTGTTTGTGCTGGCCGACGGATGGAACCTGCTGATAGGCTCGCTGGTACAAAGTTTTTATACTTGAGCATAGTCATTGGGCGCAGGTTTTGAGTTCAAACAAAAACTGCGCAGCGACTACACCAACTAACGACTCCCGACTTACGACTAGTAACCAAAAAAATGACTCCCGAAACCGTAATGACTATAGGAAGGCAAGCACTGGAACTCACCCTGTTGGTGTCGGCTCCTCTGCTGCTTACTGCACTCGTCATCGGCTTGATTGTCAGCATCTTTCAGGCGGCCACGCAGATCAATGAAATGACCCTGTCGTTCATTCCAAAATTGCTTGGTATGTTCGTCGTGCTCATCATCGCCGGGCCCTGGATGATGGAGCTGCTACTCGACTATATGCAGCGCCTATTCACCAGCATTCCGTGGATGGTGGGATAAGTCTAATTATTCGTTGTTAGACCTTAGTCACTAGTTAAACCTAGGCCGTCATTGATGGAACTACTAGCCACTCCACTAAGCCAGCAAGCTGGCAAGTGGCTGGTTATCCGGCGAAGGCCGGAATCCAGTTGATTAACAAACCCCCACGAAATGGGACAGCACTAAGTAACGACTATGATCAGTGTCACCAGTGCCCAGATTACCGCATGGATTGCCGCCTTTATTTTTCCGCTGGCGCGTATCTTGGCGCTCATCTCCAGCGCACCGGTACTAGGCAACAAACAGATTCCGATACGCGTCAAAATTGCCTTGGCGATGCTTATCACCATCGTCATCGCTCCGACCATCAATGTACCGAATATCGATCCGGCCAGCGCGCAGGGCTTGCTCGTTCTGGTGCAGCAGATATTGGCGGGCTTGGCGATGGGATTGACGATGCGGCTGATATTCACCGCGGTAGAGATGGCGGGCGATCTTGCCGGCATGCAGATGGGTCTTGGGTTTGCGAGTTTCTACGACCCGGTAAACGCGTCTTATGCCCCGGTCATTGCACAGTTCCTCGGCATCATTGCCACGTTGGCTTTTCTTGCCATGAACGGACATCTGTATATGCTGGCCGCGCTGGCCGACAGTTTCCAAGCTTTTCCCATCAGCGCCGCCCTGCCCGCCGCAGCCGCATTCCGCACTTTGGCCGAATGGGGAACAACTATTTTCACCCACTCCCTGCAACTCGCCATGCCCTTGATTGGCGCGCTGATGATTACCAATCTTGCCCTCGGTATCCTGACGCGTAGTGCTCCGCAACTTAACATCTTCGCCGTCGGCTTTCCCATCACGCTGACCGTTGGTTTTGCCACACTGGCGCTGTCTTTACCTTACCTTGCTCCGATGCTGGAGCATGTTGTGAACGAGGGACTGGATATGATGCAGCGCATCGCCTTGCAGATGGAAAAACACTAACCTCCTAGAACCTGTTCTGCGGCTAGGCATTTACCAAAGCACGCAGCTTTGCATCCTCCACCAGGATGTGTTTCACCAGCCAGTCGCGCAGGTAGGACAAAACATCGAATTGCGCCACCAATGGATTGGCGTGCAATTCTTCGTAGAACTCACGAATCTTCGCCTCGAAAGCGTAATGCTGATGTTCCTGCTGGCGCATACCCTGGTAATCATAGTGCGCCATCATCTGCTCTTCACTGCGGAAATGGACTTTGGCATACGCATCCAAAGCTTTAATCACCCGTGCCACTTCGCGTGCGCCGCGTTTATTAACCACGACTTCATGCAAATCATTAATCAGATCGAATAAATAACGGTGATGCTCGTCGATAATATCGATACCCACACTGAGACTCTCTTCCCAAGGTATCCATGCATTTTCGCGCTCGGGCAAGGGCGGCAACTTCAACACCTGCTTGGGATCAATAATGTCATCCCGGTATAGTTCGCGCACACGCAATATTTCGGGCATCGCGGCCTTGAACGCCTCCACGATAACGGGATCGAAATACGTTCCAGATTCGGACAGAATCCAAGCTTCCGCTTCTTCCACGGTCCATGCTTTTTTGTACGGGCGTGTCGAAGTCAACGCATCAAATACATCCGCCACAGAGCAAATACGCGCCAAGATTGGTATCTGTTCTCCGGACAGGCCCTGCGGGTATCCCGTCCCGTCCCATCGTTCATGGTGGGAACCGGCGATATCCCGCGCTGCCGCGATCAGTGAATCATTTCCGGTCAAAATGGTCACGCCGATATCCGTATGCGTCTTCATGATGTCGAACTCGTCATTCGTCAACTTACCGGGCTTGAGCAAGACCGCGTCCGCAATACCAATCTTGCCCACATCATGCATTGGTGCCGCGATATACAACAACTCGCGCTGATCAGCTGCAAGCCCCATCGCTTTGGCAATCGCCTGCGCAAAATTGGTCATGCGCATAATGTGCCACCCCGTCTCGTTGTCGCGGTATTCAGATGCGACACCGAGACTACGGATTGCATCGGCACGCGCATCCTCAAGTTCAAGCTCCCGGATACGCAGCGTTTCATTGGTCAGTGCGCGGTTCACCAAACCGGAAAGCGCACGCGCCAAGTCGTTCATGAAGTCGTAATGGATAGGGGTTATCTCGTACTCAAGCGGCACAAATAATGCCGTGTATCCGATTCCTTGCGAATCGATGACCAAAGGCAAAAGGAACAAGCGTTGCGGGGCGGCTTGCGCGCCTTCGCGTCCATCAATATCAAAGCTCAGTGTCTCAAGCCGACAGTCGCGTGCCACCTCGGCAGAAGCGAACGCACCCGACTCCCAGCGCAAATGCGACTTCCACACCGGCTCCATACCGAATTGAGCGACTTGGAAATAACGTCCGCGCGGATTGAGCAAGACCACTGCACCACGAGGTTCCAGAGGCAAATCATGAAAATCACGCAATACCGAAAACAACCTTTCCAGCAGCACGTCCAAGTCTGACGTGAGACTGCTGGCGACGGTCAGCTCAAAAACAAGCTTGCTAATTGCGCGCAACTCTTCTTCTTTATTCATGACGAGCCCAGATAAAACATTATCTTTAGTATGGATTATGCCCTAATTATCGGCCTCTTTGCCAATTCCCCTTGGCAGCGAGGATAACCCGCATTATTAACAATATTTTTTGAACCTATCCTGCCGCTAGCACTCTATCGGCGCGAGTGCTAGAATTCCCACAGGAGGTACCCGCATATGAGCTATACCCTGTCGTTACCCATGCCGTCTGCAGTCGGCAGCATTGATAGTTACATCACCTCGGTGAGAAATCTTCCCGTGCTCACGCACGAGGAGGAGTTGGACTTTGCCACACGTTTTCGTCGCGATAACGATCTTGATGCCGCGCGTGCACTGGTGCTGTCGCACCTGCGTGTCGTAGTGAGCGTGGCCCGCGGTTACGCCGGGTACGGCTTGCCGCAAGCGGATCTCGTGCAAGAAGGCAACATCGGGCTAATGAAAGCGGTCAAACACTTTGATCCCGAGCGCGGGGTGCGTCTGGTATCTTTTGCTTTGCATTGGATACGCGCGGAAATGCACGAATATATCCTGCGCAATTGGCGCTTGGTGAAAATTGCCACAACCAAAGCCCAGCGCAAACTGTTCTTCAATCTGCGCAGTATGAAGCAAGGTTTGGGTACCTTGCGCCCGCAGGAAGTGTCGCGCATCGCGCAAGAGTTGAATGTCAGCGAACGCGATGTGGTGGAAATGGAAACACGTTTTGGCAATCACGAGATGTCCTTAGAATCGGACAACTCCGACGACGAGCACAGCTTTGCACCCATCAGTTATTTGGCGGCAGACAGCGAAAGCGAACCTGATCAGATGCTCGAGCGCAGCGAGTTTGAAAGATTGGAAAGCAGCGGATTGAAACATGCTATGGCCAGTCTGGATGAGCGAAGCCGCCGTATCGTCGAAGCCCGCTGGCTAGACAGCGACAAGGCTGCGACCCTGCATGACCTTGCCGCCGAATTCAAAGTCTCCGCCGAGCGCATACGCCAAATCGAGCAAAAAGCCATGGCTAAAATGCGTGCCGTCATGACCGCAACCATCTAATAGCACATTCCCTGAAATCTCTGGGGCAAGGGTAAATTTCAGCCCTTACCCCAGAATTGATGTCTCAGTGAATGTCCTTCCATATTTCCTTTTTCAATACATACACCAGTGCCAGCAGTATTGAAAGGAAAGCCAATACGATCCAGCCGATTTTGTGGCGCATCACTTCACCCGGATCGCCCATAAATACCAGATAGTTCGTCAGGTCGGTGACCGCGCTATCGTACTCGTCGGAACGCATTGAACCCGGTGTATTCAACACCAGACTTTTTATTTCGTGGCCGTCATGTTTGTCGATTTTCAGGATTTGCTCACCTTGCAAATCGGCCAACACGAAGGGCATTCCCACATTGGGAAAGGTCGTGTTGTTCCAGCCGCTCGCCCGCGTCGGATCGATATAGAAACTCCGCATATAGGTATACAACCAGTCCGCACCACGCGAACGTGCAATCACACTCAAGTCCGGCGGTGCCACGCCATAAGACAATTTTGCCGTGTTGGCATCCATCACGGATTGCATCTTCGAGCTGATCTGCACATCTTCCGGCAACTCAATTTCTTTCTTGACCTGCGCTTCGTTCATCCCTATATCGCTCAGACGGTTGTACCGCATATAACTCGCCGCATGACAGGCCAGACAACGTGAAGTAAACAGTTTCGCGCCCCGCTGCAACGAGGCCTGATTATTCAAATCGATGGCCACTTTATCCAAATGAACTTCACTGCTGGCGATTGCCATTGCCGGTGCTGCCAACAGCAGCACCCATAGTTTTTTGATTACATTCATCTCTGCCGTCCCCTATCAATTATCTGGATGTCACGCGTTCAGGCTCAGGCTTGCATTTGTCTATCTTGGTATACCAGGGCATCAAGAAGAAAAATGCAAAATACACAACCGATAGAACGCGCGCAGCCACGGTGTATGCCGGCGTTGAAGGCAACATCCCCAGATAACCCAAACCGATGAAGCTCACCACGAACGCAGCCAAAAATCCTTTGTAGATCGGGCCGCGATAACGGATCGATTTGACCTTGCCGCGATCCAGCCATGGCAGCAAAAAGAAGATCATCGTAGCCACGCCCATCGCTACCACACCCGGAAATTGCGAACCGAACAATGGCGGCACTGCTCGCAGGATCGCGTAATACGGGGTGAAGTACCACACCGGTGCGATATGTTCCGGAGTCTTCATCGGATTGGCGGGAACGAAGTTATTTGCCTCGATGAAATATCCACCGATTTCCGGCGCGAAGAAAATCACCACACAAAACACAA
>JAGVIV010000123.1 GCA_020055845.1 Betaproteobacteria bacterium
TGCGCTATCGACGCGCCCACTGAGTGATATCGCTCGAAGTAGCCAAGCGAGAAGGATCCCGAGTAATGCCAGCGGCAGGGTTGAAGTAATCTCCGATGCTTTAGGCGTAGAGGGAAGGAGCAACCAAAGAACGATGACCGTGATAACACCGTTTTCGAAGCACACCTTCTCAGCGACCATCTTCCAGATGCGACTGGACTGGTCGGGGTGCTTGCGTACAGTCCGCTCAATGTTGAGGTAGTGCGCCTGACCTCCAATGGCGTGGGCCAGCGGCAGATTTTTGAGGGATACGAGACGAAATACTATGACGTCGAACAAGATTGAAGACAAAGCCGTCAAAATCATGCCAATGATGTATCCGCCGAAAGCCAAGAACCATAGCCCGTACTTTGCGTGCACCGCCGACAGTAGCGCATTTTCGGGTAGGCTAAACACAAAGGCGGTCAATAAAGATCCGCCGGGTAATATCCTGGCAATAAGATCGTAGTAAAGATCCGGCACCAGTTTCGCAGCCTCTTCGAGTGGATTTGCCATTTTTTAGAAACTCCAGTTGATTGTGATTAAGATGCCTTACGAATACACGGAAATTTCCCGTTCCGAACTAGCTGAACCTAGCATGGCGTCCATATCAGTCACATTCTTTATCAAGATCAGCGATGTCCTTTTCGGTGGCTTTTTTGTATCTCTCAGCCAAATACTGAAAAGAAGACAAGAAGTTAGCACTTTTAGCATCAACCGTCTCAGCAGTCACTTCAATCGCAGAGATGCCACTTCGGCTATTTTTATATGCGAAAACCCCAAGCAACTCCCTCGGGTTTGAAGCCGTGGAGCAACCACCACCTGACATACCTGGATAAGCAGTGGCATTAGTCAAAACGCCTCTCGCATTAATTCCTCTAAAAATTCTTGCGTCTTTTTGAAACCACAATAATTTATCGGAAATTTCTTTAGGCAATTGTATTTGGCTGTTGTGCCCTGGATAGCCCCAGCAATTTACTCTATCACCGAAATTCGAAATCCCCATTGGAGTCGTTTTTAATTTAAAGACATTTAAATCATTTTTGATATAAGTTTTTAACTTCAAGATAACCAGATCACTTTTTCCATAAAAATGTCTTTTTAGACACGCACCAGAAGCATCCTTTCCGTCGCAGACAAAGTCTTTTCCAGCATCAGTCATTTTAAAAAACACTTGAGCGCCAACCGTTTTGTTAAAACGTTTTGAATCACAGGCTTGACCAGTGTGAAATTTAAGATCGAAACTCTCTGAATCTTTGAGCGCAGGAAAGTCTTGGTCATCTACTGAAACGCCGCCGTTTTTATATAAAAGATGCGCGGAGGTAATTATGTGACAACTTGAAATTTTTTGACCAGAAGTCACTGCTACACGTCCACCCTTTGTCAACTCAGCAGATACAACACCAGTAGCATCGTTCATTAAAGAATTTTTGGACCTGTCGTATGGTATCAATCGTTGGCTGCTTAATTCCTGCTGTTCGTCAACAGTCATTTTGTCAACTTCGCAGTCATTTACATCTTTAGCGAAGCAGCTGTCGATAGCTTCAGACGCAGCGATCAAATCTTTTATCGCTTGATTATCAAAGCATGAGTTACTTGCCCATACTTGTTGTGCAAGTATTGAAGAGAGAATAAATGCAAAGGCCTTCATGCAAGCTCCTCGGAAATTGCGCGCCTGACTTGATAAATACACAAAACGGCCCCGCCTCAATTTGATATTAGGTCATTGGCGAATTTTACTGGGCAATTCCTTGAGATGCCTCCCATTGGCGCGCTGCTTGAGCGAGGGGTTAGATAGGCTGCACGTCACACGCTCATGCGTGCCATCGGCCAACGGAATTGGCGGGCAGTGTTGCGGCTGGTGGGGTGGCCAGTGGCGTGGCATCGGGCGCTTCCATGTGTTGCACAAAGGGGGGTGGCATGGGGCTACTGCATCCCGGTTTTACATCCACCCAATGACATGTGAAGGTCAACGACGCCGTGACGCTGGCAAGCAAAACAGCGCGACGAGCCGCTGATGGCGACCCGCGCGCAAGGTTCGCCAATGCATGACCGGCATGGAAAACAGAGGCCTTCCCTGGTGCGCAGCGGCCCGCCGCCCATCCCAAGCGGCATCTCGCCTGTTTTGAGTCGCCCGCAAGCCCGCACGACTGACCCGCCGCTCACTGAGCCTCGCGCGCCGCCCCCAA
>JAGVIV010000247.1 GCA_020055845.1 Betaproteobacteria bacterium
ACAGGCGGACAAGGTTTCTAAGGTCAAGCGTTTCGAGAGCGGCGTGGTGAAGGATCCGGTGACCGTTTCGCCCGACATGACCGTGCGCGAAGTCATCAATCTGACCCGTAAATTCAAGATTTCCGGCTTGCCGGTGGTGCAGGGAAACCAATTGCTCGGCATCGTGACCAACCGCGATTTGCGTTTTGAAACCCGATTGGATCAACCCGTGCGCGCCATCATGACACCGCGCGAACGCCTGATAACAGTTAAAGAAAATGCGCAGTTGGAAGAGGCGCGCAGCCTGATGCACGAACACCGCATCGAGCGCGTGCTGGTGGTGAATGACGCATTCGAGTTGCGCGGTTTGATGACGGTGAAAGATATTCTCAAGTCCAACGAACACCCGAATGCCTGCAAGGACGAGTTGGGGCGTTTGCGCGTGGGGGCCGCAGTGGGCGTGGGAGAGGGCACCGAAGAGCGCGTGGCTTTGCTAGCCGAAGCCGGTGTGGACGTGATCGTGGTGGATACCGCCCATGGCCATTCGCAGGGCGTGCTTGATCGCGTGCAGTGGGTTAAAAAGAACTTCCCCAAGATCGAAGTCATCGGCGGCAACATTGCCACCGGCGCAGCTGCGCGCGCACTGGTTGATCACGGCGCGGACGGCGTTAAGGTTGGTATCGGTCCCGGCTCAATCTGCACCACACGTATCGTGGCGGGTGTGGGCGTGCCGCAAATCACCGCAATTCAAAACGTGGCCGATGCATTGCGCGGCACGGGAATTCCATTAATCGCAGACGGCGGAGTGCGTTTCTCCGGCGACATTTCCAAGGCGATTGCGGCGGGTGCCAATGTGGTGATGCTGGGCGGCTTATTCGCCGGTACGGAAGAGGCACCTGGCGAGATCGAATTGTTCCAAGGCCGTTCTTATAAGTCGTACCGCGGCATGGGCAGCTTAGGTGCGATGCAGCAAGGCTCCAGCGACCGTTACTTCCAAGACAACGAAGGCAATCAGGACAAACTGGTTCCCGAAGGCGTCGAAGGCCGTGTGCCTTACAAGGGCAGCGTGCTGGCCGTGATTCACCAATTGATGGGTGGTTTGCGCGCAACCATGGGTTACCTCGGTTGTGAGAATATTCCTGCGGTGCATGAGCGCGCGGAATTCGTGCAAATTACGGCTGCGGGCATTCGCGAATCGCACGTGCATGACGTGCAAATCACCAAAGAAGCGCCGAACTACCATATTGACTAGGATTGAGGAGCGAGGATTTAGGATTGAGTAAAGTCTCTCCTGAATCCTCATAACCTAAATCCTCATTCCTATATTCTCAATCCTGAAGAAACCATGCATAAGAAAATCCTCATCCTCGATTTCGGTTCCCAGTACACCCAGTTGATTGCCCGGCGAGTGCGCGAAGCCAATGTTTATTGCGAGCTGCATTCGTGGGATATGGCGGAGGCGGACATCAAGGCATTCGCACCTTCCGGCGTGATTCTTTCCGGCGGCCCGAATTCGGTTTATGAAGAAGAAACGCCGAAAGCGCCGCAAGCTGTGTTCGAGTTGGGCGTTCCCGTGCTGGGCATTTGCTACGGCATGCAGACCATGGCGGCGCAATTGGGCGGCGCGGTGGAAAGCGGCAAGGTACGTGAATTCGGTTATGCCGAAATCCGCGCGCAAGGCCACAGCAAATTGTTCGACGGTATTCAGGATAAAAGCAACGCGCAAGGCCACGGCATGCTCGATGTGTGGATGAGCCACGGCGACAAGGTAACCAAGCTGCCGCAAGGTTTCTCGGTAATCGCCTCCAACGAATCCACGCCCATTGCGGCAATGGCGGACGAGTCGCGCCATTTTTACGCGGTGCAATTCCATCCCGAAGTGACGCACACCCATCAGGGTAAAGCTCTGCTGGAGCGCTTTGTGCATGACATCTGCGGCTGCGGTAAAGACTGGAATATGCCGGACTACATCAGCGAGGCAGTGGAAAAAATCCGCACGCAGGTCGGCGATGAAGAAGTCATTCTGGGCTTGTCCGGCGGTGTGGATTCCTCTGTTGCTGCGGCACTGCTGCATCGTGCTATCGGTACTCAACTCACTTGCGTCTTCGTAGACAACGGCCTGTTGCGCCTGAACGAAGCCGAGCAGGTGATGGAAACTTTTGCCCAAAATCTGGGCGTGAAAGTGATTCACGTTGATGCCAGCAAAGAATTCATGAAGCATCTGACCGGGGTGTCCGATCCCGAGCAGAAACGCAAAATCATCGGCCGCGAATTCGTCGAGGTGTTCCAGCGCGAGTCCGCCAAGCTGAAGCAAGCTAAGTGGCTGGCACAGGGCACTATCTATCCCGACGTGATCGAGTCCGCCGGAGCCAAGACCAAAAAGGCGCACACCATCAAGTCGCACCACAACGTGGGCGGATTGCCGGACAGCTTGCATTTGAAACTGCTGGAGCCGTTGCGCGAGTTGTTCAAGGACGAAGTGCGCGAACTCGGCGTGGCATTGGGTTTGCCTGCCGACATGGTGTACCGCCATCCTTTCCCCGGCCCCGGCTTGGGTGTGCGCATTCTGGGCGAAGTGAAGCATGAGTACGCCGAGTTACTGCGCCGCGCCGATGCCATCTTTATGGAAGAGTTGCGCAACACGCGCGATGCCAGTGGCAAGACTTGGTACGAACTCACCTCACAAGCCTTCACCGTGTTTCTGCCGGTCAAGAGCGTCGGTGTGATGGGCGACGGGCGCACCTACGAATGGGTGGTCAGCCTGCGTGCGGTACAGACACAGGACTTTATGACCGCACACTGGGCGCATCTGCCTTACGAGTTGCTGGGCAAAGTTTCCAACCGCATCATCAACGAAGTGCGCGGCATCAACCGCGTGGTCTACGATATTTCCGGTAAGCCGCCCGCAACCATAGAGTGGGAGTGAACTGGGTACGGGCCGGTTGCGTGAGGAACGGAAAGGTTGGGGGAGTGAATATGAAACGACTCGGATTAATCCTGATTTACGCCTGCATTTCCCTTGCGGCAGAGGCAGGCGAGACATACGAGCTTAAGGGAATCGCCTATGCCCAGACGAACACAGAAGCCTGTCGTGCCGCGTTGGGATTCCTGAAAAATCAATCGCTCATCTATGCGGGAGCGATCCTGCCGGTTCCCGTGTCTTCTCCCCTGGAAAAAGCCAAGGAGCTTTCTGCGGAAAAACCAGCGGAGGCTGCGAGTTTGAGCGATACCCTGGTCAAGGTCATTAGCAAAGAAGAGGCGGCGCGCAAGGATAAAAAAGATAATTACCTTTGTGTGGTAACTGCCAAGCTTGCGGTGGATGTGGATGGCGTCATGCGCCATAACCTGAGTTACAAAGGCCAGCTACCAACGTGGATGGTTATGCCTCCGGCCCGTCCCGGAAAGATTGCCCTTATAGCAAAGTCGAAGACGCTGGATGGGGCTGTTGCCAGAGCTTTGCAGAAATATGCGGACATATTGGCAGGAGACGACGAACAGATCCGCTATGTAGAAAGTCTTCTTGACGGAAAACCTAGCGTTTATGCAAAAGAGACTCAGGTCAATCCAGAGCTGAAGGTCAAATGGAAGCGCAGATACTATATGCTGGGAGGAAAGACTGATCCTTTGTTCATCCACACCTTTTCCGAACAGACCATATTCCATAAAGACGGAAAGACACGCGTCATCTCGGAATATCGCGAAATTGAGTCCGAGAACGGCTTTGTATCCAACTTTGAA
>JAGVIV010000181.1 GCA_020055845.1 Betaproteobacteria bacterium
CAAATTAATACCCGTTTGGGGGGCGCGCACAGCCCCCTTGTTCGTGCCCAGATCAATAATGGTGTGTTTCAGAAATTTACTATGTTACGGAGGAAAAAATGATTTACAGAAATTCTGCTGCCTTGTTTCTCGTTCTATTTCTGGCTGCAATAAAGCCTAGCTTCGCGGCGATGGATTGCACATTCTTTGGCAGTGACGAGGTTGCTCCCGGCTGGGTGTGCGATGCACCTATCGATGGATTGGAAGTGCAGGTGACGGGCATGTCGAGAGCCAGCGACTCCGGGATAGGGGTGATGATGGAAACGGCCAGCCAAAGCGCACGCGAGGCGCTGGGCTTTAGATTGCAAATCATCTCCGCTCAAATGCTCACCCAATATTTTTCCGGGGAAAGTGTCGATCCGGCAAAGCTGGACAGAATCAATGCAGCGGTTGCAAAGCAGATCAGTAAAGCGTTACCTGCAGAGGCCAGGATATACGCAGCGCGCCAGAGTAAAAAAGGCGATTTGTTTATTCTGCTCGGCCTCGATGCGGAAGGGCTACAGAAAGTAGTTCAGACAGCTATCCGCTCAAGTAAGGCTGCTGATCCAGCGGCGTGGCAGTAAATTTATCGCAGCTTTTTCTTGCGGTGTCTCGCAAACAAATCTATCCAGAGGTCTAGTCATTCAGCACCTTTTAGACTCAAACACGATCTAATCAGTTATTCGTGCAGCATCTTTATCAGCCGTGCAGCACATGCTGTATCGAAGCCACTATGGGAATCTGTCAGCAGGAGCGGACTACCCGGCGGAAAATGCGACGGATCATCGTCTATCGCAACCCATGGCAAGGCCGTTATTTTCTTTTCCTGCATAAACGCGAGTATCTCGGCGTGTCTAGCGTGGGGTTCATCCTCCAGATTTTCCGGCGTGATACCTATGATGCGTACCGCAATATCTGGCGAGAATCGACTGCGTAACTCTTTGAGGGATAAAGCAAGCCGCCATGTGGACGAAATCACAATCTTGGAAACAGAACATTGACGCATCGCCGACTCAAAATTATCCAGACAGTCCCTGTCGAATTGAGATGGATTGGATGTGGTGCGTCGTAGCACTCCGTCGAAATCCAAAAATATCAACTTACCCATCTTTTATATTCCTGAAAAGCTTGGATTTCTATATGACAGAGATGAAATCGCATTAGGAAATCTCTGAGCAAATCCGAATGCGATACCACCCCGTCAACTAATCAATGGCTGCGCACTTGCGTGGTAAAGATCAACGAACCCTCGGCGGTCTGCGCATTTTCTTTTTTCTTTCTCACCAGCGCGCGGGTTTTAGTCACCCCTTCCTGCGGCGAGGCGGAGATGAGGTAAAGACCGGTTGCGCTGTCCTGCTGAGTCGGGGGCAAACTCTCCAGCAAGTCTTTGCTGGATGCGAACACCTGCAAACCTTCCACGCCGAAGGGCACACTCACCTCGAACTTGCCGATGCTGATGAGTTTGTTGGCATCGTCCGCATTGACGAACTGGACGAATTTGCGCGGCCCCTCAACCTCACGCAGCTCCAGCAGATAGGAATTTTTTTCCGTGTCCTTAAGGGTGTGCCCCACCACGTAGAAATATCCGGCCTCGCTCAGCTTGACGAATAGCTCGACTTCTTCGCCTTCGGTGAACAACAGATCGTGCTTGCCTTTGCTGGTTGATATATCGACATGCAAATCACCCGAAACGGCCACGCCCGCTTTGAGCAACTGCTCGAAGCTCACGGTCTTGGGTTTGGTCTCCAGTCCGGCATAAGCGGCTTTAACCAGACGCACACTGCGGCTCTGTAAAGTGGAGGATTCTTTATCGACCAGTTGATAAGTGACATCGATACCGCCTGCCGACTCGGCATATTCACCCGTCATCGTATAAGTCGCAGCTTGCGGATCGCTTACCGTCTTGAGGTTTGCAGCAAGCTTATCTTTTAACAGGGCCGCGAACGGCGTGATCTCATCGGCACCGCGCGCGGCAGGCGGGAACACATAGATGCCCGTCTCCGCAATATCTTCTGCCAGCAGCTTGGCAGCCAGATTCAAACTATCCACTTGCCGGGTGACGGCGCGCAGCTTCTGGCGCACATCCGTTTCACTCACGACAGGCTCAGCCTGATTGCTGCCCAGATAAATCGCCACGGTATTGAGCTTTTTATATTCGTTTAATTGCGTCAGCATATCCATGAGCAGATGGTATTGCGCCTCATTACCCTGTGTTATGTCGAAGCGCGCATTCAGTGCCGCGATTTGTTGGCGCAACTCGTTCAGGCGCCGCTCATACAGGGTGCGACTGCGCGCACCATCCAGCACAACCTCCACCACAAATCTGCCGTCCGATTTTTGGCTGTTGAATTCCGCGCCGAGGATGGGCAGCTCGGATTCTGTTTCAACACTGTTCTCCGCCACCTGATTCACCGAATCCGATCTTTTTGCATCGACGGTTTTGGATGAGATTGTTTTCTTGTTTGTTACCTTGCTGCGCACGGTGACGCTGATGCGCGAAGACAGGTTTGCCAGCGCTTCCCGTTTGGCGGCCGCTTCGGTATCACCCCAGCCCTGCCCACTAAGCTGGGCCGCCATCAATGCCGGACTACACAAAAGCAATGCTGCCAAAGAATAAATGCGTGTCATGTCTTTCTCCATGTCATTTAAATACGAAAGCTTCATCCGATTTTTGTCCGTCCACCCGAAAACTAAGGAAGCATGATTTGTTCGGCTTTATCCTTGATAAAACCACTCGCCAATCCACTAAGCCAGCAAGTGGCTGCTTATCCCGCGAAAGCGAGAACCCAGTTAAACACTGCTTCCTGTGGGAGTGGCTTCAGCCACGAATTCCTTGCGCTCCTCAATCCCCATTCGCGGCTGAAGCCGCTCCCACGAAAAGCTCCGCCTATTTCCCCGTCACTGCAATCGGAAAATCGGTGATGCCATTCGGTGCGATAGCGACCGGCGACTGCTGTCCGTGGGTCAACTCCTTCACCCGCTCGGTCACGTAATAGTCCAGCCCCTTGTGGGTGATCTTGCCGTTTTTAGTAAAGTCCGCTTTGCCGCTCAAGCCCTCGACCACCGCTTTAGTGAACGCGCCGTTGCCCCATGCCGGGTTTTCCTGCGACAACTGTTTTCCCGTTGACGAGGAGAACACCACCACGCCGTTTTCCGCGGAGCCCAGTTCGTTGATGAAGGCATCGGCCGTGCCGCCGATGGCGCGGGTCTTGGAGGTGCCCAAGGCATTACCCGCGTGGCAGGTATCCACAAAAAACACCGCCTTGCCCGCCAGCGAATTCAGCGTATCGCGAATATCGGTTTGCGCTACACCGGTACGCAGCAACTTGTCCGGATCGGCGTTGTGCGGCAGGAAGAAATATTTTCCCTGATTGTCGTTCATGCCGTGCCCGGCGATGAACATCATGCCCACATCGCGTGCCGTGACTTGTTGCTTTAACCAGTCCAAGCCATCCACCACATCGTCGCGCGAGGCGGCTTCATCGGTTAGCAGCTTCACGACCACCTCGCCATACAACCGGCCTTGCTGTTTTTTCAGCACCGCGGCAAAGTCTGTTGCATCTTTGGCAGCCAGCCCCAGGTTGTACTCGGAGTTCTTGTATTTCGACACGCCTACCGCCAACACGTACAGCTTGGGTTTGAACTGCACAGCTTCGACAGCGGCGGCTTTACCCGCCCACTCAAGATGCAGCAATGCAGCTGTGGACATACCGTTCTTGTTCTCGGCAAACAGCGCAATGTCGCTGTCCTGCTCGGGGATGACGACCTCAATCTCGCGAATGTCGCCGCCCGACTCCTCCTTGCGCTTCAATGCGCGGTCATCACTAACCGACTGTCCGTTCACGCGGACACGGATGCCCGTCACGGGCGCATCGGCCAGTGTGCGCACGCGGTAACGCACCGTGACCTTGTTCGACCGCACAGCCGCATCAGCCACTGGAGAAATGATCTCCACCACCGGCGGCAATATCTGCGCGATAGAAGCCATTGCAGTCTGCTTACGGCCGGATTCAGCATTCGCTATTCTCACGGCACTGGCTTCGTCCTGCGTATCAAAAACTTTCGCCAACACATCGGGGCGATAGTAGCGTTCACGGAAGCGAGAAGCCGGAAAGAAATCCGCCGCATGTTCTTTACCGCTATTCAGATGCCAGCCAATCAAATCTTCCGCGCCCGGGGAAGCATCGTAATAGCCGGAAGATGTCCACATCACCCAGCGTTTTTTGTCCGCATGGGGAAAGAGCGCCATCTGCTCAACGCCATCGGAGACCCGATGCCAGCGTATTGTGCCGTCGCCATAAGATGCCACGACCCAGCGTCCATCCCCGGATATATTCACGGCCCATGCCGAACCGGGGGTGGGATGCTTCCA
>JAGVIV010000270.1 GCA_020055845.1 Betaproteobacteria bacterium
AAAGTGGCGGGCTTTTTATCGGCCTGAATTAACAGATTAGATGGCGGCTAATGCCGCATTGAACGTGGCGCTCGGGCGCATCGCTTGCGAGGTTTTGGCGAAGTCGGGGTGGTAGTAGCCGCCCATGTCCACCGGTTTGCCTTGTGCCGCGATTAACTCGGCATTGATCTTGGTTTCGTTGCGGGTCAAGGCTTGGGCTAGCGGTGTGAAACGTGCCTGTATCTCCTTGTCTTTGCTTTGCGCGGCCAGTGCCTGTGCCCAGTACAAGGCCAGATAGAAATGGCTGCCTCGGTTGTCGATCTCGCCGACTTTGCGGGCGGGAGATTTGTCGTGGTCGAGGATGTTGCCAATCGCCTGATCCAGTGTGTCGGACAGCACTTGCGCTTTGGCATTGCCGAATTTCTGCGCGAGGTGTTCCAGTGATACGCCGAGTGCGAGAAACTCGCCCAGCGAATCCCAGCGCAGATAGCCTTCCTGCTGGAACTGCTGTACATGTTTGGGAGCCGAACCGCCCGCGCCGGTCTCGAACAAACCGCCGCCGTTCATCAGCGGCACGATGGAGAGCATCTTGGCGCTGGTGTTGAGTTCCAGGATGGGGAACAGGTCGGTGAGGTAGTCGCGCAGCACATTGCCGGTGACGGAGATGGTGTCCTGTCCTTTGCGCGCGCGCGCCAGCGTGGCGCGGCAGGCATCCGCCGGTTCCATGATCTTGATGTCCAGTCCGTTGGTGTCGTGATCCTTGAGATACTTTTCGACCTTGGCGATGATCTGCGCATCGTGGCCGCGATCCTTGTCCAGCCAGAAGATGGCGGGTGTGTTGCTCAGGCGCGCGCGCGTGACGGCGAGTTTGACCCAGTCTTGGATCGGCGCGTCTTTGGTCTGGCAGGCGCGGAAGATGTCGCCCTGTTCGACTGCTTGTTCCAGCAGGATTTTTCCGTTCGCATCGACGATGCGCACCACGCCGTCGGCAGCTATTTCGAAAGTCTTGTCGTGCGAGCCGTATT
The DNA here is from genome assembly GCA_020055845.1 of Betaproteobacteria bacterium. Taxonomy (GTDB): domain Bacteria; phylum Pseudomonadota; class Gammaproteobacteria; order Burkholderiales; family Gallionellaceae; genus PALSA-1006. The sequence goes on from JAGVIV010000270.1 coordinate 1,005, forward strand.
CCTCGGCCTGCTGCGCCATCAGGCCGACGTTGGGTACCGAGCCCATTGTGGCGGGGTCGAGTGCGCCGTTCTTCTTGCAGTCCTCTACGGTGGCGACATAGATGCTCGCATAGCAGCGGTCAGGGATCACGGCCAGCGTGTCGTAGGCTTTGCCGTCCGCGCCCCACATCTTGCCGCCGTCGCGAATCATGGGGGGCATGGATGCGTCGATGATCACATCGCTGGGTACATGCAGATTGGTAATGCCTTTATCGGAATTCACCATTGCCAGCGGTGCTTGTGTGCGGAAGCAGTCGGCAATGTCGGCTACTAGCGCGGCGCGTTTGCTTTCGGGTAGCGCAAACACCTTGGTTTCCATGTCGCCGAAGCCGTTGTTGACGTTGACGTTGAGTTCTTTGAGCAAGGCGGCGTGTTTGTCAAAGGCGTTCTTGAAAAACACCGAGACGGCATGGCCGAACATGATGGGATCGGATACTTTCATCATGGTGGCTTTGAGGTGCAGAGACAGCAGCACGTCTTCTTTCTTGGCGGCGGTGATTTGTTCGGCATAGAACTGGCGTAGCGCGCGGCGGCTCATCACCGCGGCATCGATCACTTCGCCTGCTTTGAGATTGAGCTTGTCCTTGAGTACGGTGACTTTCCCGTTGCGCTCCACGAATTCGATGCGGGTAGCAACGGCTTCCGTCACGGTCACGGATTTTTCGCTGCCGTAGAAATCGCCACTATTCATGTGCGCCACACGGGTCTTGGAGTCGGCAGTCCACTTGCCTGTGCGGTGCGGATGCTTGCGCGCGTATTGTTTGACCGAAGCGGCCGCGCGGCGGTCGGAGTTGCCTTCGCGCAGCACTGGGTTCACCGCGCTGCCGAGCACCTTGTTGAAGCGTGCTTTGAGTGTTTTTTCAGCGTCCGTCTGCGGGTCATCCGGGTAATTCGGCACCTTGTATCCCTGCGATTGCAATTCTTTGATGGCGACTTTCAGTTGCGGGAGGGAGGCGCTCACGTTGGGCAGCTTGATGATGTTCGCTTCCGGCTTCAGTGTCAGCTCACCCAACTCGGTCAGCTCGTCGGCGACCTTCTGTGATGGGCTCAGATGCTCGGGGAAATTCGCCAGTATTCGCCCGGCGAGGGAAATATTTCTGGTTTCAACGGTGACACCGGCTGCCTTGGTGAAGGCTTGCACGATGGGCAGCAAAGAATAAGTCGCCAGTGCGGGGGCTTCATCGACCATCGTGTAAATTATTTTGGGGCTCGTCATGTTTATCTCATTTAGTTAAGGAGGGCTGACTATTTCTTCGTATACTTTATGCCTGTTGCCGGCTCTTTTCAGCGATGGCTCGGCAGCCAACGGATTATCCCGCTTGAAATTTCAAACTGTGAAAAAATAAAATGAGCCGTATCGTGCTGTTCAACAAACCTTATGGTGTGGTCTGTCAGTTCAGTCGTGACGGTTTGCATCCGACTTTGGCGGATTATATCGCTGTTCCCGACATTTATCCCGCAGGCCGCCTTGATACGGACAGCGAAGGCTTGTTGTTGCTCACGGATGACGGTGTCTTGCAGCATCGCATCACCGATCCTGCGCATAAATTAGCCAAGACGTACTGGGTGCAGGTGGAGGGTGTGGCGAACGAAACCGCATTGGCGACATTGCGGCGCGGGGTGCAGCTTAAAGACGGGCTGACTCTGCCGGCACAGGCGCGTCTGATGCCGGAGCCGGAAATATTATGGCAGCGCACCCCGCCGGTGCGGGAGCGCAAGGCGATTCCCACGAGCTGGATAGAGCTGAGTATTCGCGAGGGCAAGAACCGCCAAGTGCGGCGAATGACCGCGGCGGTGGGGTATCCAACCTTGCGCCTTATCCGTTATGCCATCGGTGAATGGACATTGGATAACTTGCCCGTCGGGGGCTGGCGCGAGGACATTGTTTGAGGTGGGTCTGGGGTATAATGCGCGCCTTTTAGAAAACACCGATAGGAAGACTACTATGCCTATTTACGAATATCGTTGCAGCAGTTGCGGTATACAAAAAGATGTCATGCAGAAGTTCAGTGATCCGCTGCTGACAACTTGCCCTGAGTGCAAACAGGAGACTTTCAGCAAGCAACTGACCGCTGCGGGTTTTCAGCTCAAGGGTAATGGTTATTACGCCACCGACTTCAAGAATCCGCCTGCCCCGAAATGCGAGCCGTCCGCCTGCGCAGCCTGTCCTGCCATGAGTGGCAACACATGAAAAAATATCTGCTGACGGGTTTGTTGGTATGGGTTCCGCTCGGTATTACGATCTGGGTGTTGAATCTGACTATCGGCACGATGGATCAATCGCTGAAGCTGTTGCCCGAGGCTTGGCGTGTTCCCGGCTTGGGTGTGCTGCTCACGTTGGCTATCGTATTGTCTACCGGCTTGCTGGCGCGCAACGTGTTGGGTCAGCGTTTGCTGGATATGTGGAACGCGATCCTGCAGCGTATCCCCGTGGTCAACAGCATTTACAACAGCGTCAAACAAGTCAGCGATACGCTGTTGTCGGAAAACGGCAACGGTTTCGGCAAGGTGCTGCTGGTGCGATATCCGCATCCACAGGCTTGGTCGCTGGCGTTCCAAACCACGATTCCCGGCGAAGTATCGCGCGGCCTGGACGAGGAGCACATCGCTGTATTTATCCCGACAACCCCCAGCCCGGTGAACGGATTTTATTTCTTTGTGCGCAAGGCCGACACAATCGAGTTGGATATCAAGGTCGATGTGGCCTTCAAATCCATCATTTCGATGGGTGTGGTCGCATCCCCGGAAGATGCCGCCTCAAAACTGGAAGACGCGGCTGCCAAGCTGGCCGCCAAGCAGTAATTTTTTGACTTAACTCCAACTGAACTGAATAGATTTAATTATGCGAACTCATTATTGCGGACAACTTAACGCTTCCCATCTGGATCAAACCGTCAGCCTGTGCGGCTGGGCGCATCGCCGTCGCGACCACGGCGGCGTGATTTTCATCGACTTGCGCGACCGCGAAGGTCTGGCCCAGGTGGTGTGCGATCCCGACCGTGCAGACATGTTCAAGCTGGCCGAATCGGTGCGTAATGAATTCGTGTTGCGCATCACCGGCAAGGTGCGTCGCCGTCCGGCAGGCACTAGCAACACCAACATCGGTAGCGGCGAGATCGAAATTCTGTGCCACGAAATCGAAGTGCTGAATGCGGCCGTGACACCTCCGTTCCAGTTGGACGACGAGAATCTGTCCGAGAATGTGCGCCTGACCCATCGCGTGATTGACCTGCGCCGCCCGCAAATGCAAAAGAACATGATGCTGCGTTACAAAACTGCGCGCGCGTTCCGCCGCTTCTTGGACGACAAAGGTTTTATCGACATCGAAACCCCGATGCTCACCAAGTCCACACCGGAAGGCGCACGCGATTACCTCGTGCCTTCGCGCGTGCATGCGGGCGAGTTTTTCGCGCTGCCCCAGTCGCCGCAGTTGTTCAAGCAGATGCTGATGGTGGCGGGCTTCGACCGTTACTATCAGATCACCAAATGCTTCCGCGACGAAGACCTGCGCGCCGACCGCCAGCCCGAATTTACCCAAGTGGATATCGAGACTTCGTTCTTGAGTGAAGAGCAGATCATGAATCTCACCGAAGAGATGATCCGCACCGTGTTCAAGGAAACGCTGGATGTCACGCTGCCGAACCCGTTCCCGCGCATGACTTACGCCGAAGCGATGAACCGTTTCGGTTCGGACAAGCCCGACCTGCGCGTGACGCTGGAAATCACCGATGTCACCGATGCGGTGAAAGATGTGGCGTTCAAGGTGTTTGCCGGAGTGGCCAATTCCGACAACGGTCGCGTGGCGGCTTTGCGCGTGCCGAACGGCGGCGCATTCTCGCGCGGAGAAATCGACGACTACACCAAGTTCGTCGGCATCTACGGCGCGAAGGGCTTGGCTTACATCAAGGTCAACGACATCACCAAGCTGAACGAAGAAGGTCTGCAATCGCCTATCGTTAAGAATCTGCACGAAGCCGCGCTGAAGACCATCATCGCCCGTACCGGCGCGCAAAACGGCGACATCATTTTCTTCGGTGCGGACAAGGCCAAAATCGTCAACGACGCGCTCGGTGCATTGCGCAGCAAGATCGGCCACGAGAAGGGCTACACCAACGGCAAGGCGTGGGAGCCGCTGTGGGTGGTGGACTTCCCCATGTTCGAATACGACGACGAAGCCAAGCGCTGGAACGCCTGCCACCATCCGTTCACTTCGCCAAAAGACGAACATTTGCAATTCCTCGAAACCGATCCGGGCAAGTGCCTGGCCAAGGCTTACGACCTCGCTTTGAACGGCTGGGAAATTGGCGGCGGCTCGGTGCGTATCCACAAAGAAGAAGTGCAGAGCCAAGTGTTCCGCGCGCTCAACATCGGCGCGGAAGAAGCGCAACTTAAGTTCGGCTTCCTGCTCGACGCGCTGCAATATGGCGCGCCACCGCATGGCGGTTTGGCCTTCGGTCTGGATCGCATCGTCACCATGATGACCGGTGCCGAATCCATCCGCGACGTGATCGCTTTCCCCAAGACCCAGCGCGCGCAATGTCTGTTGACGCAAGCGCCGTCTGCGGTGGACGAGAAGCAACTGCGCGAACTGCATATCCGTTTGCGTCAGCCTGCGCCGACTGAGGCTGCCAAGGAATAAGATGCAGCTCAGGACTCAAGCACGGTGGTGGCTGTTTGTCGGCTTGCTGCTGTGCTTGCCGTTTGCACAGGCGCGAGGTCATCATTCCCACGATGACGCGGCCATTTCAATTGTCTCCCTCTCCGGTTTGCCTGTTGAAGCCCGCGACACTTTTCGGCTCATCAAACAAGGTGGTCCCTTTCCTTATTCGCGTGACGGCATCGTGTTCGGCAACCGCGAACACCAGTTGCCGCAGCAGCCGCGCGGCTACTACCACGAGTACACGGTGAAAACGCCGGGTGCGCATAATCGCGGCGCGCGGCGTATTGTTTGCGGCATCGTTCCCGAGTGCTATTACACGGGCGATCATTACCAGACTTTTCAACGCATCAGGGAGTGAGCCATGAGTGATCTATGTGAACGCTTGCAGGATGCGAACGAAGCAGGGACGTATCGTTTGAGTTGTCCGCTCGCGGTATTGGAAGCAAACGTGGCATTGTCCGGGATGCTGCTGATTGATGTCGATATGGCGGCGGTGCACAGCAAAGGCGAGTTTCTCGCGGCTATGGCGCAAGCGTTGCGCGCGCCGGACTGGTTCGGCCTTAACTGGGATGCCTTGGCCGATGTATTGGGCGATTTGTCCTGGCTGCCCGCTGGCGGATATGTGCTGTTGTTGCACGGCGATGAGCGACTCGGCCTGAACGATGCCGACTACGCCATCGTGAACGATATGTTCAGCGAGGCGGTGAGCTATTGGAAGTCGCAGGGGAAACCGTTTTGGGTGTTTTTTACCTAATGGGCATTTCAATGTTGTTGTATAGATAATGACTTCATCATGCCCGTTTCCCTCTCCTCAATCCTCTCCCGCAAGCGGGCGAGGAGGTAAACGAATCATGCGAATTTTATGTTAGTCGCGTATAAACAGCCTGTTTCGGCGCTGGTGGTGATTTATACCGCCGCACTTGATGTGCTGCTGCTGGAACGTGCGGATCATCCTGATGCATGGCAGTCAGTCACCGGCAGCCGTGAGGGCGAAGAGGCTTTGCGCGAAACCGCGATCCGAGAAGTCGGCGAAGAGACCGGTCTGGATGCGACGCATTATGTGCTGAATGACTGGCTTGAACAGAATGTGTACGACATCTATCCCCAGTGGCGGCACCGTTACCCGCCAGGTATCACGCAGAACACTGAGCATGTTTTTAGTTTGCAACTGCCGCAACAAGTTGCAGTGCAGCTCTCGCCGCGCGAGCATTTGTGCTACCGGTGGCTGTCTTGGCGCGAGGCGGCGGAAAAGGTTTTTTCGCCGAGCAACCGTGCGGCAATCCTTGAACTACCCAAAAGAGTACGTCATGTCTGAACAACAAATTTCCATTGCTTATGATCACCCCGACACCGCGCAAACCAGTTGCAGCACGGCGCACGCCTGGGCAAAGAAGCCGCGCGAACCCGAACCCGCCGAAAAAGCCGAACTCATTGCGCGCATCAAGCGCATGCTCAAGGAGCAGGATGCGGTGCTGGTGTCGCACTACTACGTGCATCCCGACTTGCAGGATTTGGCCGAGGCGACGGGCGGCATCGTGTCCGATTCGCTCGATATGGCCGACTTCAGCCACCGCCACCCTGCCAAAACCATCGTGGTGGCGGGCGTGCGTTTTATGGGCGAGACGGCAAAAATATTGAATCCCGAAAAGCGCGTGTTGATGCCCGACCTCGAGGCGGAATGTTCGCTCGACCTAGGCTGTCCGATAGATGAGTTCGCCGCCTTCTGTGACGCGCATCCAGATCGCACTGTGGTGGTATATGCCAATACCAGCGCGGCCGTGAAGGCGCGTGCCGACTGGATGGTGACCAGTTCCATTGCCTTGCCGGTGGTGAAACGTTTGCACGAGCAGGGCAAGAAAATTTTGTGGGCACCCGACCGCCATCTGGGCGGTTATGTGCAGGAACAGACCGGTGCGGATATGTTGTTGTGGCAAGGTTCGTGCATTGTGCATGACGAATACAAGGCCAAAGAATTGCAGGAAATGAAAGCGCAGCATTCGGGCGCGTTGGTGCTGGTGCATCCCGAGTCTCCGCGTGCCGTGGTACAGCAGGCCGACGTGGTCGGCTCCACCTCGCAGCTTATCAAGGCGGCCCAAACCTCCGGCGCGAATAAATTTATCGTGGCTACCGACAACGGTATTCTGCACAAGATGCGCACGCTGTGCCCGGATAAGATTTTTCTCGAAGCGCCCACGGCGGGAAGCGGCGCAAACTGCAGCAGTTGCAGTCACTGCCCGTGGATGGCGATGAACGGCTTGCTCAATCTGGCGGAGGTGTTGGAAAGCGGGAAGAACGAGATTCGCGTTGATCCGCTCATCATCGAGCATGCGGTGTTGCCGATCCGGCGCATGCTGGATTTTGCCCGCCGGGAGAACATGCCCAGCCGTAATTTGGGCAATGCTTGAGTGTGGTTTTGTTTGAAAAAATATTTTTCGTGTGTCGTTATATAGGCAGCCAAACAGGTTGTGAGCGGGCGCTGCATAGGGTAGATTTCGCGGCTGAACGGCGCTGATCCGCCCTGTGTGGATTTCATATTTATTGATTGAAGGAGACTGGAATGTTGAGCAAAAAAACTTGGGCTGTGATGTTGGCTGCTGTGGCGGTATTGATGATGAGCGGTTGTGCCACGGACGTTAAACGTATGGGAATCGAGGAAGTAAAGGATCTGTCCGGCAATTGGAACGATACCGATTCGCGGCTGGTGTCCGATGAAATGATCAAAGACTCGCTTTCCGGTGCCTGGATAGACCGCCACGAGCAAAAGAACAACAATAAAGCCCCTGCGGTAATTGTCGGAAATATCCGTAATCTTTCGCATGAGCATATCAATACCCGCACTTTTATTGCCGATCTTGAGCGCGCGTATGTCAATTCAGGTCGCATCGATGTGGTCGCATCCAAAGCAGAACGCGACGGGATACGCGAAGAGCGCGCGGACATGGATCTCAATGCGAGTGAAGAAAGCCGCAAAGAGATGGGAAAAGAAACCGGTGCGGATTACATGCTGATCGGCTCTATCAATAGCATCATCGATGCATCGGGCGGCGAACAGATCCGTTTCTATCAAGTGGACCTTACGCTGGTTAGTATCCTGGACAATCGCAAAGTCTGGACAGGCCAGAAAAAGCTCAAAAAAGACGTGAAAGAAGCGAAGTTCCGCTGAGTTCGGACGGACTGTCGTGTGCTCGGGACGAATATTGTCGGTGAGGATTGCGGTTTAAAAATCAGGGGTAAGCAATGAAAGTTGCATTTAGAAGTGCCAGCAAAAGACGTTTGTCGCGAGTGTTGTTAGGTGTGAGTGTTGCGGTGGCGGTTTTGTCGCTGCCGGGCTGCGCCACATACAGCGCAAGTTTTGCCAAAGTGGAAAGCGCCGCTGCCAATCGTGACTTGAAGGAGGCAATTAAGTCCCTCGATGAACTCAAGCTGAGCGGCCCGGATGAATTGCTGCACCACCTCAACAAGGGGACGTTGCTGAGTCTGCAAGGGGATTACGCCGAGTCAAACAGGCATTTCGATGCGGCGAAGAGTCTGATGGAGACGCTCAATGCAATCAGTGTCACCGAGCAGACCGCATCGGTCATTTCGAACGATACCGTGAAGGCGTACGAAGGCTTGCCCAGCGAGCAATTGATGATCTATTCCTTCGAGGCGCTCAACTATCTGCAACTGGGTAACATTGATGACGCGGCAGTCGAGGCGCGCCAGTTCGATGTCAAACAAGGCCTCATTGCCGAAAAAAACAAGGGTGCAAATTACCTCTCGGGTGCTTTCGTGCGTTATCTGAACGGTATGGTGTACGAGGCGGCCGGGGAGCGCGGCGATGCGGTGATAGAGATGCGCAAAGCGTTGGAGGGATACAAGGCGCAGGACTCCGCTTTTCCCGTTCCGCAAAAGTTGCGCGAAGATATGGCCCGGCTCGCCGCTGGCAAGCCGGCTGTGAGCGAGGTGGTGCTGATCCTGCACAACGGTTTGGGCGCTTCGGTGGATGAGAACAATATCCGTGTGGCGAATCCTTTTTATGATCCGCGCAAGACGGGAGATATCGCCATGTTGAGCCTGGCCGTTCCAAAATTCGTCAAACGCTCTTTGCCTGTGGATCATGTGGTGTTGAGCAGTGGGTCGAATTCTGCCACTTCTGAAGTGGTTGAGGATGTGAATGGCATTGCCGAAAAAAGTTTCAATGACCGCATGCCCGCAATCATTGCGCGGGGCGCCGTCAGAATGGTGGCAAAAAATGTCGCGGCACAGGAAGCCAAAAAGCGGATGCAGGATAATCCCTATGCGGCGCTGTTGAATGTGGTGACTGATGTGGCTACCAATGTTTCGGAAAGAGCGGATACTCGCTCCTGGTCGTTGTTGCCGGGGAATATCCAAATGGCGCGTTTGGCTTTGCCGGAGGGTCGGCATGATTTGACTGCGACTTATTACGGCAGTTACGGAAATATCGTCGGCGTGCGCGAATTCAAGGGGGTGGAGCTTAAGTCAGGACACAAAGTTTTCGTGTCGGATTATTATTTGAATCCACCTGCCGCGCCCAAGGCGGCCAATTGACCGTGAGCAACACGGCACCCGTTTCTTTGCATAGAGAGTTCATGGAGATAAAAATGACCGGTATTCGCCAACGTTTTGCTAGTGTTTTATTCGTCGTCCTCGCTGGCTTGTCGCCTCAGCTGTTTGCCGCACAGCCGGATTGGGTTGGAGGTGATTCGGCAGAGTATTCTTCTGCGCAATACTTGTTGGGGCGAGGTACAGGGGCGACGGAAGAAGAGGCGCAAAACCGTGCGCGCGGCGATCTGGCGGCGATATTTGAAGTGCGTATTCAGGTGGCAAGCGAGAATACGATTTCTATCTCGCAATCGGACAAAAAATCTCAGGTTAATAAACTGGCTACACAGCGCGTCTCTGCCAAGACCGACAAAGTGCTTAGCGGAGTGAGCATCGCCAAGATATGGCGGGATCCTCTCACCAAAGATTTTCATGCGCTGGCGGTGTTGTCGCGAGCTCAGGCAGCTGCCGCATTGCGTGAGGAGTTACTGAAGATCGACACGGCGGTCCAGCAACAGTTTGATGCGTCCAAAGCAGCCACTGATCCTTTGCTGAAAATCGCGGCGCTCACGCGGGCGTTGGCGGTATCCATCAAACGCGACGGTTTTCAGGCTTCTTTGCAAGTGGTGAATCCGTCCGGGACCAGTCTGGACGCGCCGATTCCGCAGGTAACGATTCAGGCCGAAATCAATGACACCCTGAAGCGCGTAAAGATCGCGCCTGAGGTGGCGAGCGACGACGGGGTCAAAGAGTTTGCGGGCATATTAAAAGGGGGACTGGCTGCGGCCGGATTCCTAGCCAGTGATACGGGCAGCGCGGAACTGGTGTTGCAAGGACGCCTCGTTCTGGTCGATTTAGGCCGTCAAGCGAACTGGAACTGGGTGCGCGCCAGCGTCGAAGTGTCCTTGGTAGAGAAGGCCAGCGGGCGCGTGCGCGGTAGCAAAACCTGGCCGGCTAAAGCGTCTGCGCAGGATCCTGCCACCGCGCGTTCCCGTGCACTCATTGAGGTCGAGAAGTTGTTCAAACAAGAGTTGCGCACAACGCTCATCGGTTTCGCGGCTAGCTGAACACTTGACCCCTTTGTCCGGCATGCGTGAAATATCCGTTGCCACCTACAATATCCATAAAGGGTTCTCGCAGTTCAACCGCAGGTTCGTGTTGCATGAACTGCGCGAGCGACTGCGCGAACTCGATGCCGACATTGTGTTCTTGCAAGAGGTGCAGGGCGCTCATGCAGGTGGTGTCCAGCATGCCCCGCATGCGCAGCATGAGTTTCTTGCGCACGAGACTTGGCTTCACCATGCCTACGGCAAGAACTCGGTGTATGACGGCGGGCATCACGGCAATGCCATACTTAGCCGTTTCCCGATACTGAATTGGGATAATCAGGACATTTCCGCCCACCGCTTCGAAAGTCGGGGTCTGCTGCACTGCGAGTTGGCGCTGGGGCAAAGCGAGCTTGTTTTGCATTGTATGTGTGTGCATCTGGGATTGTTCTCGCGTGGACGCAAGCTGCAACTGGGGGCATTGGTGGAGCGTATTCGTCGCCAGGTTCCCGATGCCGCGCCGCTTATCATCGCGGGTGACTTCAATGACTGGAACAACCGCGCCCGTCTTTTGCTGGCGCAGGAGTTGGGGTTGCACGAGGTGTTCGAGACCAGCCACGGTGTTCTGGCACGCAGTTATCCGGTGAAGTTCCCTGTGCTGCGCTTGGATCGTATCTATGTGCGCGGCCTGTCGGTGAAAGATGTTGCGGTGCATGCACTGCATCCTTGGAACAGAATCTCTGATCATGCCGCTCTTTCCGCCCGTCTGAATTTGTTATGAGCAGCGTCTATCAGGTTGCAGGCCACAGCCTCACTTTGCTGCGCAATGGCGCGGAGTATTTTCCGCATTTGCTGGACGCGGTCGGCGCGGCACAGCGCAGCATCTATCTGGAAACCTATATTTTCTCCGCGGATGCGAGCGGGCTGCGTTTGAAAGAGGCGCTGCAAAGCGCCGCCGCACGCAAGGTCGATGTGCGGCTGATGCTGGACGGTTTTGGCTCTTCGGATTTTCCGCCGGAATGGCTGGAGACGATGCGCGGAGCCGGAGTGAAAGTGTTGTGGTTCAGACCTGAATTGACCCGTACGCGCATGTTTCGCCAGCGTCTGCGCCGCTTGCATCGTAAGCTGGTGGTTGTGGACGAACACACTGCTTTTGTAGGCGGCATCAATATTTCGGATGAAGCACTCACACCACGTCTGGATTATGCAGTGGAGGTGCAAGGGCCGGTGGTCGAGGAAATTTTGCGGGCTATGCGCAAGCTCTGGCAACTGGTGTCGTGGGCGAGTTTGCGGCACAGTTCAGACCATGCTCTGTTTCGGATTCCGGGACGCTCGGGGCCGCAACAGGTGATGTTTTTAATCCGGGACAATTTGCGCCATCGCCGCGATATTGAGCATGCCTATCTGCACGCAATCAAGCATGCACAGCATGAGATTGTTATCGCGAATGCGTATTTCTTGCCCGGGCTGCGTTTCCGCCGTTATTTGCTCAGGGCCGCGCGCCGGGGGGTGCGCGTGGTGCTGCTATTGCAGGGAAAGATAGAATATCGTTTGCAGCACTATGCCACGCTGGCGATGTATGACGAGTTGCTGGGGGCGGGGATAGAAATTCACGAATATACGCATAGCTTTCTCCATGCCAAAGTGGCGGTGGTGGACGGTTCCTGGGCGACGATAGGCTCGTCGAATATAGACCCGTTCAGTTTGTGGTTGGCGCGCGAGGCGAACCTGGTGGTGCAAGACAGGGCTTTTGCCGGGGCACTGCGTGCCAGTCTGGAGCATGAGATTCAGCACGGTGCGCAACGCATGACGGCGTTGGATTGGCATCGGCACGGGCTATGGGAGCGCGGTGTTTTGCGCGTCAGTTATGCTTTGGTACGGCTTTTGGCCGGTTTGTCTGGATATCTCCATAAGCGTGACGATATTTAAACGGATGCCACGGCTGCTTTATTTGGATGCTCACAATGGTGTGCCCATGTTGACTGCCGGGCTGAAAGTCAGCGCAGAAGACAGTTATGTTTATTTGGATGTCAGTCCGGATAGTCGCATCAATGAAAAGGTCATCGGCAGTGAATAAGTGACTTTCTTCACTTTTAGTGCCTAGATTTTATGCGGGAAAGTAAGTAGACTTGCGCTTCCTTGGATGAATCTTGCATAACCTTGCGCTGCCTTGCAGGGATTTTTTCGTCCCGGATATATTTAAATTAACTTGACCTGATTTTTACAACACGATGACGCATCACGTAGAAGACTCGGACTTCGCCATACACAACCGCAAGGAAATCGTCTTCATTTTGGAAGATATGGTGAAGCATCGCCCGGCGCTTAATCTGGATGCCCACAATGGTGTGTCCATGTTGACTGCCGTGCTGAAAGTCAGCGCGGAAGATAATTATGTTTATTTGGATGTCAGTCCGGATAACCGCATCAATGAAAAAGTCATCAGCAGTGAAGAAGTGACCTTCTCCACGCAGACCGGTGTCAGAGTGCGCTGGCATGCGTCTGATATGGAGCTGGTGACCTTGCCTGATGGTGAGGCATTTGCAATCGAATTGCCCGTTGTTATCGAGCGTATTCAGCGCCGTGAATATTTCCGTTTGAATACGCCACAGGGTAGCAAGGCTCTAATCTGCAAGATTCCGCTCAATGAGACCGACACCATCAGCGTTCCTGTTGTGGATATGAGTGTGGGGGGGATTGGATTGTCGCTGCGCGGGAAGGTGCCCGAAGAAATATCGCAGGGCGCAGTTTTGGCCGGTTGCAGTATCGAGTTTCCGGTGGTCGGTGTTGTGCCCCTCAGTCTGAAAGTGTGTGGCGTATTTGCTTCCAACAAAACCAAGAGCGGTGAGGAAATTCACCATCTTGGCATGGAGTTCGCCAATCTGAGCCGGGGTGCCAGCAATGTGGTGCAGCGTTACATGATTCAACTTGAAAGCGAGCGTATCAGCCTCGCCTGATTCCGGGATTTAACGCGTCGAATTGAGCGCCAGTGCGCGTAAGCGGCTCTGTTCCAGTTGTGCCAAGTCCGGTTTCTCAAGCCATCCTTGCAAGTTCTCCAGCAGTAAGTCTCCCAGTGCCTGTATCCAGTCGGCGCGCGTGTTGAGGCAGGGAATGTAGTGGTATTCGCTTCCTCCCGCATGCAGGAAATCTTCTTTGCCTTCCTGGGCAATTTCTTCCAGCGTTTCCAGGCAATCCGCGACAAAACCCGGACACACTACATCGACGCGTTTGACGCTCTGTTTTCCCAGTTCGGCGAGAGTGGCGGTGGTGTAGGGTTTTATCCATTCGGCCTTGCCGAAGCGGGACTGAAAACTGACGATGTATTGTTCTTGGCTTAATCCCAATGCTTCGGCGATGAGTCTGCCGCTCTTGAGACATTCGCAGTGGTAAGGATCGCCTTTTTCCAGCGTGTATTGCGGCACGCCGTGGAAGCTCATTACTAGTTTGTCTGGGCGACCATGTTGGGCCCAGTAATCGCGTATGTTCTGTGCCGAAGCACGGATGTAGCCGGCATCATCGTGGAAGTGTTTGACGCTGCGCAGCGCCGGCATATTGCGTGTTGTTAGCAGTTCTTTGTATACCGCATCGAAGGCGGTGGCGCTGGAACTGGCCGCATATTGAGGATACAGCGGCAGCAGCAGGATACGCTGGCAGTTTTGCGCTTTGAGCTTTTTCAACACACTGGAGACAGAGGGATTGCCGTAACGCATTGCATATTCCACAACGAGGGGGGCGCCATCCGTCCTGGTTTGCAGATGCTGCTGTATAAGCCGGGTTTGCTGTTCGGTGTAAACCTTGAGCGGCGATCCCTCGTGCATCCAGACGCTGGCGTATTTCGCTGCGGATTTCTTCGGGCGCACATTGAGAATGATGCCGTTGAGAATCAGCCACCAGAGCAGCCTTGGAATTTCGACCACACGCGGGTCGCTCAGAAATTCTTTGAGATAAGGTCTTACGGCTTCGGCGGTGGGAGCGTCCGGTGTGCCGAGGTTGATGAGCAACACTGCTGTCTGCTCGGGTGTGCCGTGGGTGTAGCTGGGTTCTGTTGTATAGGTCATGGTATTTTTAAAAGTAGTCACCGCAGAGACGCTGGGACGCAGAGTAGGTCAAAACGAAACTGATTGCGGACAAGCTGTTTCTGTATTGTTTTATATCTGTATGGTGAGGGATTTTAATGTTGTGAAAGCGCATTGCTCAATAATTTTGCGGTGATGTCCACAATCGGCACCACGCGTTCGTAATTCATGCGTTTGGGACCGACCACCGCAAGTGTGCCGATAATCTGTTCATCGGCCATGTAAGGCGCGCTCACGACGCTGCACTCATCCAGCCCAGCCAGTCCCGATTCGTGTCCGACGAAGATATGTACACCGGGAGCGTGGCGGCTCGCATCCAGCAGTTGTAGCAGCTCGGTCTTTTGCTCGAATACATTGAACAGTCCGCGCAGCTGATTCATATTGGTTGCCAGGTCGTTGCTGTGCAGCAACTTGCGTTCCCCGCTGATGACGTAGTCTTCCTGTTTGCGTGCGATCACGGCATCGCTGGCGGCCATGGCGGCACTCATCAGTGCGGTGAGGTCGTGTTGCAACTGGCGCAGCTCGTTCTGCACGCGCTGGTGAATGTCGGCGAATGAACAGCCGGAATAATGCTGACTTAAAAAATTTCCCGCTTCGCTCAACTGGGATTGAGTGTAATCCTTGTGCGTCATCAATACCCGGTTTTCCACTTCTCCATCCGGCATAACGATAATCAGCAGCACCTTGGTTTCGGAAAGGCGCAGGAATTCAATTTGGCGCACGGTGATGGCGGTGCGTTTGGGCGTGGCGACCACACCCGCGAAATGCGTGAGCTCGGACAGCAGAGAGGATGCCTGTGTAATCAACCGCGAGGTGTTGTCCGGCTTGAGTTGGCTTTCCAGCTGCTGCACGTGCGCGCTATCCAGCGGTTTTACAACCATCAGCGTGTCGATGAAGAGGCGGTAGCCGAGGGCGGTCGGCACGCGCCCTGCTGAAGTGTGCGGGCTGCATACCAGACCGAGCTCTTCCAAATCCACCATCACGTTGCGGATGGTGGCGGAACTGATCTCCAATCCGGAGTATTGCTGCAGTGCGCGCGAGCCGACAGGCTGACCGTCGCTGATGTAGCGTTCTACGAGGGTCTTCAGCAGTATCTGCGCGCGGTCATTCAGCATGGGGTGGATTTTAGCATTGCTGGAATGGCGGCGTTGGCACGGAAGTCAGAACAGTTGCACATCGTCGGAGTAATGCTCCACGGACAGCTTTCCGCTCACAATCAGGTCCTCATAAAAGCACACTTGGTTTCGTCCGTGCTCTTTTGCGTAATACAGTGCCTGATCAGCCCGCCCGATCATGACCGAGGGAACATCCGCTTTGTCCATTTGCACGAAGCCGATACTGATAGTCACTTTTCCGATTTGCGGGAAATCATAGTTTTCGATTGCTTCGCGGAAGCGGCTCAATACGGCTTTGGCATTTTCCTCGTCGGTGCGATCCAGAACGACGATAAATTCCTCACCGCCGAAACGGAATAGCTTGTCGTGCTGCCTGAAGATGCGCTGCATATTGCGCGACAGCAGGATGAGTACCTCGTCCCCGTACAGGTGGCCGAATTCATCGTTGATGCGCTTGAAATGGTCAATGTCGATGATGGCGAGCCAGTGCGGCAAGTCGTGGTGATCCATGCGCCGCGCGGGATGATGGGTGAGGGGCGGGTCATCGTTTTCATCCGATTTTGAACGGTCCGCAATGATTCTTTCAATATTGTTGTCGAATGTGCGGCGGTTAAGCAGGCCGGTCAGGGTGTCGGTTTCGCTTTCGTCCAGGAGTGTCAGATAGTTGCTGTACACGCGCAGAAAAGACGTGATGAGATGCCTGTCCATTTCACTGTGGGCTTCGGATACTGTTTCAAGCAAACCCACAACGCCATGTTGTCCGACAATCGGATAGATAGACAAAAAATACCTAGTGTCTAGCGGCTGCAGCAGTTCTTTGTGATGGTTCCATACCCAAGTGAAATCTGCCCTGCTGGCAATTTTGATGCTGGTGACGGAGGGCGGCGAGACAAATCCGTCTTGCGCGCAGACTTCGGCCGTCAAGACGGCTTCCGCACCTTCGTCGTTGCCCAAAACACGGTACATCGTGATGCGGCTGTTGTGTATCAGCTCGGTCAGGGTGGCAAGCAATGTTTTGGCGAGCAGATCGCGGTCACGCTGGCCGGTGATGGCTGCAACTGACTGCAATACACCGGTGGGGGTGCTTTGTTTTGGTGGCAACGGTTGAGGCTTGGACATTGAGGTAGGAAGCGCGCTAGATGCTAACTTTAAATATGCTTCGCATCATAACATCGGCTTGAAACGGGGATGTTGGATTGTGAAAATGGGAAGTGGTTGACACAGAGAAACACCTGAATTAAATTACTGACTGGTTAGTTATTAATAATTTGGATAGGGATATGGTTATGCAAAAGTGCTCAAACCCGCCTATTCGCCAGCGCCGTAAAGAGGCGCGACCCTCCGAGCTGACGGCGGCCGCATTGGATTTGTTTGTGGAACGCGGTTTCGCGGCCACCAAGCTGGATGATGTGGCGGCGCGTGCCGGCGTGTCTAAAGGCACGCTATACCTATATTTCGCGAGCAAAGAAGAGTTGTTTAAGGCGGTGATACAGCAGGGCATTCTGCCTGTAGTAGAGCAGGGCGAGGAGATGTTGTCTCAGCATAGCGGCGATGCCGCTTCGCTGTTGCGCGATTTGACGTACCGCTGGTGGGAGCTGGTGGGCTGCACCAAGCTGGCGGGGGTGGTTAAGCTGATTATTTCCGATGCGGGAAACTTTCCCGAGGTGGCGAGCTACTTTCATGAGCATGTGACTCGGCGTATCGACGATTTGCTGGGCAATATATTGAGACAAGGCATGGAGCGCGGTGAGTTTCGCCGGGTCGATGTCGCATCGGCTATCGACGCGATCACCTCGCCGATCCTGATGCGGGTGATCTGGCAGTACTCGGTGCAGCCCTATTGTTGCGGCGGACAAAAAGATTCGGAAATTTATATGGGCACGTATATCGACTTGTTGTTGAACGGTTTGACGGTGAAGGAGCAATCGCATGAATAAAAAAATATTGATTCTGGCGCTGCCGGTATTGCTGGCGGCTTGCAGCAAAGAGGTCGCGCCGCCGGCGAATGTCGAACGGCTAGCCTCGACCTTGGTGGTGGGCGCCTTGGCGACGGATAACGGCAATATGTATAGCGGCGAAGTGCGTGCGCGATATGAGACGGTGCTGGGCTTCCGCATCGGCGGAAAAATTGTGGCGCGTCTGGTCGATGCCGGAGCCTTTGTTAAAAAAGGGCAGGTGTTGGCGCGGCTGGATGCGGCTGATACGGGATTGCAGGAGAGCGCGGCGCAGGCGCAATACAGTTTGGCGGAAGACGAATTAAAACGTTACCGCGAATTGCGCGAGCAGGGCTTTGTGAGTCAATCCGCCCTGGATGCAAAAGAGACCGCACTGAAGTCGGCCGCGGCCCAGGCGGGTTTGGCGCGGAATCAGGCGGCTTACACCAGCTTGTTATCCGACCGCGACGGTGTGGTGTCGGCCACTTTGGCCGAAGTTGGGCAGGTGGTCAGCGCGGGACAGGCGGTGGTGCGCGTGGCGCAGCAGGGTGAACGCGAAGTGACGTTCGCGATTCCGGAATCGCGCTATACCTCGGTCAAGGTCGGAATGGCGGCTGAAATTGAATTAAGCGCAGCAGGTGACAGCGTATCTTCGACACTGCACGGACATGTGCGCGAAATATCCCCTTCTGCAGATCCTGCCAGCCGTACTTATCCGGTACGGGTGTCTTTCGATTCGCGCAAGTCGAAAGCTGCACTGGGTATGAGTGCGCGCGTGAGGCTGAATGAGGCGGACAAGGTTTCTGCGCAAACGAATGAGGGCTATTTGCTCCCGCTAAGTGCCATCTTTCAGCAGGGTGATAAAGCCGCAGTATGGATTGTGGCGGCGGACCGGAGCGTCTCTTTACGCCCGGTTGTGGTGTCGGCGTATCGCGACGACGGTGCGCTGGTCTCCAGCGGTGTCGCGGCGGGCGAGCGTATCGTCAGCGCTGGAGTCCACAAAATCACGGCGGGTGAAAAGATCAAAATTATCGAGAGCGGGAATGCAAAATGAAAATCAAAACAATTTCACCGCAGAGACGCAAAGTGCAGCCGGGAAAATCAACAGTGAAAGATTTTGCACGGATTGATTTTGCCGGGAGCGCGTTGCTCTTTGGCATTTCTCCGTGTTCCCGTGTCTCTGTAGTGGAGGTTCTGTAATGAAAATGCCAAACCTTTCCGAATGGGCGCTGAAACACCAGCAGATGGTGGTGTATCTCATGATTGTGTTGTCAGTGGCGGGCGTGTTGTCATATCTGAATCTGGGCCGCGCGGAAGATCCCAATTTCACTTTTAAAGTGATGGTGGTGCGCACGCTGTGGCCGGGTGCCACGGCGCAGGAAGTCGAACGCGAACTGACCGAGCGTGTCGAAAAGAAATTGCAGGAGACCCCGTGGGTGGATGTGCTGCGCTCGGCTTCCAAGCCGGGTGAGTCGTTGGTGTTTGTGACGCTTAAAGATTACACGCCAAAGGACGAGGTACCGGAATCGTGGCGTCAGGTGCGCAAGAAACTCGATGATATTCGCCATACCCTGCCGAATGGTGTTCAGGGGCCTTTCCCCAATGACGAGTTCGGAGATGTGCAAATCAATATTTTTGCGCTGACCGGTGACGGTTACGATCTGGCCTCGCTGCGCCGCTATGCCGACCATATGGCGCTTGAGCTGCGCCGCATCAAAGACGTGAAGCGGATCGAGATGATCGGTGTGCAGGACGAAAAGATATTCATCGATGTCGCGCCCAACCGGATGGCGACTTTGGGGATTACCCCGCAGCAAGTCGGAGATGCGCTACAAAAACAGAACGCGGTTAATCCGGCGGGTTTTGTAGAGACCGACAGCGACCGAATCCGTATGCGGGTGAGCGGCGGATACGATAGCCTGGAGCGGGTGCGCAACACAGACCTGTTGGTGAACGGGCAGCATTTCCGTTTGGGCGATATCGCGCGCGTGAGCCGGTCGCTGTCCGATCCACCCGCGCCGCAGATGCGTTTCGGCGGCCAACCCGCCATCGGTTTCGGCGTGGTCATGGACAAGGGCGGGGATGTGATTAAGCTTGGCGAAAATCTGGGGCAGGAAATGAAGCGGCTTGGCGCGGAACTGCCGGTGGGCGTGGATGTGCATGTGGTGTCCAACCAGCCCGAGGTGGTGCACGGCTCTATTCACCTGTTCGAGAGTTCTCTCACTGAGGCGGTGCTGATTGTGCTTGCGGTGTCGTTCCTGAGTCTGGGGATGCGCACGGGTATGGTGGTCGCGTTGTCGATTCCGCTGGTGCTGGTAATCACGTTCTTCGCCATGAAAGTGCTGGGCATAGATTTGCAACGTATCTCGCTGGGGGCGCTGGTAATCGCGCTGGGCTTGCTGGTGGATGATGCCATCATCGCGGTGGAGATGATGGTGGTGAAGATGGAGCAGGGCTGGGACCGTTTCAAAGCGGCAACCTATGCCTATACCTCGACCGCGTTCCCGATGCTGACCGGCACGCTCATCACCGCGGCCGCGTTTACCCCGGTGGGGTTTTCAAAATCAGCCGCGAGTGAATATACCGTCTCGATATTCCAGGTGGTGAGTATCGCGCTGATGACCTCATGGGTGGTGGCGGTGGTGTTCACCCCCTATATCGGCTACAAGCTACTCGATCCAAAGGCGCTGATTGCCAAGGCGCAAAAGCACGGCGAGGATATTTATGACACGCCGTTCTACCGGCGCTTTCGCGCGTTGCTGACCTGGTGTTTACGCAACCGCTGGAAGGTAATCGGCGCAACGCTGCTAATTTTTGTGCTGTCCATGCTCGCATTTGGCAAGCTGGTGCAAAAGCAGTTCTTCCCGTCCTCGAACCGTTTGGAGGTGATGGTGGATGTGTGGCTGCCGCAGGGGGCATCACTGCGGGCGACCACTCACGAGGTCAAGCGTATCGAGCAACTGCTCAAGGGCGACGCGGCGGTGGACTATTACTCGTCCTACATCGGTAACGGCGCACCGCGTTTTGTGCTGACCCTTGACCAGCAGCTGTTCACCGACAACTTCGGGCAGTTCGTCATTGTCACCAAAGATCTGGCGGCGCGGGAGGAACTTAAGCGTCGTCTGGAAGCGCGTTTCGCGGCCCCCGACTTTGCCGATATCCGTGTGCGCGTATCGCGTTTGGAAAACGGTCCGCCCATCGGTTATCCGGTACAGTTCCGCGTGATGGGGGACGACCTCACCAAGCTGCGCGAGATCTCCGCCGAGGTGGCCGGTCTGATGCGTGCGGATACGGGATTGCATAACATCAATTTCGACTGGAATGAAAAAGTTAAAAACGTTCGTGTCGAGGTTGACCAAGATCGCGCGCGCCAACTCGGCACATCGACCCAGGAAATCGCACAGGCATTGCAGGGCTGGCTGAACGGTATCGCGCTCACCCAGTATCGTGAAGGCGACCAGTTGATCGATATTGTGTGGCGGGGCGGGAGCGAGCAGGACACGCGCTCGTTGAACAGCTTGCCCGATCTGGATATTGCGCTGGCCGGCGGACGTCATGTGCAATTGGCACAGGTCGCCAAATTGGTTCCGGTACAGGAGGAGGGCATCATCTGGCGGCGCAATCGTCTGCCGACCATGATTGTGCGTGCCGACACGGTTGACAAGGTGCAACCCGCGACGGTGTCCGAACGTTTGAATGCGCAATTGGATGGTTTGCGCGGAAAGTTGCCCGCGGGCTACCGCATCGAGATGGGGGGGAGTATCGAAGAGTCGGCCAAGGGTTCCAGTGCCATCGCCGCCGTGATGCCACTGATGCTGGTCGGAGTCATCACGCTGCTGATGATTCAGCTGCAAAGTATCAGCCGCACGGTGATCGTCTTGCTCACCGCGCCACTTGGTTTGATCGGCGTGGCGCTGGCCTTGCTGATATTTCAGGTGCCGTTCGGGTTCGTGGCGAATCTGGGATTCATCGCGCTGGCCGGTATGATCATGCGCAACTCGGTGATTCTGGTGGATCAAATCCGTCAGGACGAAGAAGCCGGCAAGCCATTATGGGAGGCCATCATCGGTTCCACCGTGCGGCGTTTCCGTCCCATCGTGCTCACCGCTTCCGCCGCCATCCTGGCCATGATTCCGCTTACGCGCCAAGTGTTCTGGGGGCCGATGGCGGTATCCATCATGGGAGGTTTGGTGGTGGCAACCCTGTTGACGTGTATTTTCCTGCCCGCGCTGTATGCGGCGTGGTATCGCGCAAAAGAATAGGGGGAAATATGAGCGATTTCAGTCGCGCAGGAATTGGTGAGGCTCAAAAAATTCGCGGCTGAAGCCGCTCCCACGGGAGGGCGGAGATTTTGTATCGAGAAGGGGATTGGCGAGGCTCAATGCTGCTGCGCTTTCATGATTTTCGGCAGGTTGGTTTCAATCCAGTCGGTCAGCGCTTCAACCTGTTTGCCGACCCCCGCGCCCAGCGGTGTTAAGGAATATTCCACATGCGGCGGCACTACGGGGTGAGATACCCGCTTGACGAAGCCGTCCTGCTCCAACTGCTGTAGCGTTTGCGCCAGCATCTTTTCGCTTACTTCTCCCACCTTGCGGCGCAGGTCGCTGAAGCGGTGCGTCCCTTCCATCAAAGCGACAAGTATCAGCACGCCCCAGCGGCTGGTGACGTGCTTGAGAATTTCGCGAGAAGGGCATTGCACGGCGAAGATTTCTCCGCGCCGCATTTTGGTTGATAGTTTTTGAGGATTGGTCTGTGGCATAACACTTACCTTTAGGTGCGTACTTACGAAAAGTTATTGTAACGGATATTCTTCGCATCCCCAACTTGATTAACAAACACAGAAAGGAAACACCATGATCGTCGTTACCGGAGCTACAGGACAATTGGGCCGTTTGGTCATCGCATCGCTGCTGAAGAAAACCGCAGCTTCCAACATTGTTGCCGCCGTGCGCAATGTGGAAAAAGCCAAGGATATCGCGGCGCTGGGCGTGCAAGTGCGCCAAGCCGACTACAGTCAGCCCGCAAGCTGGGATGCCGCACTGCAAGGCGCGGACAAAGTGTTGCTGATTTCTTCCAGCGAAGTAGGGCAACGCACACAACAACACCGCAGCGTCATCGATGCCGCCAAACGCGCGGGCATCAAGCTGCTGGCCTACACCAGCGTGCTGCACGCCGATACTTCGCCGCTCGGGCTGGCCGCCGAACACAGAGAAACTGAAACGTTGCTGCGCGCATCCGGCGTGCCTTTTGTGTTGTTGCGCAACGGCTGGTACACCGAGAACTACACCGCAGGCATCCCCGCCGCGCTGGCTCACAACGCGGTTTTCGGCTGCGCGGGTGATGGCCGCATTGCATCGGCCAGCCGTGCCGACTACGCCGAAGCCGCCGCCGTCGTACTGACCTCCGACAATCAGGCTGGCAAGACTTATGAGCTGGCCGGTGACACCGCGTTCACCTTGAGCGAATTCGCCGCAGAAATTTCGCGCCAGAGCGGCAAGGCCCTCGGCTACGTCAACCTGCCGGAAGGCGATTACGAGAAAGCACTGCTGGGTGCAGGTTTGCCCGGATTCCTGGCGCAACTGCTGGCGGATTCCGATACGGGAGTTTCCAAAGGCGCGCTGTTCGACGAGGGACATCAACTGGGCAAGCTCATCGGCAGGCCGACTACTCCGTTGGCGGTAATGGTCGCTGCCGCGCTGTAACAGCGGCAAGGCTGTCGTGGCAGCGACAGCCTTGCTCGTTTTAAGGTCGTGCCAACAGCCCGCAAGCATGGCGATTGCCCGGCCGTTGTGGTTTAATCGCGCCCATGAATTTATCCTTCAAAACTGTCGCGCTAATCGGCAAATACAAAACCCCGGCTATCGCTGAGCCCTTGCTGAGACTGGCTTCATTCCTCGCCGAAAAAGGTGTGGAAGTCGCGGTGGACAGCCTCACTGCGGAACATCTGGGCGCGCATCCCTATCGTGTCCTGTCTTTGGATGAGATGCGCGGGGCCGTCGATTTGGCAGTGGTCATGGGCGGCGACGGCACCATGCTCAATATCGCGCGCACTCTGGCTCCGTTCGGCATCCCTCTGGTCGGCGTGAATCAGGGGCGTTTGGGTTTTTTGACGGATCTGTCGCTTGATTCGATGAAGCGCAGTCTGAACGCCATGCTGCAGGGGGAGTTTGTTACCGAGCAGCGAATGCTGTTGTCGGTGCAAGTGCTGCGCCAGGATCTCGAGGTGTGCAGGGCTTTGGCTTTCAACGAGATGGTGGTGCACCGCAGCAATATCGCGAGCATGATCGAATGTGAAGTGCGCATCGACGGCGATTATCTCTACACCCAGCGCGCGGACGGTCTGATCATTTCCACGCCCACCGGTTCCACCGCCTACTCGCTTTCCGCGGGCGGCCCCATCGTGCATCCGGCGCTGGATGTGATGACGCTGGTGCCGGTCTGCCCGCATACGCTGAGCAACCGTCCCATCGTCGTGAGCGGAGGTTCGGTAATTGAGGTGCTGATGCACCGCACCGGCGACGTGCATGCGCGTTTTGACAGTCATACCCATTTCGATCTGCAATTGCACGATAGGTTGGTGGTGACGCGACACAAAGAGATGGTGCATCTGTTGCATCCCGCGGGGCACAGCTATTACCACACCCTGCGCGAAAAACTGCTGTGGAATAAGTCGCTCTGACGGGAAGTTTAATTTTGAAAATGAATCGATTGAAGTCCGTCCCCCTCTCTCCTACCTCTGGTGAAACCCCTAGCCAATCGACTAAGCCCGCAGGCGGGCAAGTCGCTGGTTATCTCCCGCAAGCGAGCGAGAGTGATTTTGCCTTGCTTTGCAAGCGACTATTTGATGCTTAAATTTCTCGGCATACGCGACTTTGTGATTGTGGCTTCCCTGGAGCTTGATTTCTCCGCGGGATTTACCGCGCTCACCGGCGAAACGGGAGCGGGCAAGTCCATCCTGATAGACGCGCTTTCGCTGGCGCTCGGGGAGCGCGGTGATGCTTCCATGGTGCGCAGCGGATGCGAGCGCGCCGAGATCAGTGCCGAATTCGATACGGGCGCATTGCCGCAATTGGAGGCATGGTTGCGCGAACAGGAGCTGGAAGGCGACGATGGCGTGTGTTTGATGCGCAGAGTGCTGGATGCGGGCGGACGTTCGCGCGGCTTCATCAACGGACGCAGTGCGACTTTGCAGCAGATGCGCGAGGCGGGAGAACAGCTGCTGGATATTCACGGTCAGCATGCGCATCAATCATTGCTGCGCCAGGATGCGCAACGCGATCTGCTGGATAGTCATGCCGGTTTGCAGGCCGAGGCCGAGCGCGTCGCGGGCAGTTTTAAAGCATGGCAAGTCTTGCATCGCCGCCGTATGCAACTGGAGCAAAACGCGGAGGCGGTGGCGGCCGAGCGCGAGTTGCTGGCGTTCCAACGTCGCGAACTGGAAACGCTGAATTTTGTGCCCGCAGAATGGGAAAGCTTGCAGGCCGACCACGCGCGGTTATCGCACGCCGCGAGTCTGCTGGAAACGGCGCAGTTCGGCGTGGAAGTGTTGAGCGAGGCCGATACGGCCTGTCTTGCGCAGTTGAATGCACTGACGGTGCGGCTACAGGCCGGTTTGGAATTCGACAGCGGGCTGCAAGACACACTGACCATGCTGGTGAGTGCACAGAACGAATTGCAGGAGGCTGTATATGCCTTGCGCCATTACCAGCAAAAACTCGATGCCGATCCGCAGCGTTTGCGCGAACAGGAGCGGCGCATGGCTGACGTGGTAGAGGCCTCGCGCAAATATCGCGCGGCACCAGAACACTTGCCGCAAGTCCTGGAAGGATTCGTCACGCGACTGGACGAACTGGGCGGGAGTGCGGACCTTGAGGAATTGGCCAGACAGGATGAGGTCGCCCGTGCTGATTACTTGTCTGATGCAAAAAAATTGAGCGCGGCACGCGCCAAAGCGGCACAGAAACTGTCCGAAGAAATCAGTGTGGCGATGCAGACGTTGGCCATGCAGGGCGGCCAATTCGCCGTGCAACTGACGCCGCTTACTGATGGCAATGTGCATGGTATGGAAACGGTCGAATTTCAAGTGGCGGCCAATCAGGGCAGCCCCTTGCGCAGTCTGGCCAAGGTCGCCTCCGGCGGCGAGTTGTCGCGTATCAGTCTGGCAATACAGGTGGCTGCCAGCCGCGCGGCCACCGTGCCTACACTCATTTTCGACGAAGTGGACAGCGGCATCGGCGGCGGCGTGGCGGAAATTGTGGGCGCGCTGCTCAAGCAGTTGGGCAAGCGCCATCAGGTCATGTGTGTCACGCATCTGCCGCAGGTAGCAGCGCAGGCGGACGCGCAATGGCAGGTGAGCAAAGCCGCGCAAGACGGCACGACCCTGAGTACCATAAAAGCGCTGGCAAACGACGAGCGTATCGAGGAGATCGCCCGTATGCTGGGCGGTGTGACAATCACCGCAACGACCCGCAAGCACGCGGCCGAGATGTTGGGTGTGGCGGCTTGAGGTATCATGCCGTGCGTTTTTAAACGCATTCGGCCACGGATAGACTCGGATCGTTCATCGGTGCGCCGGAATGACGGTGCTAATTAATTTTAAGGTTCAATTTATGCGTATCAGTATCGTTTTAGTTTCCTTGTTGTTGGCCTCGTGCAGCTGGCTTATGCCGCATAAAGTCGAGATTCGTCAGGGCAATCTCATTTCTCCCGAGATGCGCGCGCGCCTGAAGGTTGGCATGACGCAGCAGCAGGTCAAAGCCGTACTCGGCACGCCATTAGTCAACGATCCTTTTCATGCAAGCCGCTGGGACTACCTTTACCGTTTCGAGCAGGAAGGCAAGCTGATCGAAGAGCAGCACATGACGCTGTATTTTGACAAAGACACATTGCAGCGCATCGAGGATGCTGCGCCCGCCGACAAAAAATAGGACGAAGTATGAGCAAAATAAAGATAGTGATTGCGGGTTGCAGCGGACGTATGGGCAAGGTGCTGCTGGAGTGCATCGAGCAGTCGACTGATCTGGTCTTGCATGCCGCGCTCGACCATGAGGCCAGCCCGGCCTTGGGCAAAGATGCCAGCGAATTCGGCGGAGCGCGCGGTATCAAAATCATTTGCGATGTGCAGACTGCATTGCAGGGGGCGGATGTGCTGATTGACTTCACGCGTCCCGAAGGCACATTGCACCATCTGGAAATCTGCCAGCAACTGGGCGTGCATATCGTCGTCGGCACCACGGGATTCAACGCGCAGCAAAAAGCCCAGCTCGGTGCAGCCGCGCAAAAGATCGGTGTGATGTTCGCGCCCAATATGAGCGTAGGTGTGAACCTGATTTTCAAGTTGCTGGAAACCGCATCGCGCGTGCTGAGTCACGGCTACGATATAGAAATCATCGAAGCGCATCACCGCCACAAAGTCGATGCGCCGTCCGGCACGGCACTGGGTTTGGGCGAAGTGGTGGCGCGCACTTTGGGTCGCGATCTGGATAAATGCGCGGTCTACGGACGCGAAGGTGTCACCGGTGAACGCGATCCTTCCACCATCGGTTTCGCCACCGTGCGCGGCGGCGACATCGTGGGCGATCATACCGTGCTGTATGCCGGTATCGGTGAGCGCATCGAGATTACCCACAAAGCCAGTAGCCGTGCCACTTTCGCCATCGGCGCTTTGCGCGCCGCGCGCTTTCTAAAAGCCCACCCGCCGGGCATGTATGACATGCAGGACGTGCTGGATTTGAAATAAGTTTTTTGCGCCCCGCGACGGGGCGTGTTCACTGGGCTTTGCATACAATGATAAAAATTTTCTTCAGGACGCTGCGTCTGCTGCTGATGCCTTTTATGCTGCTATGGGCAAGGCTGGGAATGCCAAAAGGAATGGTGCGCGCAGTTGAAGCTCAAAAAAAGATCGATGCGGAGTGTCTCTCTTTGGCGCTCTACCATTTCAAGACCTGTCCATTTTGTATCAAAGTGCGCCGCGAGATGGCTAGATTATCTTTGACTATAGACTTGCGCGATGCCCAGCATGATCCCGTGCACCGGGCTGCGTTGCTGCAAGGTGGCGGCAAGATACAGACACCCTGTCTGCAAATCACCGACGCGCAAGGCGCTGTTCAGTGGCTGTATGAGTCGGAAGACATCATCAAATATTTACAGCAACGCTTTTCCTGAGAGTTTCAAAAGCGTGAACTGCAAAACATCCGCTTAGCGGCATCCGTTGTGGTTCCGGCTTATTTAAATGATGAGGAACTTGATCCCCATCAGGATTAACACCACCCCGCCGAATATCTCCGCTTTGCTCTCAAGCCAAGTGCCGCTACGTTTGCCTATCAGCACGCCGACCCAGCTAAACGCGAAGGTTGTCACGCCGATGATGATGCAGGCCAGATAGGGATTGAAGTCCAGCAGGGTGAGGCTGAATCCGGCGGCCATCGCGTCGATGCTGGTGGCGACGGCGAGCAACAGCATCATCTTGTTGGTAATGGCAGCGATGTCTTCTTCGATACCTTCCTGCAAGCCTTCGTAGACCATTTTGCCGCCTATGAGCAGCAACAGGGCGAAAGCGATCCAGTGGGAATAGTCGGCCAGCCAGCCCAGCACCCCCTTGCCACCCAGATAGCCTATGAAGGGCATCAGCGCTTGGAATAGGCCGAAGAAAAGTCCGGCTTTTAAGCCCAGTCCCTTGATGTCTCCTTTGGAGCCGAGTCCGATGGAAACGGCAAACGCATCCATGCTGAGGGCGATAGCTAACACAATGACTTCAAACATATTGGTGGCTCATGTTGGGGATTTATGGTGGACGTTGCTGCATCCGGATTATACGCGCGGCGCGAATCCTTTGTTGCCACAAGGCTGCGGGCAAGGTTTGATGCAGACCTGCTAATCCGCTATAATGCGCAGCAATCCAAAAGCGGGACGAGCCAAGTGCTTATCCCGCTTCTTTATGTCCAGTTTTGAGGGAGTCTCCGGTGTCGCAAACAAGTCCTGCCATTCTAGTTTTAGCCGATGGGACAGTGTTTCGCGGAACCGCCATTGGCGCGTCCGGTAGCAGTGTCGGTGAGGTTGTTTTTAATACTTCCATGACCGGTTACCAAGAGATACTGACCGACCCGTCCTACTGCCGCCAAATCGTTACACTGACCTATCCGCATATCGGTAATGTGGGCTGCAACCCGGAAGATGTGGAGTCGCGACAAGTATTCGCCAGCGGCCTCATCATTCGCGACCTGTCGATGACGGTGAGCAATTTCCGCGCAACGCAATCTCTGCCCGAATATCTCAAGGCCAACAATGTAGTCGCCATCGCCGGGATTGATACGCGCAAGCTGACGCGCATCCTGCGCAGCAAGGGGGCGCAGAGTGGCTGCATCGCCACGGGCGATAACGTGGAAGCTGCGCTGGCTGCGGCTCGCGGTTTCGCGGGTTTGGCTGGTATGGATTTGGCGCAGGTGGTGACTTGCGACAAACCCTACGAGTGGAAGCAGCGCGAGTGGGAGTTGGGCGTGGGATATGAGGATGTAGGAGCTAGGACTGAGGATTTAGCTAAAAGCGGAGCCGCAGCGTCCTCTCAATCCTCAATCCTCAATCCTAATTCCTATCATGTGGTGGCTTACGACTTTGGCGTGAAGCGCAATATCCTGCGCATGCTGGCCGAGCGCGGTTGTAAGATCACCGTGGTTCCCGCCAAAACTTCCGCCGCCGATGTGCTGGCGATGAAGCCGGACGGCGTGTTCCTGTCCAATGGTCCCGGCGATCCTGAGCCGTGCGATTACGCGATCAACGCGACGAAGAAATACCTTGAAGCCGGTGTGCCGCTGTTCGGTATCTGTCTCGGTCATCAGATTTTGGGGCTGGCTTCCGGCGCGAAGACCGTGAAGATGAAGTTCGGCCATCGCGGCGCAAACCATCCGGTGCAGGACACGTTGACCAAACGCGTGATGATTACCAGTCAAAACCACGGCTTTGCGGTGGATGCTACGACCTTGCCAAAGAATGCGCGCGTCACACACATCTCGCTGTTCGACGGCACACTGCAAGGTTTCGAGCTGACTGACAAGCCGGCGTTCTGTTTCCAAGGTCATCCCGAGGCGAGTCCCGGGCCGCATGACGTGGATGTTTTGTTTGATCGCTTCGTTGCGATGATGGGTGCTAAGTAAATGGCAAAGCGTACTGACATCAAATCAATTCTTATTATCGGTGCGGGCCCTATCGTTATCGGGCAGGCGTGCGAGTTCGACTATTCCGGCGCGCAGGCCTGCAAGGCATTGCGCGAGGAGGGGTATCGCGTCATTCTGGTGAACTCGAATCCAGCCACCATCATGACCGATCCGAACATGGCGGATGCGACCTACATCGAGCCTATCACCTGGAAAATCGTCGAGAAGATTATTGCCAAGGAACGTCCAGATGCGATTCTGCCCACCATGGGCGGGCAGACCGCGCTGAACTGCGCGCTGGATTTGGCCAAGCACGGTGTGCTGGAAAAATACAATGTCGAAATGATAGGTGCGTCGCGCGATGCCATCGACATGGCGGAAGACCGCGAGAAGTTCAAGCAAGCGATGACGCGCATTGGTTTGGCTTCGGCTCGTTCCACCATCGCGCACAGCATGGAAGAGGCGCTGCAGGTGCAGCAGGCACTGGGCTTTCCAACCATCATTCGTCCGTCCTTCACCATGGGCGGTAGCGGCGGCGGTATCGCCTACAACCGCGAAGAGTTTGTGGAAATCTGCGAACGCGGACTGGAAGCCTCGCCGACCAAAGAGTTGCTGATTGAGGAATCGCTGCTGGGCTGGAAAGAATACGAGATGGAAGTCGTGCGCGACCGCAACGACAACTGCATCATCATCTGCTCGATTGAAAACCTGGACCCGATGGGGGTGCATACCGGCGACTCCATCACCGTTGCTCCCGCACAAACTTTGACCGACAAGGAATACCAGATTCTGCGCGATGCCTCTCTGGCCGTGCTGCGCGAAATCGGTGTGGAGACCGGCGGCTCCAATGTGCAGTTCTCCATCAACCCGCAAGACGGGCGCATGGTGGTGATCGAGATGAACCCGCGCGTGTCGCGTTCGTCCGCATTGGCTTCCAAAGCCACCGGTTTCCCGATTGCCAAGGTCGCGGCCAAGCTGGCTGTGGGCTACACGCTGGATGAGTTGAAGAACGATATCACCGGCGGCGCAACACCCGCTTCGTTCGAGCCGACCATCGACTACGTGGTCACCAAGATTCCGCGTTTTGCTTTTGAAAAATTCCCGCAGGCCAACGATCGTCTGACCACGCAGATGAAATCGGTGGGCGAGGTGATGGCGATTGGCCGCACCTTCCAAGAGTCGTTCCAGAAAGCCTTGCGCGGCTTGGAAGTCGGCGTGAATGGACTGGATACAAAATACAGCGACCGTGAAGAAATTTGTGCCGAACTTGGTAATCCCGGTCCAGATCGCATCTGGGCGGTGAGCGATGCTTTCCGTCTCGGCATGAGCGTGGAAGAAGTGTTCAATGTCAGCAAGATTGATCCGTGGTTTCTGGTGCAGATCGAAGACCTGATCCTTCAGGAAAAGTCGCTGGACGGCCGCACTTTGGAAAGCCTGAATGCGGACGATTTGCGCGCCTTGAAACGCAGCGGCTTTGCCGATGCGCGCTTGGCGTTTTTGCTGGGTACCGATGATGCGGCCGTGCGTGCCTATCGCCACGCGCTGGGGGTGCGTCCCGTGTTCAAACGCGTGGACACTTGCGCTGCCGAGTTCTCCACCAACACCGCGTATATGTATTCCACTTACGAGGAAGAGTGCGAATCGCAGCCGACCAACAACAAAAAAATCATGGTGCTGGGCGGAGGTCCGAACCGTATCGGTCAGGGTATCGAGTTCGACTATTGCTGCGTGCATGCCGCGCTGGCGATGCGCGAAGACGGCTACGAGACCATCATGGTCAACTGC
>JAGVIV010000153.1 GCA_020055845.1 Betaproteobacteria bacterium
AACCCGGGGCTCATGCCATCCTCCTTTCGTCACCAACCAGCTCGCCATCGCGCAAGGTAATGATGCGATCATAGCCAGCGGCGGAAACCTCTTCATGCGTTACAACGAGCACGGTCTTGCCCGCTTTGACGAGTTGGCGGAAGAGCGCATGAATCGCACTTGCGTTTCGACTGTCGAGATTGCCGGTCGGTTCGTCGGCGACGAGGATGGGCGGGTCGTTGGCCAGAGCGCGAGCGATGGCCGCCCGCTGTTGTTCGCCGCCCGACAAAGCAGACGGGAATTTGTCGGCGTGCACGGCAATGCCGACCTGTTCCAGCAAGGCATTGGCGCGACTGCTGCGCTCTCGCTTGGGAATGGCATCGACAAAATCCATGGCGAGCAGCAGGTTCTCGCGGATAGTCAGGGTCGGGATCAACTGAAAGAACTGGAATACGATGCCGACGTTGGCTCCGCGCCAGGTTGCAAGTTCCGACTCGTTGAGTTCATGCACCCGCATGCCATTGATGGCGACCGTGCCGCTGTCGGGGTGGTCTATTCCGGTCAGCATATTCAGCAGCGTGGATTTGCCGCTGCCGGATTTGCCGACGACAGCGACGAATTTGTTTTTGTCGATCTGCAATGTAATGTTGTCGAGTGCCTTGAAGTTTCCGCTGCTGCCCGGAAATACTTTGGTGATGCCAGTAAGCTGAATCATGGGTTTTCCTTGTGATGAATTGGACGCGTGTCTATGATGGCCACTTCATTCAACATTAAGAAGAACACACAGGCCGCCTGTGCGCAGTTCCAGACACAAACCGGCCTTATGTCCAGAAAGAGAGTCCTCTTGGTCACCAAGAACAAAATTTTAGATCGGCGAGTCCAGCGCACGCGCGATGCACTGCGGGCTGCGCTAATTTCGTTGTTGGAAGAGCGCGGCTGGGACGACATCAACATTCAGGATTTGTGCGAACTGGCGAATGTAGGGCGTTCGACCTTTTACCTGCATTTCCAGAACAAGGAAGAACTGCTGATTGGCGGGTTCGATGACTTGCGTGTGTGGTTACGCATGCAGGCTGCCCAGCGCAATACCAAAACAGATGCAATGCCGTTTGTGCGCGGCCTGATAGAACATGCTGATGAGCAGCGCAATTTATTCAGGGCAATCATTGGAAAGCGCAGCGGGCACGTTGTGCAAAAACGTTTTCGGGAAATGGTGTGCCGACTCGTCGAGGAGGAAGGATTGCGCCCGCATGCCGCTTGGCAGCAGAAGGCCGGAGCGCGCTATATCGCGGGAGCGTTGGTAGAACTATTGGCGTGGTGGGTGGATTCCGGAAAGGAGCATACGGCAGATGAGATCGAAGAGCTTTTCTACCAGCTCACCTTGCCAAGTATCCGGCAAATCAATACCTAAATATCTCTAAGAATGATCCGTGAACGAAAAACTGACCTTCCGGCACGTTCAGCTGCGAACCTATTCAGAGAAGTCCCAGTATCCCCTTAGCCCAAAAACGGTCGCTCCCCGTGTTGTGCGTGACAGTCTGCTAATGGCACATTGCGGAAGCACGTGAGAGTACCAGTGACAGTCCGCTAAGGCCGATGAACATACACCTCTACGCTAGCCATTCGATCATCTCTTTTGGGTACAAGGCGGCGCATTGAATGAGAGAAAATGGGCTTGTGTTTGGCTCGCACTGAACTAGCTTAAAGCCTAATGGTTGCAGGCTTCGATAGACTTCATTACTCGCGAATACTGATGAGGGGCGTGCTAATAAATATAGTAGGTTTTAGGGGGCAAAAAAAACCGACAGTTTTCACTGTCGGCTGAGTCAACTTTCTACCACTTTAGTGTGGTGTTTCGCTCTTGATGATGCCTATGCGCTAACCTTTGTAGGTCGGGCTTTAGCTCGA
Organism: Betaproteobacteria bacterium; assembly: GCA_020055845.1. Lineage (GTDB taxonomy): Bacteria > Pseudomonadota > Gammaproteobacteria > Burkholderiales > Gallionellaceae > PALSA-1006. The sequence continues at coordinate 1,888 of JAGVIV010000153.1, forward strand.
CTTGTCGGGTTGCACCCGCAAGATGGCAGCCGTGTTTACACGGTGCTAAAGCTCCAAAAATACACGCTCAAACCCGACCTGCAACACAGCGTTGATCGCAGGCATAACTGCCAAGTAGCGAACAACGCCACACCAACCTTAACGCAACAGAGTCAGTACGCCGTTGGGTGATTGGTTCGCCTGTGCCAACATCGCTGTACCTGCTTGTTGCAGAATCTGGGCGCGGGTCAATGCAGCAGTTTCTGCGGCAAAGTCTGTGTCCATGATGCGGCTGCGCGCTGCGGTTTGATTTTCTGACGAAATCTGTAGGTTGGAAATAACCGACTCGAAACGGGATTGCACCGAACCGTAGGTGGCGCGCGCCGAGGCAACGTTGGCAATATCCACATCCAATTTGGCAATCTCAGCTTGAGCGGACTGCGATGTAGCTCCCAATGAAGTTGAGGTCGGCGCAATTGCCGCGGTGGTGGTTACCGAGATGTCGTCAACTCCCGCGACACTGTTTGCGCCAACTTGGAAAACTTGGTTAACCGGTTCAGAGAGCAGTGAAATATTGTTGAACGAAGTGCCCGCGATAATACGTGCGTTTTCCGCGTTGAGCTGGGTGAACTCGGCATTGATCGAGCCAACATCGGAGTTCGATGTCGCGTTCGCGCCTTGTACCGCCAACTCACGCATACGCGCCATGTTGTTTTGAACCGCACCCAGCGCACCTTCCGCCGTTTGCGCGAGGGAAATGCCGTCGCTGGCGTTACGCACAGCCTGATTCAAACCGCGAATCTGGCTTTCCATCCGGGAGGCAATTGCCAAACCGGCTGCATCGTCTTTGGCGCTGTTTACACGCAAGCCGGAAGACAAGCGTTGCAGGGAAGTATGAAGTGCGCTCTGAGAGCCGTTCAAGTTGCGTTGAGCGTTCAGGGACGCAAGGTTGGTATTGATATATGAGGCCATGGTAATTCTCCTTTTGACTCAAAATGGTACAGCTGGATTTTTCTTCTTACTTTGGCTTGTGCATTTTAGTGAGCCACAATAACCGCGGTTAAGACTGTTATCGGAGTCTTCTGGAAAACCTTGAGCGTTTATTGAAAATTTATTTTGAGGATTATTGAATTACCCA
>JAGVIV010000024.1 GCA_020055845.1 Betaproteobacteria bacterium
AAACTGAATACTGAAGAGGCGCAAGATATCGCCGCGCGTTATGACATCCGTAGCATCCCCACGCTGGCCTTATTCAAAGGGGGACGCGAAATTGCCCGCCAAGCCGGAGCGATGGGAGCATCCGCTATCGTGCAATGGGCAAAATCAAAAACGGCATGAGAAAACGACAGGAAGAAGCTACGAACTGACCTTGCCCACCGGCGTATGTTGCCAGCATGTAATGGCATTCAGCCCAAGAAATGCAAGAATATTAAACCTGAAACAAAGCACGCCAACCTCAGCTAGAGCAGGTTTTCAGCCCGCCCGCTTGGAAGCTTAAACCGGCTGGATTTTGCGTTACCGCCCCGCGACTTCTTTCAGGAAGTCGAGCACGTTGTTGGCCAGCGACTCTTCGGCATAGCCGGACTCATATTCTTCCCGGTCGAAATCGTCGTGTGCCGCATTGTCGCTCAGGTGCATTTGTGCGAAGTCTTGCGGCGCAACGGAATACAGTAATCCGTGTGCTACGGGTTGATGGATTTGCATGACATTCTCCTTATAGTGATTTACATCGACAGAAGTACAGCGCTTTGTTCTTGCTATCTATAAAACCTTTAGCCACGGATGAACACTGATCTACACGGATTACTGCATCGGGTTTATCTGTGTCAATCCGTGTTCATCCGTGGCTAATATTTTTTGATTCTTATGCGGCAATCGCGTCCATCAGCGCGGCCTTCTTGGTCTTGCCGGCGCGTGAGGGGGGACGGCAGATGCCGCAGATGTAGTTTTTGCTCAGTTCGTCGGTGTGGGATACAAAGTGGCCGCCGCATTCGGTGCAGACGGTCAGTTCCAGCATCTTGGCGTCAAAGAAGCGGATCAGGAACCAGGCACGGGTGATGCTGAGTTCGGGTTCGCCCTGCGAGATCTGGATCTGTTCCAGATACAGGCGGTAGCTTTTGATCAGGGCTTCTACGCCGCTGATGCTGGTGTTTTTGATCAGGTACTGGTGGATGTCCATGAACAGGGAGGAGTGGATGTTCGGCAGCCAGCTCATGAACCAGTCGGTGGAGTACGGTAGCATGCCTTTGGAGGGGGATTCTCCTTTGACTTCTTTGTAGAGTTTGAGCAGGCGTTCGCGGCTAACTTTGGTTTCTTCCTGCAACACTTGCAGGCGTGCGCCGAGGTTGATGAGTTCGATGGCGATCTGGATTTCGCGGGCTTCGGTAACTACGCTCTTGTTTTTCATGCTGCTCTCCCCTGTGTTTCGGTATGGTGTCTTAGGCTGCGAGTGCTTCGACTGGACGGCCGGCCATGAGGATGGTGGCGTGGGCTTGGGACATCATGCGGTCTTTGTTGTAGTCGGTAACCATGTTGAGCAGCAGGCGTTCGTCGAAGCGGAAGCAGCACAGCAGCATGTTGGAGGCGGCCATCTTGAGCAGTTGGGCGGGGGTGAGTCCGGCCAGCAGGTCGGCCATTTCTTCGCTGATGCCGAGGCGGAAGATGGCGCTGACTTTGTCGTCGTTGATCATTTGTTTGGCCAACATCATGTAGGACAGGTTGGCTTCTTTGATTTCTTCGTGCAGTTGCTGTGCGTTCATTTCCGTCTCCTTGGGTGCAATGTGTTGTGTGTTCCGATGGCTGCATTGTGCGCGGAGACGCCTGTAGGAAGAATCAGACGATGGCTAATTCTTCTGTAGGAAGTTGCTTGGTGGGTTTTGTAGGAAGAAGTCTTATGACTTTGGGGGGAGCATGGTGTCATTATCCCGATTCGCCGGACTTTCAATACGGCGAATAGCGGGAGGTTTGCCGGGGTGTTCGGGGTTGCGGAATCTTCATTGACTAAAAGCGTGCCGGTCAGAAAATCACCAGCATCAACGCCGGCAAGGGATGCAAGCCTTGCGCCTGCTCATATCGCCAAACCAATCGCGTAGCTTAAGGCTTAACATACCCCCACTTGGCAGCGGTTATTTTCAAAAACTCAATAGCAACCTGTGTAAACGAGTCGCCCGCAAATTGGGCTTCATACTCTTCCCAATCGAAACCATCCAACTTCGCCTCATCATGCAAATGAAGTTCGGCAAAGTTCTGCGGCGCAACCGAATAAAGCAGACCGTGTGAAAATGATTGTTGCTGTTCCATTGCCCCTCCCAAATCAAGTTATCCAGTAAAGCTGAATAAAGCACATAAACAGTATATACAGTAATACCGTTTATGTGCACAACAAATTTGCTTGCCAGTACGCCGACTCCCCCCACGCAACAACTCTTTCCACTGAGATTTAGCACGGCTATTGCAGCCCATCCCGAATCGCTGACTCCTCCGCTTTCCGGTTCATGACAATGATGCTGATGCGCCGATTATTTGCATCGAACGGATCACGGGGGTTAAACAGCGCCGAGGCGGACAAGCCAACCACCCGCAATATCTTGGACGGATCCATCTCGCCTTCGACCAGCTCGCGCCGCGATGCATTAGCCCGGCCCGTCGAAAGCTCCCAGTTGCTATAGCCAGTGCTACCCCCCTGGTAAGGGGTGGCATCGGTGTGTCCGGACAAGCCGATCTTATTGGGCACCTGATTCAGTATTTTGCCGATCGCGTGCAGTATTTCCATGGTGTAAGGCTGCAGAGTCGTGCTGCCCTTTTCGAACATCGGGCGGTTCTG
>JAGVIV010000171.1 GCA_020055845.1 Betaproteobacteria bacterium
AGCAGTGGCATAAGGCGCGAGCGAGTCAGCCCAATACACTTTTTTGCACAGCCCCAAAGTGAATAGCAAGAGTCCTGTGGCGACATTGTCCCAATTGATGCGATAGGTTGCGCTGTGGGCGAACTGCGGCATCATGTCTTTGTGATGCAACACGGGTCCTGCGATGAGATGGGGGAAGTAGGTGACGAATAATACGTAGTGAATGAAGTTGTATTCCTTCACCTTGCCTTGGTAGGTGTCCACCAAAAAAGCAATCTGGGTGAAGGTGAAAAATGAGATGCCGAGTGGCAACAGGATGTCGCCCAAAGTGAGGCTAGCGCCGGTTAGCGCACTGGCACTGGCGAGAAAAAAATTCGCGTATTTGTAATAGCCCAGCAGCAATAAATTGGCGGTGAGGGCAACAATCAGCACCTGTTTTTTACGTGCATCAGCGTGTTGCACACCCGCCTTCGCCATCCATAAGCCGAAGGCGTAATTGCACACGATAGAGCCCAGCAACAAACCCACATAAGCGGGATTCCAATAGCCGTAGAAAAATAACGAGGTCAGTGCCAGCCACCCTGCCGCATAAGCGGGATGCAAGCGTGCCAGCTGGAAAAATCCCAGCAACACAATGGGTAGAAACAGGAAGATGAATGTGTAGGAATTGAACAGCATGGGGATGTCATAAAACTCTGATACGCTATTCTACAAGACAAGTAAGCGAGGTAGCGCATGGCCATCTATGCAGTAGGCGATATTCAAGGCTGTTATGTAGAGCTTCAGCAATTGCTGAAGCAGATTCAATTCGACCCCGCACAAGACAAGCTGTGGTTGGTCGGTGATTTGGTGAATCGTGGACCAGATTCACTCGCGGTTTTGCGCTTGGTGAAGTCCTTGGGCGACAGCGCGATTACCGTATTGGGTAATCATGATTTACATCTGCTGGCTGTTGCGGAAGGTGCGGCCGAGTTGCATCGTAGCGATACTTTGGATGAGATTTTGCATGCGCCAGACCGCGATGAATTACTCTTGTGGTTGCGTCAGCAGCGCTTTTTTTATGCCGCAGATGATTGGGTGTTAGTGCATGCAGGTTTAGCACCGCAGTGGAGTGTGCAACAAGCCGCGCAACTGGCGTTTGAGGTAGAAACGGCATTGCGTGGCGATGATTACGCGGTGTTCCTCGCACGCATGTACGGCAACACGCCAAACAGTTGGGATGATGAATTGACGGGCTACAAACGATTGCGCGTGATTACCAATGCCTTCACACGCATGCGCATCTGTACGGCGCAGGGCGACATGGAATTCAAATTCAAAGGTGAAGTGGAAAAAATTCCTGCTGACTATTTGCCGTGGTTTGATGTGCCCCAACGCAAAAGCCAAGATGCCACGATTATTTTTGGGCACTGGTCGGCGCTGGGCTTGAAGGTCCTGCCCAATGTCATCGCGCTTGATACGGGCTGTTTATGGGGCGGCCCATTGACCGCGATACGCCTAGATAACCGCGAAATTATTCAAGTGCCCTGCGCCACACCCGTGGCTAAAAATTGGTGAACAAAAACTTACGTGAGGCCATCATTTATAATGGGCGCGCATTGACATCAGCCACATTCAAAAAGGTTCGCAGCATGAGCAATCCGCACAAAGGTAAGACAGGTTTGGTTCGTTTGTATAACGCGTTTCATCACACCTTGGCGGGGCTGCGCGCCGCGTTTCAACATGAGGATGCGTTTCGGATGGATGTGTTGCTGGCGGCTATTTTGATACCCGCCGCTTTCTTCACTTCGGCAGGCGCAATCGGCAAAGCGCTGTTGGTGGCGAGTGTGTTGCTGCTGCTGATTGTGGAACTGCTCAACTCCGCAATCGAAGCCGCCGTCGACCACACCTCGTTGGAAATTCACCCCTTCGCCAAACGCGCTAAAGACATCGGCAGCGCTGCGGTGTTCATCAGCCTGCTGTTGATTGCGGTGGTGTGGGGGCTAGTATTGTTGGGTTAGTCTGTGGGGAGCGGCAACAGCGTGCACTCCCTATATAACTAGGCTTCAGGTTCTTCCGCTAACCACTTGCCGATAACGCCCTCTGCTTCTTCCATCCCTATCTTCTTCAGGCTTGAAAAAAGTTGTGCCGAACACTGCGGGAAGTTCTGTTGCAAGAAGGCATTCACCTCACGCAAAGTCTGTGTGGATTGTTGGCGGCTCAATTTGTCCGATTTGGTCAGCAGGATGTGCACGGGCTTCTGCGTGATGGCGAACCAGCCCATCATCCATTTATCGCGATCAGTGAGTGGATGGCGCGCATCCATGATGATGATCAAGCCAGCCAGCTCCTCGCGCGTTTGCAGGTACTCACCTAGCAGCTCTTCCCAATGCGCCTGCACATCGGGCGGCACTTTGGCGTAGCCATACCCTGGCAAGTCAACGATGAAGCGTTGGTCGCCCAAGTCGAAGTAGTTCAGATGTTGTGTGCGGCCGGGCGTCTTACTGGTGTAGGCCAGACGCACATGGTTAGCCAGTGTGTTGATGGCGCTCGATTTGCCCGCGTTGGAACGACCAACGAAGGCGACTTCCTTTCCACCATGGAAAGGAAGGTCCTTGATGTGGTTGACCGTGGTGTAGAAGGTTGCTCTGGAAAATAAACCCATTTGAACTCCCGAAAATTTGTAGTGCCGTCATTCCGGCGCAGGCCGGAATCCAGTCATTAAATAATTCCTGCGAAGCAGGACAAAATCAAAAAGCCCATTGAATAAAAGCGCTGGATTCCGGCCTGCGCCGGAATGACGGGATCTTGAGAGTTAAGGTTTATTTCCAGCCCGCAAAAATCTTATCCGCTGCTGCAATTGTCGCGGCGATATCCGCTTCGGTATGTGCCGCAGACACGAATCCCGCTTCGAATGCCGAGGGTGCGAGGTAGTGGCCTGCATCCAACATGGCGTGGAAGAAACGATTGAACGCTTCTTTGTCGCACTGCATCACTTCGGCATAGCTAGTGGGCAAAGACTGGCTGAAGTACAGACCGAACATGCCGCCCACGGATTGCGCGCAGAACGCGATGCCGTGTTTGTGGGCAGAAGCGGTGAGACCTTCAGTGAGCTGCTTCGCCAGCTTGGAAAGTTTGTCGTAGAAGCCGGGGGCTTGCACCAGTTTCAAGGTGGTCAGGCCTGCGGCGACGGCGACAGGGTTGCCAGACAACGTGCCCGCTTGATAGACCGCACCCAAAGGCGCGAGGCAGTTCATGATGTCGCGACGACCACCGAATGCAGCAGCAGGCAATCCGCCGCCCATCACCTTACCCAGTGTCACGAGGTCAGGCTTGATGCCGTAGTGGCCTTGTGCGCCTTGCAGGCTGACACGGAAGCCAGTCATCACTTCATCAAGAATCAACACCGCACCGTGCTTGGTACACAGGTTTCGCATCGCATCGAGGAAGTCACGTTTAGGTGTGACCAGATTCATATTGCCAGCGACAGGCTCGACGATGACTGCGGCAATCTCATTGCCGAACTCGGCGAATGCCTTTTCCAAACCAGCGGCATCGTTGTAATCCAGCACGGTAGTCAATGCAGCGATCTCGGCAGGTACGCCAGACGAACTGGGTTGACCGAATGTCAATGCGCCAGAGCCCGCCTTGACCAGCAGGCCATCAGAGTGTCCGTGGTAGCAACCTTCGAATTTGATGATGCGCGAACGACCCGTGAAGCCGCGCGCCAAACGGATCGCGCTCATGGTCGCTTCGGTACCGGAGCTGACCAGACGCACCATCTCGATGCTCGGCAGGATCTTGCATAACAGGTTCGCCAATTCCAATTCAGTCGCAGTCGGTGCGCCGAAACCTAGGCCCTGCGCGGCGGCGTCTTGTACCGCTTTGACAACTTCCGGATGGCAGTGGCCGACGATCATCGGACCCCATGAGCCAACGAAGTCAGTATATTTCTTACCATCCGCATCCCATACGTAAGCACCTTGGCCGCGTTGGAAGAACAGCGGTGTGCCTCCGACGGAACGGAATGCGCGCACGGGTGAATTCACACCACCGGGGATGACTTTTTGAGATTCGATGAAGAGTTCTTCGTTGTGAGAGGTCATTGCTTAAGTCCTACTGAATAAGGTTGAAAATTCTTTTGCGCTTGCTTCGATGTCGGGTGCGTCCCACAGCGCAGAGATCACAGCGAGTGAGTCTGCGCCTGCGCGTACTAACTCGGCGCCGTTCTGCTGCGTGATGCCGCCAATCGCTACGATGGGGGCGTGTATCTCAGGGCGCGCCTCGCGCAACATGGATACATCCGCTTTCACCGCTTCGGGCTTCACGCTCGATGGGAAGAACGCACCGAACGCCACGTAATCCGCACCCTGACGCACTGCCTCCAACGCCAAAGGCGCGCGATTATAGCAAGATACCCCGATGAGCTTGGTTTCACCGAGTAGGGCGCGTGCTGCTGCCACGCTGCCATCTTCGCCACCTAGATGCACGCCGTCGGCATCGACCTGTGCGGCTAGCGCCGCGTCATCGTTCACGATGAAGGTGGTATTGAACTCGCGGGTGAGGTCTCTTAAGGCGGCTGCTTGCCGCAATTGAAGTGCAGCATCGGCGATCTTGTTGCGGTATTGCAGCACGCGTGCGCCGCCTTGCAGGGCTAGACGAACTTTGCGCAGTAACTCGTTGGTGTCGGTAAGGTTGGGCGTGATGGCGTAAAGGCCTTTGATACAAAATAATTTATTCACTAAAACTCCGTCATACCGGCGCAGGCCGGTATCCAGTGATTAAAATAAACCGCGAAGCGGACAGAACCTTTGGCATCGTTCCGCTTACGCGGACTATTCAATTATCTGGATACCGGCCTGCGCCGGTATGACGAGCTAG
>JAGVIV010000089.1 GCA_020055845.1 Betaproteobacteria bacterium
CGGGCTGGCCAACCGCCGTGAACAAGCGTTTGCTGCAACCGTACTTTGAGGTGAGCCGCAGCGTGCTGGGCGCGCGGCCCATTCCGCCCGCACAGTCCGAGCCGCGCCGCGAGGTGACACGCACCAAGCTGTTTCAGGAGTTTGCCAAAGCGCAGGGGCGCGAATCCAAACTCGCCGACCTGTGTGTGTTCTTCGGCAATGGCTACAGTTATCAAACGCCGCCGACATCCGCGCTGGAGATCGGTGTGCAGGAGAAGAACCGCTACGGTGCGACGCAGACTTCGTGCACGTATTGCGGCGAGTGTGACGCGGGTTGCAACACACATTCCAAGAACACTCTCGACCTCAACTATCTTTACGCCGCAGAGCACACCCACGGCGCGACTATCCGCACCGGGGCAGAGGCGGAGAAAATCGTGCCGCTGAACGCGCACGGTGAAGAAGATGCGGCGGCGGACGGAGAGCACGGTTATCGCGTGTATTACCGCGACGCGGAGGCCGGCACGGTGTATGTCGATACGCAGCGGGTGGTGCTTTCCGCCGGGACGCTGGGTACGAACGAGTTGCTGCTGCGTTGCCGCGATGTCTACGCCACGCTGCCGCGCGTCAGTTCGCAACTGGGACGGCGTTTTTCCGGCAACGGCGATTTTCTGTCGTTTGTGGCGCAGGGCAAAAAAGCCGCCGATCCGAACTACGGGCCGGTGATTACGCAGTACACCGATTTCAATCTGTTTCAGGCGCACGATAAAGAGCGTGCTTTTTTGTTCGAGGACGCGAGTTATCCAGTCTTCCTCGCGTGGTTCATCGAGGGTACGCAGCCGTTGTTGAACCCGCTGGGTTTGTTCCGAAAAATCGGGCGCGCGCTCAAGTGGCTTGGGCGGCGCTGTGTGCAGATATTCAGCGGCAAGTGGAGCGGGCAGGTGGCCGATCTATTCCATGAAGTCCTCAAGGAGGATATGTCCTATCGCAGCAGTGTGTTGTTGTGTATGGGGTTGGACAAGGGTGACGGCGTGCTGAGCCTGAAGGATGGTCGACTGGATGTTCACTGGCCGCAGAGCGGCAGTATGCCGCTGTATCGCGCCATCGTCGCCAGCGGAAAACGCTTCAAGGAATTTGTCGGCGCGGCTTTCTTCACGCCGCTGCCCACTTGGTGCTGGCCGCTGCGCAACAACATCACCGTGCATCCGCTGGGCGGTTGCGCTTTGGCGCACGATGCACGGGACGGGGTGGTGAGCGCGGGGGAAGACAGAGGGCAGGTATTCGGATATAAAGGCTTGTATGTGGCCGACGGCTCGGTGTTGCCGGGCGCAGTCGGTGCCAATCCGGTGGCAACCATTTCCGCGCTGGCGGAGTGGATCGCCGAAGGAATTACTGGTGCGGCACCGGATGCGGATCTGAACAAACGTGCGTTTGAATGAGGGTGTGCCGTACATGATAGGAAATATCGCATCATGCCAATGAGAACGGATACACGCGGCGAGGCGCGGGCGATCGAGGCCGAACAGGTCAAAGCCTACTTCAATGACGCGGGTATTTTGAATGTCGCCGGGGCGGCGGTGTTCTCGTTGATGGTGCTGGTGATTCATAATGATGCGCCCTGGTGGAGCTGGGCTCCCGCGCTGGTGTTCCTTTATCTGGTGAGTTTGTATCGCGCCAATATGATTCGGCGTTACCGCAAATCGCCGCAAAGCCGCAGCTCAAAATACTGGATACACGGCCAGGCGCTCACAGGGGGGCTGGCCGGATTGTGCTGGGGCGTGGTCAACACGGTGGCCCTGTTCCATCTGCCTTTCCCCTTGCAGCTTTTTGTAACAGCGGTCTCCAGTGTGGTTGCAGCGGCGGCCACGCTGGAAAGTTTTCTGCTGGTGCTGCCGCCGCGTTTGTTCACGTTCGCCAGTATTACTCCCTTGGCTGTTGGCTTGCTCTTCATCGGCGATTTTCTGTTCACGATGATGGCCCTGATGTTGTTCCTGTTCCTGCCGGTGACGGTGGTGTTGGGCAACCGCAAGAACGGTATTTTCATCGAGGCGCAGCGTCTGCGCTTTCAAAATGAGACGCTGGTGAAAGAGTTGTCGCGCCAGCACGAGTTGCTGGAGGGCGCGAGCAGTTCCAAGTCGCGTTTCCTTGCGGCGGCCAGTCATGACTTGCGCCAGCCGCTGGCCGCACTCATGATATTTTTGGAACTGCTGGAGACCGAGCGCCAGATGAGCCAGAAGGGAAAAAGTATTCTGGAGCACGCGCAGAAGGCCACCTCTTCTTTGCGCGATCTGCTGGATGCCTTGCTCGATATTTCCAAGCTGGATGCAAAAGCCATCAAACCGGACATCCGCGCGTTGGCACTGCAAAATATATTCAATGAGCTTGATAACGAGTTTGCTCCCATCGCGGAACATAAAGGTATCCGTCTGCGTTTTTCTGCCACCTCGGCACTGGTGTTCAGCGATTTCACTTTGCTCAACCAGATATTGCGCAATCTGATCAGCAATGCGCTGCGCTACACCCCTTCTGGAAGGGTGCTGGTGGGCTGCCGTCATCGCCACGGCAAGCTGTGCATCGAGGTGCATGACACGGGTATCGGCATCGCTGAAAATCAGCTGGGACGGGTGTTTGACGAGTTTTATCAGGTGGACAATCAGGAGCGCGAGCGGCAACGCGGACTCGGGCTGGGCTTGTCCATTGTGGATCGTGCCGCGCGTCTGCTGGATCATGAGGTGACTTTGCGTTCTCAGCTTGGCAAGGGGTCTTCATTCGGCATCGTCGTGCCCTTGGCCAAACGCAGCGATGAGAGTGTCGCGCCTGTCGTGGCGACACCGGAACATCTGCATGATGATTTTTTAGGGCGACTGATCGCGGTGATCGAGAACGAGGGGGCGATTCGTCACGGCATGCAAAATCTGTTGCAGGCATGGGGATATAAAGTCATCGCTGCGGACTCGGCGGCTGCCATGTTGGCGCAACTGGATATTCGCGGCAGAGAGATCGACATGGTCATCTCGGATTTCGGCTTGCGCGGCGGGCAAAGCGGAGTTGAGGCCATCTCTGCGTTGCGCAAGCGTTACGGCGTGCACTTACCGGCTTTGTTATTCACCGGCGACATCAGTAAAGAGACTTATGCGCTGGCCAAAGCGGCGGGTGTGCAGATTTTGTATAAACCGGCCAAGCCGGAGGCGCTGCGCGCCGCCATTACGGCGGCATTCGAGCTGGAGGGTGCGGACGCGCAGGCGGATTAGATCACCGCGAGGTCGTAACCCATATTCTTGAATCGTCCCGACAGCAATTCGATGCCGAGTTTCTCCTGCTCTTTGACGGCTTCCTGAAAGCGATACCAGTTGGTCTTGAGCGGGTCGATGCCGTCTTTCCAGTAATACTGATCCTCGAACAGCGCGAGTCCGTTCAACAGGCCGTTGGCACCGTCTTTCAGGCCGCGCACATCGGTGTCTATCGCCTCGTCGAACCATTGTGATTCGTCGAACTCATGAAACCAGCTCAGTCGCTTTTTGTAACTCTTGAGACGTGTTTCGGTATAGCGCAAATCGTCGCCGGTATAGGTCTGTCCCATGATGGTCACGAGATCATTTTCCAGCTCTGTCCATTTGTCCGACAGGTCGGTCTTGCCGATGCTCTTTTGGTATTGGCAATATTTCGCATACAGCACTTTGCTGGCTTCGATGAAGCGGTTGCGGTTGCTGATCTCGCCGTCCACCAGGCGGTTGTCCACCCACAGATGGTTGACCCAGTCGGGATGATGTCCGGCAAAGGCATGGCCGATGGCGGGCAGCGGTTTTAAATCGGTCTCGTTGAAGTCGTCGTACCAGCCGATAAAATTCTGATGTGCCCAGGTGTCCACAAAACTGTGCGAGGCGATGCCGATGCGGTATAGCCGCGTGTCCTCGTGCGCTTTGAATGCGGCATCGATGATGGCGTTGGCATTTTCATTGTTCGGGGTGGTGTTCAGCAGATGCATCTTGCCGTCGCGCCGCCGCGCGGTGACAGCGGCGGGGTCGCCGGGGATGAAGTGGAAGATGGGATAGATGCGCATCAGGCTGTCTTTGGGCTTGCTGATGTTCATGGTCTGGCTCATGTAGTTGCGGTACTTCGACTTGTCCCTGCGCTGCACGATCGTATAGTTCACGTCGTTCTCGTCCACATACTCGGAGGCATAGGCGATGGTCAGCGCATCGACTTCGCTGAAGCCCGCGCGGTAGGCGAGCATTCCGGTGATCCAATAATGATATTCAGTATCCATGCCATTCTC
>JAGVIV010000048.1 GCA_020055845.1 Betaproteobacteria bacterium
AGTGAAGACGGTGCACTGCGCTTCGAAACGGCGCAACCCCCTCACCCCAACCCTCTCCCGCAAGCGGGCGAGGGGGCAAACGTGAAAATCGCTAACTATGATGCGACGGTACTGGCGCTGGGCGGCGGCAGTTGGCCGCAGCTCGGTTCGGATGGCGCATGGATTCCACTGCTCACACAGCGCGGCATCGACATCGCGGCACTGCGCCCGTCCAACTGCGGCTTCGACATCACTTGGAGCACGCACTTCCTCGAACGCTTCGTCGGCGAGCCGCTCAAGTCCGTCGCGGTCACTTTCGGCGCAGTGCGCAAACCGGGCGAATGCGTCATCACATCAACAGGTATCGAGGGCGGATTGATCTACTCGTTCTCGGCTGCGTTACGCGATGAAATCGAACACAGCGGCAGCGCAACTTTGTATCTCGATCTGTTACCCGACTGGTCGGCGCAGCGCGTACATGACGAAGTCCACCACCCGCGCGGTTCGCGCTCGCAGGGCAGCCATCTGCAAAGCCGCCTTGGCTTAAAAGGAGTGAAGAGTGCTCTGTTGCGCGAAGTGCTGGGAGCTGCAGGTTATGCCGATTCCGCGCGCCTCGCCGCCGCCATCAAAGCACTTCCCTTAAAACTCATCACACCCCGCCCCTTGAGCGAAGCCATCAGCAGCGCGGGAGGTGTGCGTTTTGAAGCGCTGGATGAAAGACTGATGCTGAAGAATATGCCCGGCGTGTTTTGCGCGGGAGAAATGCTGGATTGGGAAGCCCCCACGGGGGGTTATCTGCTCAGCGCCTGTTTTGCCAGCGGGCGGACGGCGGGATTGGGAACCATAAAATGGCTCGGATGTAACATGGCATAAATCCACTTGCGCTACAATGCGCGCCGCCTGAATTTATTTACCCGGAGCTCACCATGAAGCAATACAGCAAACGCATCGCCGCCATACATTGGCTCACCCTGATTCTTTTCATCGCCGCGCTTTACCTCGGCCACGAACTCGATGAAGCCGAAGGCTTCACGGCCAAAGTGGCGCTTTATCCCTACCACTTTCTGATTGGCGATCTGATTCTGATCCTCACGCTGATCCGCACCTATTTCATGCGCAAGTACGGCAAGCCGGCGCCGCTCGAAGGCGGAAAGCCCATCGCCAACAAAGTAGCGACCGGCCTGCAACATTTGCTCTATGTTTTGCTGATCGCTTTGCCCGTGAGTGGCATGGTAATGATTAACACCACCGGCTTGATGGAAGCGGTAAAAGCGAACGACCCCAGCAAGATGCCTGATTTGGAAAAATTCATGGTGCATGAAGTACATGCCGCCATCGTGGCCATCATCGTGCTGACTATCGCACTGCATGTCGCCGCAGCGCTGTTCCACCAGTTCATCCTGAAAGACAACATCATTCGCCGCATCGCGCTGAAACGTTTCGAAGACTGATCGCTGCTGAAACAGCCGACACGGGCAAGCCCGCCGCTGACTGGCTCAGCGGTAGGCTTGAATTTCCTCCAGTTCAACCAGGGCATCTTCCGTGATGTCTTCCATATCCTCGGCACTGACACCCAGATAATCCTGCGCCAGCTGACCGCAGATGATCCACTCTGCATCGTCCGCTTTCCCTGAAAAAGTGGCGGCGATATGCCCTGCCACCTGAGTGATGGCCACCAGAGCACAAACCTCCGGCGTGGCGCGCTCACCGGGATGCTCATAAATCGTGTGATCGTGATGCACCAGAATGGCCTGACTGATATGCGCGGGCAGAGACCAGTTCCGCGCCAGCATATTGCCCACCACCGTATGATTGGTCGTGTAGTGCTGGTCTTCAATGCTAATCACCAGTTCCGCAGACTGATTTGCAGCCGCAAGCTTCTCTTTGTAATCGGGGAATTTCTGCATCAGGATAGGGATGCCGCAGTCGTGAAACAAACCCAGCGTGTAAGCATCCTCGCGCGAGACACCGTGTAGCTTGCCGGCAAAATACGAAGCCACCACGGCGGTGAAATTGGAACGCTCCCAGAAACGCTCCATGGAGATTTTGTCTCCCCCCAATGCATTCTGCAAAGCGGAGCCGCGCACAATCTGGGTGAGATTTTTCAGCCCCAGCACAGACACCGCCTGTTGGATCGAGCTGACCTTGCTACGCAGCGCAAAAAACGGCGAATTGGCGGTCTTCATCATCGATGCGGCCAGCCCCACATCACCGCTGATAAGTTTGACCAATTTTGAGAAATCCACATCCGGCTGACGCACTTCTTCCATGAGCGCAACCACGACTTCAGGACAGGGAGGAATTCGGACACTTTTAAGAATATCTTCAGCAACCTTGCTGTCGATCTGAGTCTGTTCTACTTGCTGATCCATGATCTCGCTCTCCCGTATTTTAAGTAGCGGTTCGTTAAAGCTGACAGTGCAAAACACACAGCTAACAATACCACATTATTAACGGGGATTTAACCAACGCTTCACGCAAGAGCAAACTCGTTCCCTCACCGGAAATACCACTTACTCCGCGCTACGCCACGCGCCCAGCAGCGCCCATGCAGCAAGCAATACGTAGCAGAACAGCGACCACTCGGGTATGCCGAGCGTGAGAAACGTCCAGCCTTTTTCGGCGCATTCGCCGGAGCCGTGCATCAACTCCTGCCACACTTCGCCCATCGGGAAATTTTGCAGCATGAAATCCAGACCGGGACCGCAGGCCGGAACCTGGTCTTTGGGCAAATGTTGTATCCAGATATGGCGCCCCGCCACCGCCACACCGCCCAATGCCAGCAGCACGACGATGCCACTGTAGAAACGCGCGGCCATACGCTTGGGGTTGTGCAGTGCCGCGATGAAAAACGTCACGCCAATGGCGATAAAAATCACGCGCTGAATCATGCACAGAGGACAAGGCTCCTGGTGCAACACATGCTGCAAATAAAGCGCGGCGGCAAATAAAACGGAGACTACGATTGCACCGGCCAGATAGAGCCAACGGGGGGAGAGGGTGCGCCACAGTTCCAGTAATTTATTCATAGCTTGTTTATTCCAGTTATGCCAATAGATTGAAATGATCACCAAGTCGTAGGCTGGTGGTGAGGTACGAACCCCAGCATTGCGTAACATCGAAAATGCTGGGGTTCGTGTTGCTCACCGCCAGCCTACAAAACATCACTCCGCCTCGTCTATCCACGCCGCCTGTATCGCTTCCAATACTTTTTCTCCGCCGCGATGATGGTCATCATTGAAACCGTCCAGCTCGACAATCAGATTGTGCAGATCAACAAAGCGTATAGCTTTCGGGTCGATGTCAGCATGTTTTTCCGACAGGGCTATGGCAATGTCGCGCACATCAGTCCATTTCATTTTTTGCCGCCTTCCTTCGCCATGTTGATGGTGTACTTGGGAATCTCGATTACCAGAGCCGTATCCCCCACGATTGCCTGGCAGCTCAGGCGCGAATTGCCTTCCAGCCCCCAGGCTTTGTCCAGCATATCCTCTTCAAGTTCCGTGGCTTCCTCCAAACTGGAAAATCCCTCGCGCACGATGACATGGCAGGTGGTACAGGCGCAGGATTTTTCGCAGGCGTGTTCAATCTCGATGTCGTTCTGCAACAGCACATCGCAGATCGACGTACCCGGCGCGGCCTCGAATAATGCGCCTTTGGGACAGAGCTCTTCATGCGGCAATACGATGATCTGAGTCATGTCAGTTATCCAGTTCCGAAATATTCTGTCCGGTAAGCGCGCGGGAAACACTCTTGTCCATACGCGCCTGCGCGAAGGCGACTGTCGCGTCATTCAGCTGCCCCACCGCACGCTTAAGTTCCAGATGATCGTCGCTGTGCAGCGTGCCGTTCAAGGCTTCCATAGCCTCGCGTATACGGGCTTGCTCCTCGTTTCCCAACAAGGTCTCGGCATCCTGCTCCATGGCATTAGTCACCGCCTCCAACAATTGTTTGGCTTCGACCTGTTGCTCGCGCAAGGCGCGCGAGCGCATGTCATCCTGCGCAAAACGGTTCGAATCTTGCAGCATGTTGGCCACCTCAGCATCGCTCAGACCGTAGGATGGCTTGACCACGATATGCGCCTCCACTCCGCTGTTCTGCTCACGTGCCGTGACACTCAGCAGACCGTCCGCGTCGATCTGGTAAGTGATGCGGATGCGCGCGGCTCCCGCCACCATCGCCGGAATACCGCGCAGCTCGAAGCGCGCCAGCGAACGACAGTCGCTCACCAGCTCGCGCTCCCCCTGCACCACATGCACGCTCATCGCGGTCTGCCCGTCTTTAAAAGTGGTGAACTCCTGCGCGCGCGCGGTGGGAATGGTGCTGTTGCGCGGAATGATTTTCTCGGTGAGGCCTCCCATGGTCTCCACCCCCAGCGACAGCGGGCACACGTCCAGCAGCAACCATTCGTCGCTGGCACGGTTGCCCGCCAATACATTGGCCTGTATCGCCGCGCCCAAGGCAACAACCTTGTCGGGATCCAAATTGGTAAGCGGAGTCTGCTGAAAGAAGTCCGCCACGGCCTGTTGCACCTGGGGCATACGCGTTGATCCGCCCACCATCACCACGCCCTTAATCTCGTCCGCCCCCAGCTGCGCATCGCGCAATGCGCGGCGCATGGGCTGCAAAGTGCGCGCCACCAGATTCTGCGTCATCGCATAAAAACCCTGGCGCGTGAGCACGGTATCTATCATTTCGCCGTTGCTTAACATGGCGGTGAGACGCGCCTCTGCCCGGTCCGTGAGTTCCTCTTTGGCAGCGCGTGCATGGGTCAGCAGCAAACGCGTGTCATGCGCACCCAGCGCGGAGAGGTGATTTTTTTCCAGCAGCCAGCAATATATGCGATGGTCGAAATCGTCGCCGCCCAGCGCCGAATCGCCGTTCGTAGCGAGCACTTCAAACACGCCCTTGGACAATTTGAGAATGGAAATATCGAAGGTGCCGCCGCCCAGATCGTACACGGCATAGATGCCCTCGGCTGCATTGTCCAAACCGTACGCAATAGCCGCCGCAGTCGGTTCGTTAAGCAAACGCAGAACGTTCAGCCCCGCCAGCTTGGCGGCATCTTTGGTGGCCTGGCGCTGCGCATCGTCAAAATACGCGGGCACGGTGATCACCGCGCCAACCAGTTCGCCGCCCAGACTTTGCTCGGCACGGGCACGCAAAACATTCAATATTTCGGCGGACACTTCGACCGGGCTTTTCACACCCGCCACGGTGCGCAATTGCAGCATGCCGGGACTATCCACGAAACGATACGGCAGATTGGCAACATCACCGACATCCGCCAGTCCGCGCCCCATAAAACGCTTCACCGACACAATGGTGTTCACCGGATCATCGCTTTGCACCGCCTGCGCGACATCACCCACCTGTACCGCCCCCTCCGCCGTATAACGCACCACGGAAGGCAACAGCGCCCTGCCTCCGGCATCGTTCAACACCAGACTGATACCGTTGCGTACCGTGGCAACCAGCGAGTTGGTTGTTCCCAGATCGATACCCACCGCCAAGCGATGCTGGTGCGGTGCCGAGCTCAGACCGGGTTCGGAGATTTGTAGTAGTGCCATTTTTTATTAGTCGCTAGACCTTAGCCCTTAGTTGCCGTTGTTTATAACTCGCCACTAACGTCTAACGACTACCTCACCTATCCAGTTCATCGAACGCGGAAGCAATCTCGTCCGCCAATTTTTCAAAGAAGCGCAATTTTCGCACAATCCCCGCCGCCGCAAGATAGTCGTGCTCTGCATCTATCAGACCACGGAGCTGCTCATGCAGCAGTTTTACATCCTGCCGTAAACCGTTTTGCGCAGCATCCAGTGCGGCACTGTCCCTGCGCCGCAGCGCCTCCTCGATAGCCTCGCGCATCTCCATCTGCTGCATCAGAAAATCCACCGGCATCGCGGTATTGGTTTCTTCCTGCGTCTCCACGCCGTGCAGCGTCAACAGGTAGCGCGCCCGGCTCACCGGCTTGCGCAGCGTCTGAAAAGCCTCGTTCACGCGAGTCGACCACTGCATGGAAACGCGGCGTTCGGATTCGGGCAGATGGGTAAATTTATCGGGATGGACCTGCGCTTGCAGCGCACGGTAACGCTGTTCAAGCAGAGCGGTATCCAGCTCAAAACGCGCGGGCAAATCAAAGAGAGCAAAAAAATCCTGCTGAAAATCTGATGAGATCATCCAACAACCTTCACGGCAAAGCCACTCAACGAGATTCCGCCATCATTTTTGTCCGCCCCCCGCTGGCTCTGTGGTGAAAATTTTGTGTTTTTCAAACTTTGAAACTTTCGCCGCAGCCGCAGGTGTCCTTGACGTTCGGATTATTGAACTTAAAGCCCTCGTTCAAACCTTCGCGCGTGTAGTCCAACTCCATGCCGTCCAGATATGGCAAGCTTTGCTGGTCCACCAGAATGGTCACGCCATTGCAAACAAATTGCAGGTCGCTGCTATCCGGCTCGTCCGCGAACTCCAGCTTGTAAGCCATGCCGGAACAACCACTGGTACGCACACCAAGACGCAGGCCGATACCTTTGCCGCGTTTGTTCAAAAAATTCTGCACATGTTGTGCCGCACTTTCGGTAAGCGTGACTGACATATCGATCTCCTGTTATTTATTTCCACTACACGCGGCAGCCTCAACTACCGCGCCGTGTTTTGCCTTGTAATCCGCCACTGCCGCCTTGATGGCATCTTCCGCCAAAATCGAGCAGTGAATCTTAACCGGCGGCAACGCCAGTTCTTCGGCGATTTGCGTGTTCTTAATCGCCAGCGCCTGATCGACGGTCTTGCCCTTGACCCACTCGGTCACCAGCGAACTGGAGGCGATGGCCGAACCGCAGCCGTAAGTCTTAAATTTGGCATCCTCAATGATACCGTCCTTGCCGACCTTGATCTGCAACTTCATCACATCGCCGCAGGCGGGTGCACCCACCATTCCCGTGCCGACCAGAGCGTCATCCTTGTCTAGGGAACCGACGTTGCGTGGATTCTCGTAGTGATCCAATACTTTTTCGCTGTATGCCATTTTAATCTCCTAGGATTAAGGAGCGAGGATTGCGGATTTAGGAAAGCCGCTTTTGCTCAATCCTCAATCCAAAACCCTCAATCCTGCATTTAATGTGCCGCCCACTGCACTGAATTCAAATCCACACCGTCTTTGAACATCTCCCACAAGGGCGAGAGTTCGCGCAGCTTGCCTATCTTGTCGTGCAGCAACTTCACGGTGTAGTCCACTTCCTCGAGCGTAGTAAAACGCCCGATGGTAAAACGGATGGAGCTGTGTGCCAATTCGTCGTTACGGCCGAGCGCGCGCAACACATAAGACGGCTCCAGACTTGCCGAGGTACAGGCTGAACCGCTGGACACCGCGATGTCTTTCACCGCCATAATCAGCGACTCGCCCTCGACAAAGTTGAAGCTCACGTTCAAATTGTGCGGCACACGCTGATCCATATCGCCGTTCAGATACACCTCTTCCATATCCGACAGACCCGCCCACAAGCGGTCGCGCAACATGCGGATGCGCTCGTTCTCCGCGACCATCTCTTCGCGTGCGATACGAAAAGCCTCGCCCATGCCGGCGATTTGATGCGTCGCCAATGTGCCGGAACGGAAGCCGCGCTCGTGGCCGCCGCCGTGCATCTGCGCCTCCAGACGCACGCGCGGCTTGCGCCGCACATACAGCGCACCGATTCCCTTGGGGCCGTAAGTCTTGTGCGCCGAAAATGACATCAGATCGACTTTCAATTTTTGCAGGTCGATCACCACCTTGCCCGTGGCCTGCGCCGCGTCAACATGGAGCAGGATGCCGCGCTCGCGGCAAATTTCGCCGATGGCCGCGATGTCCTGAATCACACCGATCTCGTTGTTCACATACATCACCGACACAATGATGGTATCGGGGCGCAACTCCGCCTTGAGCTTTTCCAGATCAATCAGACCGTTCGCTTCCGGCGCAAGATAACTTGCGGAAAATCCCTGCCGCTCCAGCTCGCGCACCGTGTCCAACACCGCTTTATGCTCGGTCTGCACCGTAACGATATGCTTGCCCTTGTCGGCATAAAAATGCGCCGCGCTCTTCAACGCCAGATTGTTCGACTCCGTCGCGCCCGATGTCCACACAATCTCTTTCGGATCGGCATTCACCAGCGCGGCGACCTGCTCACGCGCGCGCTCCACCGCCTCGTCCGCCGCCCAACCAAAAGGGTGCGAACGCGAAGCCGGATTACCGAACAGCTCGGTGAGATAGGGAACCATCACCTCGGCCACGCGCGGGTCAACCGGCGTGGTCGCGGAATAATCCAAATAGATAGGTAAATGCAAAGCCATATAAACCTCTTGAAACCGTCGCCGGAATTTGCCTGAAAATTCCGCGCAGCGGACAACCCCAACTAGAAACGAACGAGCAACAACTGCATCAAATATTTATGCGGCAACTTGCGCTGATCTGCCCGAAGCCTTGCTCTCGTTCTTCATCATAGTGACAGTTGCAGTGCCGGAAGCACCTTTAGCCTGCCCGTCCACCAACTGCTGCAGATTCACACCGGCAAGATATTCATGAATTTTTTCGTTCAGACCGTACCACAAATCGTGCGTCAAGCACGGCTGCCCATCCTGACAGTTGCCTTGTGTTCCACAGTTGGTCGCATCCAGCGGCTCATCCACCGCGATGATGATGTCCACGATATTAATTTTGTTGGCCGGGCGGGCCAGGCAATAACCGCCGCCGGGACCGCGCACACTCGCCACCACGTTATTCTTGCGCAGCTTGCCGAACAACTGCTCCAGATAGGACAAGGAAATCTTCTGCCGCTCACTGATTCCCGCCAGCGTGACCGGGCCGTGCCCGCCCCGTATCGCCAAATCAACCATCGCCGTCACGGCGAAACGTCCTTTAGTAGTCAAACGCATATCTCTCCCCCGGGTGAATTACTATTTATATAAAACGCTCGCACATCCTTGCTTCTGAGAGAATCATAGAATACCCAACTCTTTTAATCAACAATTTTATTCAAATAGTTTGGATCGAATTTGTCTGCCGTGGCGCGCTCCTCTTCAACCCCCACGCCCATCTTCTCTAAACGCTGCAAAATCAATTCGATACGCTGGTCCACATTGACGCTGTGGCCAATCAAACCATGCAAAGCTTTAGACACGGGATCGTTCTGATCCCCGCCTAATCCGTAGGCGTTAAATCCGGCAGATTTCTTCACCTCGTCCAAAATGCGCGCCGGAATGCCCGCCGCCGTTGCGCCCGCAGGAACCTCTTTCACCACCACCGCATTGGAACCGATCTTGGCACCGTCTCCGATATGAATCGGGCCTAAGATTTTTGCCCCCGCACCCACCACCACACCGTTACCCAGCGTGGGGTGGCGTTTACCCTCTTTCCATGAAGTCCCGCCCAGCGTCACGCCGTGATACAGCGTCACATCATCGCCGATCTCGGCCGTCTCCCCGATGACCACCCCCATGCCGTGATCGATAAAGAAACGCCTGCCTATGGTCGCGCCGGGATGGATCTCGATACCCGTGAAAAAGCGCGCGATGTGAGACACCAGACGCGCCAGCCAATTAAAACGCCACTTCCACAACTGGTGCGCAACTCGGTGCAGGATGCGCGCATGCACACCGGGATAGCAGGTCAGCACTTCAAGAGTGCTGCGCGCGGCGGGATCGCGGTCGAATACGCTTTTGATATCTTCTCTAATCGCTTTGAACATTTTTATTTAACCGTAATAGATTATTTAGCCACTGTTCCATCGAGAGAGGCAGCCTGCTGGCGAAAGCTGCTCTGCGAATCACCTTCTTCGTTCACAGCTGAAGCCGCTCCTACGGGTGCGCTACCCAATGAATTTCCTAAAACATCCCGCTTCAATTGGCCGTGATAGTGCGTCGTCAACGTCAGAATACCACGCAGAATATTGATCTCCTCCGGCTCCAGTCTGGCCCGCGCATACAAACGCCGCAGTTTGTGCATCAGCTTGGTGGGATGTTTGCTGTTCAAGAAACCGATCTCGCAAAGCGCCTCTTCCAATTGCCGGAAAAAACCCTCCACATGCTCCGCCGGAGCCGGAGTCACTTCCGGCGCACCACAGTCACCCGGCCCCGCCGCCAAGCGCAATTCATAAGTCACCAGTTGCACGGATGCCGCGATGTTGAGCGAGGTAAAGTCTGGATTCACCGGAATACGCACCATCAGATGACAGCGCGCCAGCTCCTCATTGCTCAACCCCGACATCTCCGTGCCGAACAACAGCGCCACCGGCTGCTGTGCCTGCTGCATCACCAGCGGCATCGCCTCGCGCGGCGCCATCACCTCCTGCGAAATGTCGCGCACCCGCGCCGACATACCCGCCACGAACACCACACCCTGCAAGGCCTCATCCAGCGAAGTGCACACGACGGCATTCGCCAAAACATCATCCGCCCCCGCCGCCATCGCCAAAGCCTGTGCATCGGGAAAGTGGCGCGGATTGATCAGGTACAACTTGGACAGCCCCATCGTCTTCAT
>JAGVIV010000232.1 GCA_020055845.1 Betaproteobacteria bacterium
AACGACCGCGCACTGGCACGCGAGAAATTTCTGTATGAACAACTGCTGGATGCGCTCGCGCCGTTCATCCCACAACTGCAACGCATCGCCGCCGCCATCGCCGAACTGGACGTGCTCGCCACCTTCGCCGAGCGCGCCGCCACGCTGAATTTCAGCGCGCCGCAATTTAGCGACGACGCGCAAATCAACATCATCAAAGGCCGCCATCCGGTAGTGGAAGCACAGGTAGACCAGTTCACCCCGAACGACACTGTGCTCAACGATGCGCGCCGCACGCTGCTCATCACCGGCCCCAACATGGGCGGTAAATCGACCTACATGCGCCAGGTCGCCATCATCGCGCTGCTCGCGCATGTCGGCTGCTTCGTGCCCGCACAACAAGCGGTGCTGGGCGAGATCGACCAAATCTTCACGCGCATCGGCGCATCGGACGACTTGGCCTCGGGGCGCTCCACCTTCATGGTCGAGATGACCGAAGCCGCCAACATCCTGCACAACGCAACCGAAAAAAGTCTGGTGCTGGTGGACGAAATCGGGAGAGGCACCAGCACCTTCGACGGCTTGGCATTGGCCTACGCCATCGCCCGCCACCTGCTGGAAAAGAACCGCAGCTATACCCTGTTCGCCACTCACTATTTCGAGCTGACCCGCCTCACCGAAGAATTCACCCAACTCGCCAACGTCCACCTGTCCGCCATCGAACACCAGCACAGCATCGTGTTCCTGCACAGCGTGAACGAAGGCGCTGCGAGCCAAAGCTACGGGCTGCAAGTGGCGGCACTCGCGGGTGTCCCCAACGACGTAATCCGCGCCGCAAAGAAACAGCTGCTCAAACTGGAACAAAACAGCGCCGCACAAAATCCGCAGGGGGACTTGTTTGACCAGCGGCCAGTGGTGAAAGAAGAAGAACCAGAAGAGCATCCGCTGCTTGCGGCGCTGCGCGATTTACAGCCGGATGACTTGAGTCCGAAGGAAGCGCTGGAGAGGATTTATCAGTTGAAGAAGTTGGTATAGCTATTTTGAATAGAATCTTTCTCACCGTCCTTATGATTCCAAAATAATGACCGATAAGTTTGAGATCATTAGTGGCCACAACTGGACATCATCATTCCTTGATGATGTCCAGAAATCCGCCGATGATCACCGCAACTCTTTAGGATTCTATGCAAGAAGCGTATATGAAGAATTTGCCAGAAAAGACCACCTATACGTTCTTGTCGAAAAAACTTCAGACGGCTATCACTACGCAGGTCATTTGCTTTTTGAGCGCAGATTTCCGCGAGCCAAAATCGTACAAATGTTTACGCTCGAAAAATATAGGCGACGTGGCCTAGCAACAAAACTCATTAGACATCTACAATCCTCCCTTACTCAAGATGGCTTCACCTCTATATATGCCAGAGTAGCCGAGGATCTCGTTGAAGCTAATGCCTACTGGCACCATCAACAGTTCTATGTGCAGCGAATCGAGGCCGGCGGGGCATCTCGAAAAAGGAAAATACTTGTCCGCTGCCATGAACTGGCGACACCTCAGCTTTTTCCATCAAGTGGAATTAACGCAGACAACCCACTTGGGCTAGCAACGGCCTCATCAAATGTTATACCGCTGTATTTGTTAGACCTTAACGTCCTGTTTGACCTATCACCACGGCGCTTTCGCCATAGTGAAGCGACTAGTCTATTTCAAGCTGAACGCATGAACTTCTGCCGTCTGGCCATCAGCAGTGAAATCCGGGAGGAACTGCAACGGACAGCCACACAAGGCAAAACGGACCCTATGGAAACATTCATTAATGTTTTCCCGTCCTTCCCTCTTTTGCAAAACAAAGAATCGAAAAAGCTTTTTGAAGACCTTGCTTCAATAATTTTCCCTGAAAAAAGCAAGGCAGACCAACTTAGTCAGAATGACGAATCTGATTTGCGTCATGTAGCCACTGTCATCCAATGCAAACTTGCTGGATTAATTACAAACGACGACGCCATTCTCGAAGCAGCCCAGAAAATTGAAGTCAAATATGGCGTCGAAGTCATATCCCCTTCAGCCTTTACGCTAGATGACTCCATTCCGCGTAGTAATAACAACTTCGAAACCGCAGAAGAAGCCACCCTCACTCTTCTCGAAGTATCTAACTCCGACGAAACTGCCATCCATTCACTACTTTCAAGTCTGGGCCTATCAGGCTCCACGATCTCATCGGGCTGGCTACCATCAGAACAACACGGACGTATTGCATCTCGTTACGCCGTATGGAATGACTCGACTCTTATTGGATACTTAACCTGGTCGGCTAGAGACAATACCGGTAGCGTAGGCGCTCGTGTTGCAGTGGACGAAATGAACCCACAGGCATTAAGTGTCGCACGAATTCTATTGATTTATTTGCTCGACCAATTATCTCCTAATGGCCCATATCTAGTTAGACTTGAGCTACCCCCTCATCAGTCGTATATAAGAGAGCTAGCTATCGGCTTTGGCTTCAGCTGCTCTACAGAGCAGCACGTCTTATCCAAAATTATTTTGGGCGGCGTTCTTACCTGCGAGACATGGAATGCTTACCAAGAAAAACTTTCTAAAAAGAGCAAGCTAAAGCTACCTAGCGCCATACCAACATACCGTAGCGATAATCAACTCCTGCAAATTCTGACCCCTGATGGAAATCAAACTCACGTAGCATTGGATGCACTTGAAACTTTATTATCACCAGCACTATTTTGTTTACCCGGTCGACCGGCAGTAATTACACCGATTCAACGTAGCTTTTCTGAGCCTCTACTTGGCCATTCCAAACAAAGCACGCTCCTACCACTAAGATCTGCTTCACTATTTC
>JAGVIV010000028.1 GCA_020055845.1 Betaproteobacteria bacterium
CACTCGCCATCAGGTGCAAGCACCCATGCTGCCGTTCGACTTGCATGTGTAAAGCATGCCGCCAGCGTTCAATCTGAGCCAGGATCAAACTCTTCAGTTCAATTCCTATAGCTGCAATTTTTTAGCTCCCCCTTTAACAGGGAAACTGATCTCACTCAAAGCGAATTTACTTTATGTATCTTCGATAAGTGTGAGTACTTCTTTTGTGTCTTGAGTTAAAGAATACTATCAACCTAAGCTAACAATATTACTTTTACCTAAGCGCACATACCCACACTAATCGGTTGTTTTATTTAAATTTTAAAGAACTTTTTCTACCAACTCTTCTTCTGCCGTGCAGCGAAGAGGTGCGCATTATATAGATTGAGAAATTCAGGTCAAGCACTTTGTTAAAATATTTTTGCAGTGTTGTTGCGCAGAGATGAAACGTACAATGCTGCCGACATTAGAACGGACTGAATTGATGGCACTAATACTCGGAATTGAATCCTCTTGCGACGAAACCGGCATCGCGCTGTATCACACTGACCGCGGCCTATTGGCCCACACCCTGCACTCACAAATCGCCATGCACAACGAATATGGCGGCGTTGTACCCGAGCTTGCCTCACGTGACCACGTCCGCCATATCTTGCCTTTATTGCGCGCCGCGTTGAGTCAGGCGCACTGCGAACTCGGCGAGATCAACGCCATTGCCTTCACCCAAGGCCCAGGCCTTTCCGGCGCGCTCCTGGTCGGCGCGAGTGTCGCCTGCTCGCTTGCCTATGCGCTCGACATCCCCACCATCGCGGTGCACCACTTGGAAGGGCATCTGCTGTCACCTTTATTGTCCGACCCCGCACCGGAATTTCCTTTCGTCGCTTTATTGGTTTCCGGCGGACATACGCAATTGATGCGCGTGGACGGAGTTGGTCACTACACTTTGCTGGGGGAAACCTTGGACGATGCTGCGGGTGAGGCCTTCGATAAAAGTGCGAAACTGCTCGGATTAGACTATCCGGGCGGCGCGTTGCTCTCCAAGCTGGCACAAGACGGTATACCGGGGCGCTTCAAACTGCCGCGCCCCATGCTGCACAGCGGTGATCTGGACTTCAGCTTTAGCGGACTCAAGACAGCCGTTCTAGTTGCCGTTCAGAAAAATGCACAGGACGAACAGACCCGCGCGGATATTGCCCTCGCGGCACAAGACGCAATCGTGGCAGTATTGATAAAAAAATCTCTGTCCGCCCTCAAGCTAACCGGCCTCAGGCAACTCGTGATCGCAGGCGGAGTCGGCGCAAACCAGGCATTGCGCGCGCAACTCAACCAAGCCGCCGAGCAGCAAAACTTCAACGTGTTTTATCCTGATCTGGAATTTTGCACCGACAACGGCGCGATGATCGCCTTTGCGGGCGCGATGCGAATGCAACAACATGCAGCCCAACGCGACTACCGCTTCAATGTGAAACCGCGCTGGGACTTACAACAACTGAATTACGCCGCCTGAACCGGTTTCTTCTTGCTGCCGATTTTACTTTCCCTGCCCGTCATCAGGTTCTGGATATTGCTTTTGTGCCGCCAGATGAGCAGCATCGACATAATGACCGTAGCCAGCACCAACTCTGGACGCAAATGAATCAACATCGCGTAAACCGGCGCAGCGATTGCCGCAACTAACGCTGCCAGCGAAGAATAGCGAAACACCACCGCAACCAACAACCAAGTGGCCAATACTCCCAATCCCATCCACACGTTTAACGCCAGCAACACACCCAGCGCGGTCGCCACACCTTTGCCGCCTTTGAACTTCAGGAAGATCGGAAACACGTGACCGAGGAACACCGCCAGAACAACCAAAGCCACCAACAACAAGCCCTGCCCATCGTGCGGCGCAAAGCGGATCGCCAGAAATACCGCCAGCCAACCTTTGGCCGCATCCCCCAACAAGGTCAGTGCGGCAGCCGCCTTTTTACCGCTGCGCAACACATTCGTCGCACCGGGATTGCCGGAACCGTAAGAGCGCGGATCGGCCAGACCGAACGCCTTACTCATCAACACCGCGAAAGAAACCGAGCCCAACAGATAGGCGAGAGCAACAAAAACTAGGGTCATCATCTGGAATACCTTAAAATGCAAACGGCAGATTCTACTCGAATGCCACAACGACAACCAAACCCTAGCCAACACTTTATGGACATCATCTTCCTGCGCGAACTCAAGATCGACACCCTCATCGGCGTGTACGAATGGGAAAAGCGTGTACCGCAGACTTTACAAATCGACATGGAGATCGGTCTACCCAGCAGCCGCGCCTGCCAGACTGACGACATCGCTGACGCACTCAACTACGCCGATATTGTGCGCCGCATCCAAAGCGAACTCGCCAGCCGCCACTTCAACCTGCTCGAAGCACTCGTCGAGCACATCGCGCAGATTCTACTCAAAGACTTCAACGCACCATGGGTGAAAATCAGCGTGGCAAAATTGCACGCGATACGGGGAAGCAAGATGGTGGGGATTTGTATTGAACGATCTCAAATCAAATAGCTTTCGCTTTGCATAAAGAATATAGCCCGCTTAGCGGGCTATATTCTTTACAACAACCTCGCTACTACTTTTTAGAGCAAACGGGGTCTAGTACGAAGCTGGTTTGGTCGAACTGCTTCCATGCTCCTGTCGCCGCACCATCAACCACCAAAATTGAAACGAGGCCAAGGTCAATAAATACGCCTAAAAGCGTAATACCATCAAAAGACTTTGATATTGGATATTGCGATGTAGTACACCCTTCTTTTTTCGCGGTTATAACATATGTGCCATTTTTATTTAGTGCAATAACACCAGATCCCTTACCCACATAGGCCTCATTCACATACAAATCGGTATCGGGCACGTTACTCCTAATACTAATTTGTTGAGTGGTTCCATGAAACATCGCGGCACATCCCGTTAGCAAAGAGAATGTGACTGCCAGCAAAAATAACCCTAATTTTTTCATTTACACAGTTTCCTTTTTCAATCAATCCGAAAGTCGGCGATAAACGTAGAAAAAACTACGTGGCCGCAAGGGTAACGATTGGCCTAAATTAAATCAATACTTTATTGGTCATAATAAACATAAATATGACTAGAAGAGTATTTGTTTGCTGATCTTCTTTACTCGACTATCCCTCGCCGAATCGAGGGATAAATGGCGGACAATAAAAAACTTCTAGGGCAAAAAGTGCGGCTACTACGTAAGCAGCATAAACACTCGCAAGAAAGATTTGCCGAATTGATCGGCATAGACCCCAACTCCGTCAGCCGCATTGAGTGCGGCGTGTATTACCCCTCGCTAGATACACTGGAAAAAATTGCCAAGGTTTTGAAGGTGGAAATGCGCGATTTATTTTTGTTCAGCAACAAAGAATCCGCCGAAGAGCTGCGCACCTATCTCGTGCAAACCGCCGCTGAACTAGATGTGGAAAAGCTGCGCGAGGTTGTGCGCGCAGTCAGAAAGATCGTTTAACCGACATGGAAGCGCCACATCTCAGCAATGCACCTAGCGCATAGATAGAAACCCAAGGATCTATCAAGTAATCCCACAGATTACTCGACTCATACCAGCCGAGACTCCATGTCAGCACCGCAGAAGAAATCCACAGTGCGATCAGATAATTTTTCCGTCGCCATGCAATAAGTACCAGTAACAGCAAAACGGCGATGAACCAAACCTCTCCGAAGCCCATACGATAAGAATCAAACATACCGACACCCAGCGCCAAGGGATAGAGCGCCAGCGCGGCAAGCACAATTAACACCAGCATCTCCGTCCGACCAGCCCACTCATCAGTGTTAAACAACATGCGCCGCCGCAATGCCAGTGTTAACAACAGCAGCGAAGCCATGCTCAGATCACCGCTCAGCCCGCGCAGATATGCAGCCACTGAAAGCCCGTCAAACGGCAGCAACGTCAACAACATACAGACTGCGATATACGGCAACACGGCACGTCCATGCACGCGTGCGGCAAACGGCACAATTAATACGGCTATTGCAAAAGCAATACCGAGCAGCCCGCTAAGGTCAGTGAAGTGCATCATGAGAGTGTTCTTGCAAACGTTGATTCACCCAAGCCTGGTTGAAACGCAGATGTTTGATGAAGGTACGGTTCCAGGTGTAGACCAGATGAAAATCGCCGCTTACCGTCTGGATCAGG
>JAGVIV010000234.1 GCA_020055845.1 Betaproteobacteria bacterium
AAGTCATACACCGCAATCTTGCGGTCGCCTTCTTGTTTGTCCATACCAAAGGCCAATGCGGCAGCGGTCGGTTCGTTGATGATGCGCTTTACGTCCAGACCAGCGATGCGGCCGGCATCTTTAGTGGCTTGGCGTTGGCTGTCGTTGAAGTAAGCGGGAACAGTGATGACGGCCTCGGTGACTTCTTCACCCAGATAGTCTTCAGCGGTCTTCTTCATCTTGATGAGCACTTGCGCGGAGATTTCCGGTGCGGAGATGTCTTTGTCGCGCACTTTGATCCATGCGTCGCCGTTCTTGGCTTTAACGATGGAGTAAGGAACCATGCCGATGTCTTTTTGCACCATCGGCTCTTCAAAGCGACGGCCAATCAGACGCTTTACGCCGTACAAAGTGTTTTTCGGGTTAGTCACGGCCTGACGCTTGGCGGCTGCGCCGACCAGCACTTCGCCGTCTTCCATGTAAGCGATGATGGATGGTGTAGTGCGAGCGCCTTCGGCGTTCTCGATCACTTTAGGCTTGCCGTTTTCCATAACGGATACGCAAGAATTGGTCGTGCCCAAGTCAATACCGATGATTTTTCCCATGATGCTTTCCTTTCAGTTGAATTCGTAAATGTTTGAATGCTGTTGTTACCTTGCCGCCCTACATTAGGGCGGCAAGGCGTATTTCAAGAGGAAGCTTAGTCTTTGCCTTTCGCTACCATCACCAATGCCGGGCGCAACACTCGCTCGTTCAAGGTGTAGCCGCGCTGCATGACCGTCACCACGGTATTGGCTTCCTGATCGCTTTCGACCATGCCGATGGCTTGATGTTTATGCGCGTCGAATTTCTCGCCGAGGGGGTTGATCTCGTTGATGTGGAACTTCTCGAACACGCTGGAAAGCTGTTTAAGCGTTAATTCCATGCCGCTCTTGAAGCTTTCCACACTGGCTGTTTCCACGGCCAGCCCAGCCTGCAAACTGTCCATTACCGCCAGCATCTCGTTGGAGAAACGCTCGACGGCGAATTTCTGCGCCTTGCTGATGTCTTCTTGGGCGCGGCGGCGAATGTTTTCGCCCTCGGCCTTGGCGCGCAGCCATGCATCATGGTGCTCTTGCGCGTTCAGTTCGGCTTGTTTGAGCATTTCTTCCATGCTGGGCATGACTTCCGGGGCGGCGTGTTCTGCGGTATTGCCCGGCTGTTGCTCATTTTGTGGGGTATTTTCTTTCTCACTCATGCGGCTCTCCTGTTATCGATTTACGCCTAATGGGGGCGGAGTTGGGGATTTCAAGTGTTAAGGCTAAAAATATTTATGGCATGAGATAATGCGTGTCGTTCGCAAGCCATCTTGTTATGCCCAACACTAAGAACTACCACTGGCGTATCGCCGGATTCTATTTTTTCTACTATGCCTTCATCGGGATGTTCGCGCCCTATTGGAGTCTGTATCTGCAATCCATTCATTTTGATGCCATTGAAATCTCTATCCTGCTGTCGATCCAGCCGGTGATGCGCATGCTTGCACCCGGCATCTGGGGCTGGCTGGCCGACCATACGGGCAAAAGGCTGCTGGTGGTGCAGGTGGCGGCGGCGTTGAGTGCGATGTTTTATCTGGGGGTGTTTGCCACCACCAGTTTCTGGGGGCTGTTCATCGTGCTGGCGCT
The DNA here is from genome assembly GCA_020055845.1 of Betaproteobacteria bacterium. Classification (GTDB taxonomy): domain Bacteria; phylum Pseudomonadota; class Gammaproteobacteria; order Burkholderiales; family Gallionellaceae; genus PALSA-1006. The sequence continues at coordinate 1,644 of JAGVIV010000234.1, forward strand.
CATGGCATTTTTTTGGAGTGCATCGATGCCGCTGGTGGAGGCGACCACGCTGACTTATCTGGGCAAGAACACGGCGCATTACGGGCGCATTCGTTCTTGGGGGTCTATCGGTTTCATTGTGTCGGTGGTGGGGCTGGGGTTTGCTTTTGATTATGTGGCCATTGCCTGGTTGTTGTGGGCGGGGCTGGTGTGCGAGATTGGCATTCTGATTTTTTCGCGCCAGATTCCGAAGACAGAGGTATTGGCGCATCACACCGATAGCCAGTCGATCCGGCAGATCGTAATGCAGCCGCGTGTGCTGGCTTTGTTTGGCGCGTGTTTCCTGATGTCGGTGGCGCACGGCCCTTATTACACCTTCTTTTCGATCTATCTGGTCGAGCACGGTTACGCCAAGAGTGCGGTGGGCGGTCTGTGGGCCTTGGGGGTGATCTGCGAGATCGGCGTGTTTTTTGTGATGCCCTCGCTGGTGCGGCGTTTCGGCTTTACGCGTATTTTGCTCATCAGCTTTAGTGCCGCGATATTGCGTTTTTTACTGATCGGATGGACGGTAGATATCGTCGTGCTGTTGTTGTTCGCACAAGTGCTGCATGCACTCACCTTCGGCGCGTATCACGCGGCTTCAGTGGGGTTGGTGCATGAGTTTTTTCAGGGGCGGCATCAATCAAAAGGACAGGCCTTGTTCGGCAGCCTCACTTATGGTGCGGGCGGTATGCTGGGCGGCTTGGCGAGCGGGCCGATCTGGCAGCACTGGGGCGCGAGTGCTTTGTATACCTTTAGCGCGCTCATGGCGTTGTTGGGCTTGTTATTGGTGGCGCGCAGACTGGCTAGCCTGAAATAATTCCCAAGTGCTAGACTGCAAGCAAATTCACTCGCGATGATTTTATGAGCCAAGTCTTTCTCTATGACACTACGCTGCGCGACGGCACGCAGCGCGAAGACATCTCTCTTTCGGTGGACGACAAGCTCGTCATCGCCAAACGCCTCGCTGATTTCGGCTTTCACTATATTGAAGGCGGCTGGCCGGGTTCCAACCCCAAAGACGTGGAGTTCTTTGCGCGCGCGGCCAAAATGGATTTTGGCGCGACCAAGCTGGCGGCTTTCGGGCGTACCCGCCAAAAAAATCTGCGCTGCGAGCAGGATACGAATCTGCAGGCGCTGCTGGACGCGGCGACACCTGTGGTGACGATGGTGGGCAAAAGCTCCGACTATCATGTCAAAGTGGTACTGGCTTCTTCGCTGGAAGAAAATCTGGCGATGATTCGCGACAGCGTGGCGTATATGAAGGC
>JAGVIV010000198.1 GCA_020055845.1 Betaproteobacteria bacterium
CTGCCGAGTTTTCGTAACTTGGGCGTTGTGCTGCGCATCATAGTGCTGGTGAACGGATTGGTCTTGTGTGTCGCACTGCTGCAGGCCGCATCAATACAGGATGTCGGGCGCTACATCTTGCACGGATCGGCATTTTTGCAGCCGGTGTTGTTATCCGTTTTGTTGATTCTTTATGCACTTGATGTCGTTTTCTCGCGCCTGAGTTATCGTCAGGGTGTGCTCGGAGTTTTAGCGGTCGTGGCTCTGGCCTCTGCTCTCATCGCGCAGATTGGGGTGGAGCTTTTTGCTGCCCCGCAGACGACGTTCGACTCCGTGCGGCAGCTTGTGCTGAGTGTGATTGTGGCGGGAGTCGGGTTGGTATATTTTCGTTTGCGGGCGCAATCACTTTTGCCGGCGTTGTCCGCGGCTCGCTTACAGGCCTTGCAGGCGCGGATTCGCCCGCATTTTTTATTCAACAGCATCAATGCGGTGCTGGGTATCGTGCGTAATGACCCGAAGCGCGCGGAAAGTGCACTTGAAGATATGGCTGATTTGTTTCGTATGGCCATGGCCGACAATCGCGAACTGGTCACCCTGCTTCGCGAAGTGGAGTTGTCACGTCAATATTTGGCTTTGGAGCATCTGCGGCTGGGCGAACGCCTTAAAGTGGATTGGCAGGTGCAAGACATGCCGCAGGATGCGCTCATCCCCGCGCTGATGTTGCAGCCCCTGCTTGAAAACGCCGTATATCATGGCATCGAGCCTCTGCGCGACGGCGGCGAGATCATCGTGAAGCTATACCGCAGCGGCAAAGAAATGCATCTGGATGTGTACAATCCGTGCCCGGCGCTGCGCAAGAATCACGCGGGGAACAAAATGGCGCTGGCCAATATTCGCGAACGCCTGGCGCTACAATTCGATCTGGAAGCGCATTACAGCGTTGATGTGGGCGCAGACTATTACCGAGTGCACATCATGATTCCTTATGTGAAAGAGGGGCAAAAATGAGCGTTGTCGAGCTGCCTTTGGCGGTATTTATCGTCGATGACGAACCTCCCGCGCGTAACCGTCTCAAAGACCTATTGGCGGATTGTGCAGAGCAACTGCCGTTGGTCTTGGTGGGCGAAGCGGGTAACGGTGCCGAGGCTTTGGATAAACTTTCCGAAGTGCACGCCGATGTTGTGCTGGTGGATATCCGCATGCCGCAGATGGATGGTATCGAATTGGCGCGTCATTTGAACAAAACCCATAAGCCTCCGGTTATCGTTTTTACCACCGCCTATGACAGCTATGCCGTGAATGCTTTTGAAGAGCGGGCCATAGACTATTTGCTCAAGCCGATACGCTTGGGGCGTTTGTTCGAGGCGCTTACCCGTGCTCGTGGTGCGGTGCCGGTGCGCAGCGAGGTGCTGCAAGAACTCACGCCGGAGCCGCGCAAAAATCTGTCTATCCATGAGCGCGGCAAAATTGTGCTGGTACCGATAGAGCAAGTGCTCTACCTGCGCGCTGAATTGAAATACATTACCGTGCGCACGGTTAGCCAAGAATATCTTATTGAAGAATCTTTGGTGGCGCTGGAAAAAGAGTTCGCTGCACGTTTTGTGCGTATTCACCGCAACTGTTTGGTGGCCAAGGCCGAGATAGCGGGTTTTGAAAAAGTCGCCGAGACCGATACCAGTGAAACTTATTGGGCAGTCAAGCTGAAAGGCTTGGATGAGCTTTTGCCTATCAGCCGGCGGCAACAGTTTATAGTCAAAGAGTTCAGCTAGTCTGTCCGCCGGTCGGGGCTAGCCTGCCGCCGATTTCCGCGTTGCGTGCGCGACATACCGTTTGTTCTAATCCCCGCTCCGGCTATCGGTTGCGTCTTTACACAACTCATACAGATTAAATACAGTGCACCCAACTTAACGGGGAGTGCTAATGCCATTCAAACCACAAACAGGACTGACGCTGATCGAACTACTGGTCGTGCTTACCATCGCCGGTGTATTAGCGGCTGTGGCAGCGCCGTCATTCTCTAGTTTAATTAATAGCATGCGTCAGACATCTGCTATGACACAGCTCACCGGCGACCTGAATCGGGCGCGCGGCGAAGCCATCAAGCGTAATCAACGCGTGTTGCTGTGTGTGCGCGATAGCGATACAGCCTGCGGAGCCGGCACCAATTGGCAGAACGGCTGGTTGGTTTGTTATGACGAGAATCAGGATGGGGCCTGTGACGCGAGCACGGCTACCAATCCCAACCCAATCGTGGTGCATCCCGCACTGCACTCGACGTTGACGCTTACCGGCAATGCGGCATTCGTGCGCTTTAATCCAAGCGGCACGCAAGGCACGGGAGCCGCCGCCACGCTTGCCCTGGCCGGGACTTGGTCCGGCGCGGTCACAAGCACTGCTTCCATTGCCGCGACCGGCAATATATCCAAGACACCCTAAGGATAAGCACATGCGCCGCCATTCAAATTCTGTTTCTGTGCAATCTTTGCAGCAAGGTTTTTCCATGCTGGAAATATTGATTACGCTGGTGATTATCGCCGTTGCCATGCTGGGTACAGCGGGCCTACAACTCAACGCATTGCGTTTGAATAAAGGCAGCCAGTTCCGCACGCAGGCTATCTTCATGGCTTCCGATATGGCGGAACGTATGGAGGCCAATAAAGCGGCGGCGGTCGCAGGGAGCTATGCTTTGGTGTTGAGCACTGCATCCAGTGTGGCCGCGACCGATTGTTCTGTTGCGGCATGTGACGCCACCAAATTGGCGGCATGGGACAACAGTCAGTGGGGGCAGTCGGTGATCGGGCTGTTGCCGCAGGCAAGCTGGTCTATCACTCAAACTACTGCGGGCAATCCCAGCACGTATAGCATCGTCATTAACTGGATAGACCGCAGTGATGTCAAAACCGTCAACAGTGGCGGTATCGTCGACACGTATACCGCCACCCGAACCATCGGTAACTGAGCCCATGAATATCTACAGGCATAAATATATGCAGTCCGCGCAGATGACCCGATCGGGCATGGGTGGTTTCAGCATGATAGAGATGATGATCTCTATCACCATCGGTCTGGTGATCGTTGCGGCACTGGTCGGGGTGTTGACTAGCTCGTCGAGCAGCACCAAGAGTAATAGCCGCTCCTCCGAGCTACAAAGCAACGGACGTTTTGCGCTGGACTATCTTAAGCGCGAGTTGCGTCAGGCCGGTTATCGCGGTTATACCTGGGCGGAGCCGACTACACCCTCGACCACACTCACGGCCATCACCAATGAATGCCTTGTGGCCGGCGCGGCGGCAGCTTCGTTTGTGGCCAATATTCGGCAGGGTGTCTGGGGTGCGAACGATAACAACCCGTTCGCAGCAAGCTGTATCCCTGCCAGCAAATACAACAGCACTATCAATAGCGATGTGCTGCTCATTCGGCGCGTGGCTAGCGATATATTGACCGGTAATTCGGTTGCCAACACTTTCTATTTCCGTTCCAGTTACTCGCTGGGTGAGGTGTACCGAGGAACGGGGGCTGCAGCGCTTGCGGGAGCGCCTGTGCTCAGCGGTGCGCCCACTCCCCAAGCTGACTTTGCCTTGCAGGAAGCGGTTTATTACATCGGCAAAGATGACAATGATGCCACCATGCCTGCATTGCGCCGAGTCACTTTGGTGGCCGATGCAATGGTCGACGAGATGGTGGTGAGTGGTATCGAGCAGATGCAAGTGCAATACGGGCGTTTGGATACGGCATCCAATACCCAGTATTACAACGCCGATAGTATTTCCGGTGGCCCGAGCGACTCTCCTGTGACATCGACCACTTATGCATGGGACGAGGTCAACTCGGTGCGTATCTGGTTGTTAGCACGCACCGCCAAAGCCGAGACCGGCTATAGCAACACCACGAGTTATGTGATGGGCGACAAGACCTATACGGTGAACGACAGTATCCGTCGGCAGCTGTATACCGCAGTGATACAAATGCGTAATTGAGGATGACGACCATGCGCTCCGAACACGCTTATAAATTGTGCCGCAGGCAAACCGGCTCCACATTGATTGTGAGCCTGATTATTCTCATTCTGCTGATGTTGTTGGGGGTGACGGCGATGACGACCTCCGACACGCAATTCAAACTGACCGGTAATCTGCAGTTTGAGGACTCCGCCATGAACAACGCCGAGACCGCGATCAATGCGGCGGAAACGGCCATGAAAAATGGCACGATCGCCATCGCCAATGCGGGATTCTCCACGGCCTATGTGGCTGCCAATGGTCCGGTCACGAGTGGTCTGTATCCGCTCAATAGCGGAATCGATCCGTTCACCATGGACTGGAGCGGCAGCGGCGGTAACAACAACGATTATGCTGTTTTTGTGGCGAGCGGACAGAGTTACATCATCGAACTGATGTCCGTTAACAATCGTCTGGTGGGTTCCAGTCCGGTTCTGGGCGGACGCGCCAGTTCGGGTTGCAACCAAGTCAACACTTACCGCATCACCGCTCGCGGCAGTAGCGCGCGCGGTGCCACAAAACTCATACAGTCTTTCTACAGCGTCCTTAGCTGTTAACCGAGGGAGTCATCATGTCTACGTTTTCCATAAAGCTGCAAAAGACACATGTGTTCGGTATGCTTGCCTTGCTCGGCATCCTGTTCGCGATGCTCAGATTCTCGCTGGCGCTTACGGCTTTCGTGCCGCAGAACCAGCCTATCGGTTACGTTTCTCAGGACGAAGTGACCAATTACGACCTAACCGGGGGCGGAGAAACCTTGTTCCGTACCGAGTACAAGCGGGACTATTGGGGCGGCAACCTGTTTGCCTATCCGGTAGATGCGGCGGGATCAGTACAAACCGGATCGGATCGCTGGGTCAACGGTGCGAAAGACCATATCGATGCGCAGAATTTCGATACCGGACGTTTTATCGCCACCATGAAGGACGACGGCACAAAGATTGCGTTCCGCTCCACCACGTTGTCGGCCGCGCAGCAAACTGCTTTGGTCGCCTCGGTCAATGGGACGACTTATACCGCGGCTAATATTGTGAACTTCCTGCGCGGTGACCGCAGCAACGAAGGTGTTGGCACCTTGCGTCAGCGCAGCACGGTATTGGGCGATATCGTGCACTCGCGTCCCTACTACGTCGCGGATACGACGAGCCCGACGGTTTTCGTTGGCTCCAACGACGGGATGTTGCACGCCATCAATACGACAAACGGCACGGAGCGTTGGGCCTATGTGCCGTCCATGCTGATCAGTAAACTCAAAACGCTGGCATATAGCCCCGCCGATGCCGCTTTGCCGTTTGCACATGATTACTTTGTGGACGGGCAGATCAATATTGCTAATGTCACAATCTCCGGTGCGAGCCACCGTATTTTGGTGGGTGGTCTGGGTGCGGGGGGCAAAGGCCTGTATGCCCTGGACATCACCGGCAGCGCGGGTTTGGCCGCGACGGATGAGCCAACGGTGGCGAGCAAGATATTGTGGGAAATTACACCGACTACAGTGAATTACGCGACACCGACGCTGCATAGCAATGCCACCACGGCAGCCGCGAGCACAACGGCTTATAGCAAGCTGGGCTATACCTATGGCACGCCTACTATCGCCAAGATTAACTACGGCGGCACGGCGATGGATGTAATCATCATCGGTAACGGTTACAACGAGGCGGCTACGGGGGAGAGTTATCTGTATGTCATCAATGCGGCGACCGGTGCGTTGGTGAATGCGATCAGGGCGGGGACAGCCGGCGCGCTCAATCCTAACGGCCTGTCCAATCCGATTGCGCTTGATACCAACGGCGACGGTTATGTGGATAGGGTGTATGCCGGGGACTTGAACGGTACTATGTGGAAATTCGATCTTTCGAGCACCACAGTCTCTGCATGGAGTTCGAGTGCCTTGCTGGTCACATCACCGGCGCAGCCCATCACCAGTACACCGGGTGTGGCTGTGCATCCCAATGGTGGCTATATGGTCAGCTTCGGTACCGGTAAAATCTTCACCGGCACTTACGGCACTTACAATCACACGAGCTCTGCTTGGACGACCGCGTCCACCGGTGATCTGGGCGATAACAGTGTGCATTATGTGTACGGAATCTGGGACGGTGCGCCTGTGGCCAATACGGCCTTGCTTTCCCAGACACTCACTGAACGTTCCTATACCTATGGAGGTATTACCACCCGCGTGCGTCGCGCCACCGCCAATGTGCCGAACTGGGGCAGCGGGGTGACTAACCACAAGGGATGGAAAGTCGCTTTACCCGCCGGCGAACGTGTGGTGGGTGAGGGCAGTTTCACCGAAAACGGACGCTTTTATTTCATCGCGTACAACCCCACAGTGGCACCGTATCTGGTGCCGGGTACCAGCACAGATGTCTATGGTGAAAACTGGTTGATGGAGCTCAACTATCTGACCGGCGGTAGCAGCACTTCGCCCTTCCTAGATATGGACAGCAATCTGCTGCTGAATGATGCCGACCGTATCGTTTATATATCCGGCGATACCATACCGACCGGCAAAGTGGTGGGAAATCCGATCTTGAGTCCTAGCCAGGATGGTATTCCGGTCGGTAAATGGCTGTCCAATGGTGTGCAATCGCAGCCGATACTGGTGCAGTTGAAAACTTTGAACACCACCTTGTTTAATCAAAATCCGGATGTGATTTTCCCGGCCACCACGTCCTCTACGCTGTCCCGTGGTGTGGCCGGGGGGCACTTTGACGTGGACAATTTTTACGGCACCAACAATAACTGCACAGGCGTGAGTTCCGGTGGGGGAAACAAAGCCAGCGGCACAATCTCGTTTTCGTATAGTAATTCGAAAAATCCGGGAACATTGACAGTGAAGGTCGGTGGCGTGACCATCGCCAGCGGCTCGCCGGGTAGCCTGTCGGCAAACAATATGGCGCAATGGGTGCGCGACAATAGCACTTCCTCTACTTACAGCGTGAGTAGAAACAATGGTGTCGTCACTATCACGGCCAAGAATGCGGGAACGGCTTATAACGCCACAATCACATTGACCTACACGGGCACCAATCCAAGCAACACGATTGTTAATGCCGCGGGTGGTACGGCGGGTGGCTCGGTCTCTTCTATCGCCGGCACGCAGTGCGACTATGTCAAACACGTGCACGAATACGACGATATGTATGATAAGACCGGGGTGAATATGCTCAATGCCAGCCAGGCGGCATTCAACCTTTCCACTGCAATTACGAGCACCTCCACCAATTTCAAAGTGCTCATGATGAACCAGTACTTGAGCCCGGCGGTGAGTCTGCATATTGGCAATAGCTCTTACAGCCCATCGAGCACGGCGGGTTATGTCGGCATCAAGAACTATCAGACGGCGGCAAATCTGGATATCGCCACGGTGACGACGTATAACCGCAGCACGATAGGCAGTCTGGCTATCAATATGCCGGTAGATGCGTTTGCCATCAAAGACTGGTGGGGGAGCGGTGATCTGCGTGTCGGCTTGCACTCGGTATCGCCGGGGTGCGTGTGGAGCGGTAGCGATGCAGGAGCCGATATGTATCAGCCGGTGATGCCGCCTGCGGATGGTACGGATGGCCCGGGAACGTTGGGGGTTACAACGGGTGCGCGTCACGGCGGGGCATTGACGGTGCAAATTATCAAAGACACGACACCGGCCAGTGCTATAGAAGAGAACGTGACGGGTCGTCCCCAGTACGGTTATCGCGTTAAACATGTGAACTTCTATGATTATGTGCTGGCGGAATACATTGTCTATTGGCACCATCCGCGCAATATGTGTTACTACACCTCGGGTAGCGCATGGAAGACAAGCAACAATAACGGGGATGCGTGGAATACGGTGGCGCTTATGACGGGTTCCGGTTGGACCAAAGCGCCTCCGGAAGACACTGCTGTGTCGACAGCAAACTCCACACCTGCGAGCGGCTCCACCGATCCCAAAATCGGCGTGTTGGGTAGCGGGGTGGGATGTACTCCAGTCACTACGGTGGTAGGGGCTGTGACCACCACCACTACGACTTGCACAGACGGAAGCAAGACGGTGGTGGTGCAGACCGCCAATAGCAATGGCACGGTGACCATGGTGACGACAATTTACGACACGAGCGGGGCGGTGCTGAGCGCGGTGACGAGTGTCGTGGCCAATGCCTCGGGATCGGTCAAGACCGGCGGTGACGAACGCGGTCTGCAAGCTCGCACCGGTCGTGTCTCGTGGCATGAACTGATCAGGCAATAGTGTATTCATGCTGCCGCTGTGGCGGCAGCATGAATTTTGATAGAGACAAATTTAGGGAGATTGACTGATGAACACAAATCGCATGCGCGGATTCACTTTGATAGAGCTGATGGTTACGGTGGCAATTGTGGGGATACTTGCTGCAATTGCCGTGCCCAACTACAGCGCCTATGTGGTTAAAGGCTCGCGCAGTGCAGCACAGGCCGAGCTGCTGCAGCTGGCCAGTTTGCAGGAAAAGATTTATCTCAATTCGAATGCTTATTCGGCCAGCGTGACGGCGGCTTATACGGGCAATGCAGCGGGAGGCTTGGGAAATACGGCTGGTACAACATCGGACGGAAAATACACACTGTCCGTTAATGCGCCGGGGCAAACTTATACGATTACCGCTACACCGGTGGCAGGCAAGGGGCAGGTAGGTGATGGCAATCTGAGCATCA
>JAGVIV010000096.1 GCA_020055845.1 Betaproteobacteria bacterium
CGGGCGCGGCCATTGTCGAAATTAACGAAGGAGCGTTGCATGTGTTGCACGGTGTTGAGGATATTTCCAATTCGATTCAAGAGCAAAGCTTGGCTGGGCGCGAGATTGCGGTGAACGTGGAAACGGTGGCGCAAATGTCGGAAGAGAATAGCGCATCGGTACGCGAGGTGTCGGCTACCGTTGAAAAACTTGAACTCCTGTCGCAGTCTCTGGAAGAGTCGGTAAAACACTTCCGAGTTTAAGCATTTTTTCTTGACATGAAGTTCAATATCCATATAATGCGGACTTCGTTTTTTGCGGGAATAGCTCAGTTGGTAGAGCGATACCTTGCCAAGGTATAGGTCGCGAGTTCGAGTCTCGTTTCCCGCTCCAAATCTCTTGGGAAAGCATTCTGGCTTTCCCATAATTTTTTAGCTTGTCTTAGTTTCGTCTTGCGGTGCGATAGCAAAGCGGTTATGCCCCGGATTGCAAATCCGGTTAGCCCAGTTCGACTCTGGGTCGCACCTCCATCTCGCCTTGATCCATAACAGTAAGTTTCAGCCACAGCTATCCGTATGCGCAGATTTTGCACACATGGAACCATAGTCCAATATTAAATTTTCCTCTGCCCGCATACATTCCGTTTCACAGGGAGAACGGCCTATATGGGCATTGTGAACACAGAAAGAGCGGAACAGTCAGCAATGCAAGACCGATACACTCCGGTCGCTGCAGGAAAAACCTCGCGCTTTATCCCAAGCTTATGGCCACTGTTACTTGTGGCTTGCTTTGCCCTCCCCTGTCAGGCACAAACGCTCAATGAATTGATGAATGAAATGGTCGATGAGCCGCCACAGGTGCTGGAGCAGCTCTATGAAGCCATGCAGCTGGAACAGGCACAGCACAATCCCGATAAAATTAAACGCGCGATCACGCTGTATTGCTCCGCCTCGCGCGCGGGTAGTCTGGAAGCACAATATCGTTTTGGCCTGCTTTATCTTGCCGGCGATGCCGTACCCAAGAACCTCACTTTTGCCGCCACGCTGTTTTCGCAAGCATCACAGCAGGGTCATCGCAAAGCGATGAACATGCTGGAAAACGTCAAACTGCGCCAATTAGAACTCCCCGCCTGTCTGTTATAAGTTAATGAGCACCATGTGCTGCGCGCATCGCTTTCTGCTTGAATATTGCACTCACGACATCTAGCCATATAACTTTTGAAGCTTATTCGCTTCATGACTTTCTACCAGTTCCTGTACAATGCCGGCTGTATCACTGGCAGCAAAACCCTCTTGCTCGTAAAAATATAATCCTTATAATTCTTTTGCTTAGCAAATAGTCTTACTCCAAAATGTTAAGCAAACTCAACCCCGCCCAACGCGAAGCGATCACCTATCTGGACGGCCCCTTGCTGGTGCTTGCCGGTGCGGGTAGCGGCAAAACGCGTGTCATCGTGCACAAGCTGGCCTACCTCGTTGAGCAATGCGGTTACTCGGCACGCAACATCGCGGCAATCACTTTTACCAACAAAGCCGCGAACGAAATGCGCGAGCGCGTAGGCAAACTGTTGAGCGGAGGGGATGCAAAAGGCATGACCATTAGCACCTTCCATGCGCTGGGCATGCACATCCTGCGCGAGGAAGCCGGGCTCATCGGCTACAAAAAACAGTTCTCCATCTTTGATTCCGCCGATACCGCCAAAATCGTGAGTGAACTGCTAGGCTCACCGGACAAGCAGGACATACGCCAGGCTCAGAGCATGATGTCGAACTGGAAGGCCAATTTCATCTCGCCGGAACAGGCGCATAGCCTAGTGGAAACCGAAGCCGACCAGCGCATCGCCCTGCTTTATCCGCGTTACCAGGAGACCTTGCGTGCCTATCAGGCGGTGGATTTCGACGATTTAATACGCCTGCCGGTGGATCTGTTTCAGGCACATCCCGAGGCCTTGCAGCGCTGGCAACAGCGACTGCGCTATCTGCTGGTGGACGAGTATCAGGATACCAACGATTGCCAGTACCAGATGATGCGCCTGCTTGCCGGGGGGCGTGCCGCGCTCACCGCGGTGGGTGACGACGATCAGGCAATTTATGCATGGCGCGGTGCAAGCACGGCCAATCTGCATAATCTGCAAAAAGACTATCCCAGTTTAAAGGTCGTCAAACTGGAGCAGAACTACCGCTCCTCGCAACGCATCCTGCAAAGCGCCAACCACGTCATCAAAAACAATACCAAGCTGTTCGAGAAAAAACTGTGGAGCGAGCACGGTCTGGGCGATCAGGTGCGCATCTTCGCCGCCAAAGACGATGATAACGAAGCGGAATCGGTGGTGTTACGCCTGCTCGCGCACAAGTTCGAGCACCGCACGCGTTTCGCCGATTACGCCATTCTGTACCGCAGCAACCATCTGTCACGCGTGTTTGAAGAGCATTTGCGCGCGCAGAACGTGCCCTACACCGTGAGCGGCGGCACCTCCTTCTTCGAGCGCGCCGAGATAAAAGACCTGGTCGCCTACCTGCGTCTCATTGCCAATCCCGACGATGATCCCGCATTCATCCGCGCCGTCACCACGCCCAAACGTGGCATCGGCAACAGCACACTGGAAAAACTCGCGAGTTATGCGGGCACGCGCAATGTCAGCATGTTTGAGGCGGCCTTTGAAGGCCCTATGGAAGAACAGCTGCCCGCGCGCCAGCACGAAGAACTCATCACCTTCTGCAATTTCATCAACCGCATGGAAGCCCGCGCCGCCAAAGAGGAATGCGCACCGGTACTGGCCGATTTGATGAGCGCCATCGACTATGAAGCATGGCTGTTCGACAGCCATGAACCGCGCCAGGCCGAAACAAAATGGGCGAACGTGAGCAGCTTCATCGCCTGGATCAACCGCAAATCCGAAGCCGACGGCAAGACCCTGCTGGCCATGACCCAGACGATCGCGCTCATGAATCTGCTGGAAGGCAAGGAAGAAGAGACCGATGCGGTCTCGTTGTCCACCCTGCATGCCGCCAAAGGACTGGAGTTCGGCCATGTGTATCTGGTGGGTGTGGAAGAAGGCGTGCTGCCGCATGAACGCAGTGAATCCGCCGAACAGATCGAGGAAGAACGCCGCCTCATGTACGTCGGCATCACCCGCGCGCAACGTTCCCTGCACATCAGCTATTGCATCAAACGCAAACGCGGCAAGGAATGGGCGACCTGCGAAGCCAGCCGTTTTATCAAAGAACTGCCGGAAGGGGATGTGATCTTTGCGGGCGCGGTACCCGCGGGCAATGCACCTGAAGTGAGCAAAGAAGAAGGCAAGGCCAAGCTGGCCAGATTAAAAGCGATGCTGGGCTGAGCGCCGCCTTATTCCCAGAAATCAGACTGTTTGGAAAACTGCTTCCACGCCTTGCGCAACTCGCTGAGGCGCAAGTCATGGCGGTGCTCAATGCGCTCACGCAGCACCGCAACCCCCTCCTGCAGCTCCTCCTGCATCAACTCGTCCAACAAGCGCAGCGCCACGGCATGGTCATTGAACTCGCCCAGTGTGTCTTGCAATCCCGCTAAAGCATGCATGTAAGAAGCGGTCTTTTTTGCACCGTATAACGCGGCGAACAGCTCTGCGCTGTAGCGAAGATTCTTGCAGGCGATACGTAATACATGGAGTTGCCGGGCATCAGTGGTCTGCCCGATATGTGCGGCATAACGCGCCACTTTGCGGCCCTGCCCGCGCAGTATCTTCGCGGCGAAAGCGGGCAGCCCTGTATCGGCGGCGAGCATTTGCCAATAAGCGCCATTCATCCATGCACCAAAACGCAGCAGCAGGCGCTGAAACCCGCCGGTCTGCAGCACGGCAAGAACGCGCCCGTGATAATGCTGGCGCAGCTTTTCACTTTGCCGCAGGATAAGCTCGCCATCCTGATGTGAGTGCAGCGCAGGCAATGTCTGGGTGATGAACACATCCCACTCGCGCGACTGCCCCAGTGCCGAGGCAAGCTCTGCAACCGATTCGCGCAAAGCGCTCAGTTCGGCATCCCCGCCTTGTTTGGCAACAATACGCAGCACAACACGCAAACGGCGCAGCGCGACGCGCACCTGATGCAGATATTCGTCGTCGATCTGTGCCAGCGCCCCCGGAACATTGGCCTGCAGGTGCGACAGACACGACCAAACCATCTCCTGCAATGCCGCTTTAAGCGATGTTTGCGGCAAAAAGTTGGGCGTCTGTGCTTTTTTCACCACCGTTTTTACGGGGCTACGCAGACGATAACCATATTCCGCTTTGCTAACCCCCTCGATTTCCAGCGGCACAATGTCGAGCAGTGTCAGTGCCAAACGGAACAGATGCAAAGGTTCGCCGGACTTGAGTTCCAGCTCCAACTCCGAGATGGTATGCACATAGCTTCCGGCACGAATTTCGCCGCTATCCAGTCCCATTTCAATCACCGCGCCCTCAAACTGCAGCATGCGTATGCTGCGGGAAAAGTCGGTCACAAAAAATGGCTGCAACTTTTTGCGTATGCCGGACGGCAAGTGGCCACCGCCCGCCGCTTCGAGCGCGGCGAAATCCAGCTTCTCCCCGGGCACGGGAGTCTCCCATTCGTTGCGCTGATGCAAACCCGCCTGCACGCCCCCTCCTCCTTTCAAGGTTTGCAGCCACTGTTTGCCGCTGCGGCGCAGGCGCAAAGCCATTCTCGCGTTGTGCAAGTACAGGTCGGGGGTATCGAAATACACGCTATACAGCTTGCGCGTGACCGCACGTTCGCTCGAAAGTGAACGCAACAAAGGATGGCGTTTAAGGCGCGCCATGTGTGCCGGTGCGATACGCAGCTTGAGTTCGGTCTCGATACCCATCAGAGAATCACCGGCTGGTCGGACAGTTCGTTGGATTTTGCACCGACCTGCGGATAATGCAGGGCGAGATAGCTACCCACACGCCTTATCCCGGCAACGACACCTTCCTCGAAGCGCCCCTCGCGGAATGCAGCCTCCATCTCGCGGCAGATTTCTTCCCAGACCGTAGCGCCCAGTATGATATGAATGCCACGGTCAGCCACAATCTCCACATCGCGATCTGCCAGCAACAGATAGATCAGCACCCCGTTGTTATGTTCGGTATCCCAGATGCGTAGTCGCGAAAACACTTCTATGGCGCGCTGCCGTGCGCTCTGTCCCGCCAACAAAGGCCCGATGTCCAGCGCCGCCTCCACCGCAAAACGAATCTGCCCGGCATGGGTCTGTTCCGCTTCAGCGATGCTGCGCTCGATATTTTGCAGCGCGCTGCGCGGGAAACTGCGGCGCAATGCCGTATGCCCGAGCGTGAGATGTTTGAGGATACGTTTGATGTCCATATTTTCCCGGATAAACCGACAGATTATTTGGAATATAAATACAGTTTGTTTTTGTGAGCGCGGCTAAAGCCGCGCCCACAAGAATGTCTTACCAGTCTCCCGAGGCTCCGCCCCCGCCGAAGTCGCCGCCGCCCCCGCCAAAATCGCCACCGCCTCCGCCGCTGTTACCCCAGCCGCCTCCGCCATAACCACCGCCGCCGAAGCCATACGGCAAAGAAGCACTGCCGCTCCCCAGCCCCCGGCTGCCCAGGATCAAAGAAGCCACGAATGCAATGAGTGCTACGGCAGCAGACAAAGTCACGGAGGCCAGCAACACCCAGGCCAATCCGCCTATCGCCCCGGCGACGAACAAACCACTGGGCAGCCGCCCTATAAACTGCTGGAGAACAAGATTGCCGATGAAAAATACAAACAGTCCCGCCACGAACAGCAACTCGAAACCGCCCATGCCGCCACCGGACGAAGTCGTTGCAGAACGCGCCGGCGCAGGTAGCGCCTCACCTTCCTCCACCTTGATGATTGCCGACACCCCCGCGTCAATTCCGGCATAAAACTCACCGCGCTTGAAATACGGTGAAATAATCTCGGCAACAATGCGCTTCCCCGTTGCATCGTTCAGCGCCCCCTCCAGCCCGTAGCCCACTTCGATACGCAGCTTGTGCTCATCTTTGGCGATGAGCAACAGCACGCCGTCGTCCACTTTTTTGCGCCCCAGCTTCCATGCCTCGACCACGCGGATAGAGAACTGCTCTATGGCTTCCGGCTGCGTTGTGGGCAGCATCAGCACCGCAATCTGCGAGCCTTTGCTGGCCTCAAACGCGGCCAGACGCGAATCCAGTGCCCGTAGCTGAGCTGCATCGAGTGTGGCGGTGAGATCGGTGACGCGCTGCTTGAGCGGCGGAATCGCAACCTCGGCCTGCGCCGTGCCGCAAAGCGACAGCGCAAGCCAGAGTACGCTCCAGCACAATGCTCTCATTTATTTTGCAGGTGCAACCTTGGGTGCGGCGAAATCCACCGCAGGCGCTTTCGACACGGCCTTTTCATCTTCCACCGTGAACGACGGTTTCACCTGATAGCTGAACATCATCGCGGTCAGGTTGGACGGGAAAGAGCGCGTCAGTACGTTGTAGGCCTGTACCGATTTGATATAGCGGTTGCGTGCCACAGTGATGCGATTCTCCGTACCTTCCAGCTGCGCCTGCAGATCGCGGAAAATCGTGTCGGATTTCAATTGCGGATAATTCTCGGTGACTACCATGAGCTTGCTCAAAGCCTGGGTCAGTTCACCTTGCGCCGACTGGAACTTGGCAAAGGCCTGCGGATCCTTGATAAGTTCCGGTGTCGCCTGAATCGTACCCACTTTGGCGCGCGCCTCGGTCACACCGATGAGCACATCTTTCTCCTGCTGTGCATAACCTTTGACCGTGTTCACCAGATTGGGAATCAGGTCGAAACGACGCTGGTACTGGTTCAGCACTTCCGCCCAGTCGGCCTTCACCTGTTCGTCGTTGGTTTGAAAATCGTTGTAGCCACAACCGCTCAGCAACATCGTTACCAGAATCACAAATAAAGCACGCATCTTCGAATCTCCTTGGTTGAATTTCATTCCGTAGAAAACTATAACATCAAATCAAAGACTCTCACCACAGAGACACCGAGTCACAGAGAAAAGCAAAATATAGCACCCACCCCAGATGGGTTTCTCGGTGTCTCCGTACTGGGATCGCTGTTATATCCGCTTAAACCGCCTGCCCGGCGGCATAGCCGGAGGCCCACGCCCACTGGAAGTTAAAACCGCCGAGCTGACCGGTGACATCCACCACCTCGCCGATGAAAAACAGGCCGGGTACAGCGTTGGCCTGCAGGGTTTTGGACGAAAGTGCTTGCGTATCCACACCGCCGCAGGTGACTTCCGCCTTGCTGTAGCCCAGCGTGCCGGTGGGCGTGATCTGCCAGTCGTGCAATTGCGCGGCCAGTGTCGCCAGAGCTTTTTCAGAAAATTGATTCACCGGCTTATTCTCCGCAAATCTCGCGCACCAGATTTCGGCGAAGTGCTTGGGCAGATACTGGGTAAGAAAGTTATCCAGCAGCATACGGCTGCCGCGCTGCTCGATGAAGATCTGCGCCATGTCGTGATCGGGCAACAGATCGATATGCAAAGCCTGTCCCGGCACCCAGTAGGATGAAATCTGCAGGATGGCCGGGCCACTCAGGCCGCGATGGGTGAACAACACGCTCTCGCGGAACTGTTGTTTAGCAAAACTCACCGTCGCATCGACGGAAAGCCCAGCCAAATCGATATAGTCGGCCCACTCTTCGGGATGAAAAGTCAGCGGCACCAAACCCGCATGCAGCTTGCTCATGGGAATACCGAATTGTTCGGCCACCTTATAACCAAAGGGAGTTGCACCTATTTTCGGGATGGATAGCCCGCCGGTAGCGATAACCAAAGAGGTGGCGCTGAAATTTCCGCGACTTGTGGACACCTGATATTCCCTCACCCCTAGCCCCTCTCCCGCTTGCGGGCGATAACCAGCGACTTGCCCGCTTGCGGGCTTAGTCGAATGGCTAGTTGTTTCATCAGGGGAACGTTGAATCTCTTCGATGTCACAGGACAACATCAGCTTCGCCCCCGCCGCATCGCACTCCGCTTTTAGCATCTTGATGATGGCTTCCGAGCCGTCGTCGCAGAACAACTGCCCCAGCGTCTTCTCGCTGTAGTGAAGACCGTGCTTCTCCAGCAACGCAATGAAATGCTGCGGGGTGTAACGTGCCAGCGCAGAGCGGCAGAAATGCGGGTTCTGCGACAGATAGTTATCCGGCTTGGTATTGAGATTGGTGAAGTTGCAGCGACCGCCACCGGAGATGCGTATCTTCTCGGCCAGCTTGTGCGCATGATCGAGTAAGACTACCGAGCGTCCGCGCTTGCCTGCTTCGATGGCGCACATCATGCCGGAGGCTCCTGCCCCCACGATCAGCACATCAACGGCTTGAATTTTCGATGCGTGCGACAAAGCTGGCTTCACGCCTGCGTGTCCAGCTGCTTCCAGACACACGCACCTTTGCTGGCTTTGTCGATGTCCGCCAGTTGTGTGGCGTGCAAAGCCAACTCTTCTTCGCTGGCAGGCAACACGCGCACACTCATGCGCACCACCTCACCCGTGGCCGAGAGATGCTCCATCTCAGCCTCGTTCGCGTCATCACCCAACAGACTCTCCTGGCCGCGCGTCATGGCCAGATACACCTCGGCGAGCAGTTCGGTATCCAGCAAAGCGCCGTGCAAAGTACGGTGTGAGTTATCGATGAAATAACGGTCGCACAGCGCATTCAGATTATTTTTCTTGCCGGGATGCAGTTCTTTTGCCACCTTGAGCGTGTCGATCCGTTTGTTTTCCAATGGTGGTAAACCGAGGCGTGCCAGCTCCGCATTCAAAAACCCCATGTCGAACGGCGCGTTGTGGATGATGAGCTCCGCATCGCCGATGAACTCCAGCAAGGCCGGGGCAATTTCGGCGAACTTCGGCTCATCCTGCAGCCTATCCAGCGTCAGGCCGTGCACCGCCGCCGCGCCCTCGTCGATGTCGCGCTCAGGGTTGAGATAACGGTGGAAACTGCGCTCGGACACATTGCGCCCGTTCAATTCGATGCACGCCACTTCAATGATGCGGTGTCCCTGCTTGGGGTCGAGTCCCGTGGTCTCGGTATCCAGAACGATTTGTTTCATATTTACCCCCTTCACCACAGAGACACTGAGACACAGAGGGAAAACATCCCTTCAAGATACGCGGGGAATGCAGCCGAGCCAGCGTTTGAAGAGGTTGATGTCTTGCCTTTCTCTGAGTCTCGGTGTCTCTGTGGTGAGATCGTTTTTCCGTGTTTCATTTGTTATTCCCGTTCAATACTTCTTCCACGCCGCGATTCGCCAACTGGTCGGCGCGCTCGTTGCCTTCATGTCCCGCATGGCCTTTAACCCATACCCACTCGATGTGATGACGCGTGACGGCTTCGTCCAATCTGCGCCACAAATCGTCATTCTTCACCGGTTGCTTGCTCGCCGTTTTCCAACCGCGCTGCTTCCAACCGGGCAACCATTCGGTGATGCCTTGCAACACGTATTTGGAATCGGTATGCAAACGCACCTTGCATTGGCGGGTCAAGGTCTCCAAGGCCACGATGGCCGCCATCAACTCCATGCGATTATTCGTGGTGAGTACCTCGCCACCGCACAGCTCGCGCTCCTTGCCTTTGTTGCGCAACAGCGCGCCCCATCCGCCCACACCGGGGTTACCCTTGCACGCGCCGTCGGTGAATATCTCGATGATGGAATCAGTCATCCTGGCTCCGTTGTGAGACTTCCCGGTTCAATTTTGGGGCGACCGGCATCAATTTGCTCACCAGCCCTTTGTTCCATTGCGGCTTGATGAGACGCATGCCCGGCACTCGTTTGATGGCCTGCAGGTAATACACCCCGCCGCACACCGCCCACCAGCGGTCGCCCGCTGGCTCCATGAAATGACAGCGTTGCAGCCATTTCGGGCTGATCATCGGCGGGGCGTAGCAGGCGAAACGCCCGCCCACGATCTCAAAGCCCAGTAGCGCCAGCCAGTCTTTCAGACGCGACAAGCTAATGAAATCGCCGCTCCACGGATAGCCCGTCTTGGAACCGAGTACGCGACGCGCGCCCCAAAGACTGCGCGGATTGAAGCCGCTGATAATGATTTGCCCCTCGGGACGCAGCACCCGCTCGATCTCGCGCAAAATCTGGTGCGGGTGTTTGTTGAACTCCAGCACATGCGACAGCAAGGCCAAATCCACACTGCCCGTCTCGAACGGCAACTCTTCCAGCTCCAGCAACACCTGCGCACCGGCTTCATGGGCCGCGGTAAAACGCAAGGGCATGCGGCTGGCCCGCAGAAAATCATGTTGCGGCAAACCCAATTGCAGCGCGTTGAAGCCGAAGATATCCGCTACACTACGGTCGAAATAGTCCTGCTCGCGCGCCAGCAAATATTGCCCCTGCGGAGTGTCCAGCCATTCAGACAAAGAGTTAGCGGTAGGCATACAAAACCACTTTTATAGAATCCATCATGCTTGAGATCGTTCCCATTCCGGCCTTGACCGGTACCTATGACAATTACATCTGGGTCGTACACGACGGCACACACGCCATCGTGGTCGATCCGGGAGATGCCGCGCCCGTGCTGGCCTACCTGCAAGCACAGCGACTGGCGCTGAGCGCCATCCTCGTCACCCATCGCCACGGCGACCACATCAACGGCATCCCGAAACTACTCGAAGTATATAACACCCGCGTGTACGGACCACGTTCAGAATTGATCCCCACCGTCACCCATCACATCGGCGAAGGCGACAGCGTAGACATCGCAGAGCTGGGGCTGCACTTCGACATCCTCCACCTCCCCGGCCACCTGCCCGAACACATCGTCTACGTGGGCAACGGCATGCTGTTTTGCGGCGACATGCTGTTCGGCTGCGCCTGCGGCAAAATGTTCGTCGGCACCCCGCAGGAGTTCCACCACTCCCTGCAACGCTTGGCGGCACTACCCGACGAAATTAAAGTCTATTGCGCCCACGAATACACCGAATCCAACATCCGCTTCGCCCTGCTGTGCGAACCGAGTAACGTCGCCCTGCAACAACGCCAACGCGACACGATTGCCCTGCGCCAGCAAGACCTGCCCACCCTGCCCAGCACCATCGCTCTGGAAAAAGCCACCAACCCCTTCATGCGCTGCAACCAGCCCGAGATCATCGCCAACGTCATGCGCCACTTCGAACTTACCGCGCCTCCGGCAGATGAAGCCGCCGTCTTCGCCGCACTCAGAGCATGGCGTGATCGTTTTTGAAGCCTCGTTCCGGTTGCAGTAAAGCCCGTTCTGGTTTATTCTGCGCGCCCTTCGGAGGGGTGGATGAGCGGTTTAAGTCGCACGCCTGGAAAGCGTGTTTAGGTTTATAGCCTAACGGGGGTTCGAATCCCCCCCCCTCCGCCAAATAGAAAAAGGACATCCGCATGGGTGTCCTTTTTTATTTAGTGATGGGGAGGTATGGACGAAAGTTCGACCAGCGAGCACTGCTCGCGCAGGCAATGCAAAAGGGCCCCCTATGAAAAGACGATTTTTGAAATTTAGCTTTTCGGCGCTGACAATTTATCCTCGAAGCTAAGCTCCCGAGACAGATGAACATCCACCGCTTTCATAGGTCCAACTAAACTTCCAGTTTGCAATTTTACTACTCCACGCAGGCTCTAATATTTTAGTTGTTCATGAAAGCTGCTCAACAATAAGCCCAGACAATACTCCAGCTAAGGCACGTTCGGCTAACATTCGAATTTTCCATTCTGTTGAAGTTGATATCTTAGGAATACAAGCATCCAATGGTATCTCCAACCAATCAGTCAACTGCCCCCCCTGTTTGCTTGGTAGCAGTTTAATCAAAATATGCTCCCCCTCTCCGGCAATTTTCGGCATAAGTACTCGATAGATCAGCCGCGAGCTAGTTTTTTGGGGTTTCTCACTTGATGCTTTCACATCAACAAAAAGTCCAGCCTGAGCATCAGTTAGCAAATCTCGAAAATTTTCTATTTCGTCAATTTGTGAAGAACTCAGTCTTAAAATCTCCACTTTCACTACCCAGTGTTTGTCAGAATTGGATTCGCTAAGTTTTGAAATTTCCGCTAACAACTGATTGGAAATTTCAATTGCTGACTGGTCAATTTGTTGATGTGTAAATCCACTGGGAGTGTAATAAACCTTCTTCAATAGTCGTATCGAGTCCTTTAAACTGCTCGCTTGTGCAGTTCGAACGCTTTCTTCAACCAGATCAATACTGTTACATACCCGTTTAAAAATGAAGCTTACCATTGGCTGATAGTCGCCATTATCAGCCTGTGACAAAGCATCAAAATAATCACTTCGATCATCCAATAGAACGAGTAGTGGCGCGCACAGTTCTCGATATGTGTATACAGAAGCTAGGGCTCGCGCAACTCTTCCGTTGCCATCTGAAAATGGGTGAACGACAACAAAAACGTAGTGACAATAGGCCGCTTGCTGAGGGGCGGACGCATTTAAAAATTCAGAGCTACGAAGCTCATTAACGAATCTTTCCATTTCTATTGCAGTTTGCTCTACTGGGCAATAGGAATGAGTATGCCCATCTTTTTGCAGCACATGATTGGGGGTAGTTTTATATATACCTTTTGGTAATGTCTGTTCCTGTGGGCCTATAACAGTTTGCACAGTGTAGGTATCTTGTTCTTTGCAAATTTCTTGATGAAGAGTGCGAATTAGTACTTCGGTGATAGGTTGGTTAGATGTGGCCCAATCAAGGATATATTCATAAGCGCGCAATTGCGCTTCAAACATCACTTTAAACTCTTTTCCCTTTGAATTAATCACGGCCTCCCAAGCGCCGCTTTCCACTGCAACTGTATATGTAAATCCGCGGTCAACTTCATACAACCCCTCAATAGCACCAGTATCTATTGCCGCAGCCCGCGTCGCCACATCTCTGGCTCGAGTTAAAACCGATGGATCAAGTTCCTTAAGTTTTTTTACCGTCTCAAGCTTTCTCTCCCAAAGACTCTGGTTTGTCGATGTCGAAATAGTCCATTCAGAAAATGTTGGAAACGTTTTGTAACTTTTATCCAATAAATCTAAATCAATCTTCTGCTGAGGAATATCTTTGGAGTTTATGTTGTGAGTCATCATTTTCTAGATAAATTGCTACACAAGGAAATTTTCAATCAGGTACTAATTCACCCCGTCCAAGTAACACGGGGGTCTATAAATACATCGCCGCGAAATCTAACAGCAATATCACCATATTGCCACCGCCAATAATATCTAGGCATTCAAGCCCGCCTTCTCTTCAACCCTGCATTACAATCCCTCCCTCCCCAGCAACTCCGAATCGGACACCCCATGAGCGACCTCAAAGACCTCACCTCCGCCCTACTCAAATTCCGCGACGAGCGCGATTGGGCGCAATTCCATAATCCCAAAGACCTCGCGCTGGCCTTGAACATCGAGGCGGGCGAGTTGTTGGAAACGTTTCTGTGGAAGACATCTGAGCAGGCGGACATCGAACGAGTGAAGGAGGAATTAGCCGATGTCTTGGCCTTCGCTTTGCTACTGGCGGAGCGTTACGACTTCGATGTGAAGCAGATCGTGCTTGAGAAGATTGCGAAGAACGCGCTGAAGTATCCGGTGGAGAAGTCCAAAGGTGTGGCGAAGAAGTATTCGGAGCTTTAGAGCTGCGAGTCGTTCGTGTAGCTACGCCCTCACCCTAGCCCTCTTCCCGAGGGAGAGGGGATTTAATCAGCGTAATTAGATTTTTATTCCTAGCCGCCACAGCGAGGTAAGCTCCGCCGCACGTGCCGCGTGTAGCGGGTCGCTGGTGTCGGAAACGCGGGGGTGATGCGGTTTCACATCGAGTTTGCCCAAGACCTGCAACCCTGCCGTATCAATCATCGCCAGCAATTCGTCGCGGCTGCGCAAACCCAAGTGTTCAGCGAGGTCGGACAGTATCAGCCAGCCTTCGCCACCTTGTTCCAGATGTGCCGCCAGTCCGCTCAAAAATCCGCGCAACATTTTGCTCTCGGGATCGAACACGGCGTATTCCAGCGGGGAACTGGGGCGTGCGGGAACCCACGGCGGGTTGCACACGATAAGTGCCGCGCGGCCTTCGGGGAAGAGGTCGGCTTGCATGACTTCTACATTCTCGGCCAAGCCCAAGTGCGTGAGGTTCTCTTGGGCGCAGTGCAGCGCACGCCGGTCTTGATCGGTGGCGACGATGCGCTTGATGCCGCGCCGTGCCAGCACAGCGGCCAACACGCCCGTGCCTGTGCCGATGTCGAAGGCGACGAAATTCTGCGCGATTAGCTTGGGCAAAGGTGCATCGTTCACCAGCCCAACGTATTCGCCGCGTATCGGTGCGAACACGCCGTAGTGCGGATGGATGCGCGTATTCAATACGGGAATCTCAACGCCGTTCTTGCGCCACTCATAAGCACCGATCAGGCCTTGTAGGCCTCGCAGTGAGGCGATGTAGGGTTCGCTGGCTGCGCCGTAGGCTTGTTCGCACGCGGCGCGCACATCGGGGGCGCGGCGCAGCGGGACGCTGTGGTCGGCCTCGAACGGCAACAACAACATGCCCAAGGTGCGGGCGCGTTGTGATTGGGCTTGGCGGTGCAGATGGAAGGATTCAGATGGAGTGACGGCGATCTTTGTTTTGGATTTGCGCGGCTTCTCGTCTGCACGGCGTGCCATGGCTTGCAGCAGTTGCCGCGCATTCTGGAAATCGCCGCGCCACAGCAGCGCCGTCCCTTCGCAGGCCAGACGGTAAGCGACATCTGCGGTGATGCGATCATCGGCAATTTGCACGCGCTTGGGCGGCGGTGTGCCGCTTTCGGAACGCCAGCGAGCGGATTTGTCGATGCCGTCTTCGTTCCAGTGGAGAAGAGGGAAATCGCTCACCTGCCCTCTTCCCGTTTGAGTTGCTGGTAGCGCAGCTTGGCGGCGTGGTCGTCTTTGGCCGCGTCGATCTCACGCATCACGGCACGCACATCGGCTTTCGTTGCGACTTCGTGGAAGCGTCCGGTGAGTGGAGTGTCGGGCAACAGTTCACCGCGCAGATAGATTGCCCAGATCTCTTTGCCGTATTGCGTGGCAAGCAGTTCGGGGGCGAACTGGCCGAAATACGCGGCCAGATTATCGACATCACGTTCCAGCATGCGGCTGGCATTGTTGTTGGCGGCGGCATCCACCGCTTGCGGCAGGTCGATGATGACGGGGCCGCGACTATCGACCAGCACGTTGAATTCGGACAAGTCGCCATGCACGATGCCCGCGCACAGCATGAGCACGACTTGCCGGATCAGGAAAGCGTGAAATTCGCGCGCTTGTTCCGGTGACAGTTCAAGGTCGTTGAGTCTTGGTGCAGGCTGCCCTTCTTCGTCGGCCACCAGCTCCATAAGTAGCACGCCTTCGTAGAAGCCGAACGGGTGCGGCACGCGCACACCGGCAGCGGCGAGTTTGTACAAGGCATCGACTTCGGCATGTTGCCAGGCGGCTTCCTGTTCCTGACGACCATAGCGCGAGCCTTTTTCCATGGCGCGCGCCTGGCGGCTGTTCTTGGTTTTGCGGCCTTCGGTGTAATGCACGGCTTGGTGGAAGCCGCGCTGGTTGGCTTCTTTGTAGATTTTGGCGCAACGGATTTCGCCGCCACACTGCACGACATACACCGTAGCTTCTTTGCCGCTCTTGAGTTGGCGCAGCACATCATCGACGAGACCGTCTTCGAGCAGGGGTTCGATTCTTTTGGGCGTTTTCATGTGCGGATCAAAACGTGCGACCGAATGCCACAACGGCGAATGTGGCGATTCCGATCAACAGATTGCTGGCGATGAATTTCCGAATCGTCGCCATGACTCCTGCGGCCTTGCTCCAGTCATTACCCGCAACCGCCCGAGTAAAGTGCGGGTAAAGGCCGAAGAATACGTAGACGAAGATCAGCACCATCAGACAGCCTGACAGCAACATGATGTGTGCGAAATACGGCGTGTTTACCATACCTCCATACAGATGGAGCATGTACAGGCCGCTCGTCAGCATGAAAAATATCGCGCCCCATACATATTTGAAGAAACAGCTGAAGACCTTGTCCCACAGTTGCAGGCGCTGCGGCGCTTGCAACACTTCGGCGCTGACGGGACGCAGCACCATGTAGGCGAAGAACATGCCGCCCACCCAGAGAACAACGGACAGCAGGTGCAGGAGTTTTAACAGCGCCATGCTACTTTCCTCCCATGAGTCTGCGCACAGGGCCGAAACTTTTGCGATGTTCGGCGGAGATGCCGTGTTGATTCAAAGCCGCGATATGGGCGGCGGTAGGATAACCCTTATGCACGGCAAAACCGTATTGCGGCAGGCGTTCGTGCATCTCAATCATGGCCGCATCGCGTGCGGTCTTGGCCAGAATCGAGGCGGCGGAAATTTCCGCCACGCTGCTGTCACCCTTCACAATCGCGCGGCTGGGCAGCCCGGTTTCGGGACAGTACAATCCATCCACCAACACTTCATGCGGCTGCAACGATAAGGCTTCGACCGCGCGTTTCATCGCCAGCAAGCTGGCGCGCAGGATATTGATCTCGTCGATTTCCTCCACCGAAGCGGTGGCAATCGCCCAAGCACTCGCGTGCTGGCGGATTTCCAGCGCAAGTTGATCGCGTTTTTTTTCGCTGATTTTTTTTGAATCCGCCAGTCCCGCGATAGGGCGCTGCGGGTTAAGGATTACGGCTGCGGCATACACCGGCCCGGCCAAAGGCCCCCGCCCCGCTTCGTCCACCCCACAGATCAGGTGTATGGCGTTCATTTATGCGGCGGTCAAATACGGCAGGATGGCTTGCGCGGCTTTGTGGGCGGTGTCCTGTTTGAGCTGGGTGTGCATATCCGCGAATAGTATTTCCAACTCGGCCACGGCATCCTTGTCGTTCACCAGATTGAGCAAAGCCTGCGCAAGATTTTCCGGTGTCGCATCATCCTGCAAGATTTCCGGCACCACGAACTTGCCCGCCAAAACGTTGGGCAGCCCCACGTAAGGCAGATAGGCTTTGCGCTTGCTCAGCCAATACGTGAGGGGCAACATCTTGTAGGTGATGACCATAGGACGCTTGAGCAGCGCGGCTTCCAGCGTGGCCGTGCCGGAGGCCACCAACACGCCGTCGGCGGCAATCATGGCATCGTGCGCATGACCGAACAGCATGGTGATGGGGAGCTCCTGTGCTTCCAACTTCCACAAGGTGTCTTCAAAGATGGTGCGCGTTTCGCGGCTGGCCAGCGGCACCAGGAACTGTGCACCGGGCAGTTTTTGTAAAATCAGTTTCGCGGTTTGAATGTAGGTCTCGGCCAAGTAGCGCACTT
This sequence comes from Betaproteobacteria bacterium, assembly GCA_020055845.1. Taxonomy (GTDB): domain Bacteria; phylum Pseudomonadota; class Gammaproteobacteria; order Burkholderiales; family Gallionellaceae; genus PALSA-1006. The sequence continues at coordinate 17,255 of JAGVIV010000096.1, forward strand.
CGCTTTGACGACTGCCGGGCAACAAAGCAAAGACCTTGCTCTTTGCATGGATGCGCATCTGCTCGCGCATCAGGTCGCGCTTGGGCACTTCCGGCAACATATCGGCCAGCGGATGACCAACGTAGCTAACCGGCACACCGGCCTTTTCGTAGATCGCAGCCTCGAACGGGAACAGGGTCAGGATATGCGAGACCGCGTTCTTGATCTTGTGGATACGCTCGCCGCGCCATGCCCAAATCGACGGACTCACATAATGAATGGTCGGAATGCCGCGTTGCTTGAGCGCCAGTTCCAGATTGAAATTGAAATCCGGCGCGTCGATGCCGATGAACAAATCCGGCGGAGTGGCGATGAGCGCGGCCTTGAGTTTATTGCGGATACCGAGTATTTCGCGCAGGTGGCGTAGTGCATCGATGTAGCCGAACACGGAAAGCTTCTCCATCGGGAACATGATTTCCATGCCGGCAGCCTGCATCTTGGGGCCGCCGATACCGATGAAACGCGCATCGGGCAAGGTTTGCTTAAGCGCTTCTATCAGATGACCTCCCAGCAAGTCACCCGACATTTCGCCCGCCACGATGGCGATGGTTTTTACATTCTGCTTCATGGTCTTTTAACGGACGATGCCGCGGCTGGCGCTGTTCAAAAACGTCAGCATGTTGTCTATGTCTGCATCCGCGTCGGCTACCTGACCGCGCAATTCTGCAATCTCTTTTTTGGCATCCTCGAAACTGCTACCGGCCCGATACAGGGTGCGATAGATCTGTTTGAGCATATCCACCCGTGCCGGGGAATAACCGGCACGGCGCGGGCCTTCCTGATGCGGGCCTTTGGCTTCAGCCGGATTGCCGACGGCGGTGACGAACGGTGGCAAATCCTGAGACAAGCGGGTCTGAAAACCGACCATGGCGAAATCGCCGATACGCACGAACTGGTGGATACCGGTCATGCCGCCGATCAGAGTATGGTTGCCGACTTTCACGTGTCCGGCGAATTGCACCGAGTTGGCGATGACGTTGTGGTCACCGATGTAGCAGTCGTGCGCCACGTGCACATAGGCCATGATCCAGTTGTCGCTGCCGATGGAGGTGATGCCGCCGTCCTGCACCGTGCCCAGATTCAGCGTACAGCTTTCACGTATGGTGTTGTTGTCACCGATGATCAGCTGCGTCGGTTCGCCTTTGTATTTCTTGTCCTGCGGCACTTCGCCGATGGAGCTGAACTGGAAGAAGCGGTTGCCTTTACCAATGGTGGTATGCCCGTCGATGACGACATGCGGCCCGACTACCGAACCTGCGCCAATCTCAACATGCTCGCCTATGAGGGAATACGGGCCGACCTGAACATCGTCGGCCAGCTTGGCATTGGGATGAATGATTGCAGTCGGGTGGCGCATTATTTGTCCCGCATCGTGCACATGATTTCGGCCTCGGCGGCGACCTGGTCATCCACCTTGGCCGAAATCATGTGC
>JAGVIV010000307.1 GCA_020055845.1 Betaproteobacteria bacterium
CGGTGCCAGCCAGGGTAAAACGGGACAGGTGACCGGCGTGATCGGCGCTGTAGTGGGTGGTATGGTCGGCGCTGCGGCCGAGGAAGGCTATACCCGCGAGGATGGATTGGAATTCGCCATTACCCTCGAAGACGGCAGCCACATCTCGGTGGTGCAGGAGAAATCCGTCAACGACGAGACCTTCAAGGTTGGCGAAAAAGTTCGCGTCATCGAAAGCGCCGGTGTGACTCGCGTCACCCATTGATCCGTACTTGCAACAAACAAAAAGCGGTGGGTTGACCACCGCTTTTTGTTTCACACAGACCGCCAGCGGCAGATTACAGACCCAAGCGATTCTACGTTGTCAAACAGCGTCCAATACTTTCCACTAATCAGCGTCCAATTTTTTCCACTTTCTCGGCTTTCTGAGAACGACTTTTGCGATGCTTGAATCGGTAAGAATCGTTGCCGGTTTCCAGAATGTCACAGTGATGCGTAATGCGATCAAGCAGGGCCGTCGTCATTTTTGCGTCGCCAAACACTTGCCCCCACTCGCTAAACGATAGATTCGTTGTGATGATCAACGAGGTTTTCTCATACAGATGGCTGATGAGATGGAACAGCAGTGCGCCACCCGAGGCTGGAAACGGCAAATAACCCAATTCATCTAAAATCACCGCATCCACCAGGCAAAGCTGCTTGGCCAGATTGCCTACTTTGCCTTGGCTCTTCTCGCGCTCCAGCTGATTGACCAAATCAACCGCATTGAAGAATCGCACACGTTTGCCTTTGTGAATGGCAGCCACCCCGATCGCCGTGGCCAGATGCGATTTTCCCGTTCCCGTTCCACCAACCAGAATCAGGTTGTGTGCGGTTTCCATGAAGGCTGCACTCGCCAGTTGCTCAACTGCTGCCTGTGACAGCGGCGTTTCAGTCCAGTCAATACCAAGCAAATCGCGATGGATCGGGAAGCGCGCGGCTTTGAGCTGATAGCGCAGGCTTTTGAGTTGGCGCTCCGTTTGCTCTGCAGCAATCAGCCTATCCATCCAGCTTTCCGGACGATGTGTCTGCCTGGGCTTTTCTGCTTGCAGCTCACCCCATGCCGTCGCCATGCCATAGAGCTGTAGTGCCTTTAAACTGACTGCGTGATCAATGGACATAGGACGCTCCCAGCAAATGATCGTAACGCTGGCAATTGGCGATGGGCTCGGTCGTCAAGGCAATTCCATCCGGCACATTGATCGCCACTGTAGGTAAATGCGGTGCGATGAGTCTGCGCAATTCGTTCATTACAATGGGCGCACTGACAATGTCACCTTCCAGTGCCAACTCGCAGGCGACCGTGAGCGCATCAAGACCCGCTTCTCCAGCCAGCATGAGCAATTCGACAAAGGCACGATCTCCCTTGGGTTGTTTCAGAATACGATCGCGCACGGTCTGAATGGGTCTGGGCAAGTCCCACGCCACGAAGGGCGCGCCATCGCGTAATGCGCCGGGCTTCTTCTCCAACACCGGCAGATAATGCCAAGGATCGCAAATCAGTTGCTCACGACCAAATGCTCTCGGATGCGCGGCAATGACTTCGCCATGTGCCACGACACGAACCTGGTCTGCGGTGGTGCGTACCGACACCGCCTGACCGGCAGCGCTGGCGGGAACGCTATAGCGGTTACGATCCACTCTGACCAGGCAGGTGGAAGAAACCCGCATCATTTGCTCGACGTAGCCATCGAAGTGCGCCGTGATGGGGCGCAGCAACGACTGTTCTTCAGCAAAGCAGGCTGCGATGGTGCGGTGCTTCTGCACGGGATGGCTACGCTGCGCCAATTCTTTGCAGCGGGTAGCAAGCCAGTCGTTCAGGCTGGCAAATGAAGTGAATCGTGCAAGGGGCGTAAACAGCCATTCCCGCACATTGCCGACTTGGTTCTCAACTTGCCCTTTCTCCCAGCCTGATGCCGGTGTGCAGGCGACCGGCTCAAACAGGTAATGATTGGCAAGCGTCAGGAAGCGACGGTTGAATTGGCGTTCTTTGCCCGCGTACACGGCATCGACCACCGTCTTGAGGTTGTCGTAAATCAGGCGCGCGGGCGCACCACCGAAGAAGGCAAAGGCACGACTATGGGCATCGAGCACCATCTCCTGCATTTCTCTGGGGTAGGCCACGACAAACATCTGGCGGCTATAGGCCATGCGGAAGTGCGCTACTTTGATGGTCTGAAACACCCCACCCAACTCGACTTGCTCCTGGCTCCAGTCAAACTGGCAGGCATCGCCGGGTTGAAATTGGAGTGGCACGAAGGCTTCGGTCAGCTTCGGCCCATGACTGCCAGATTTCCAGCGTTTAACAAAGCGCTGCACGCTATCGTAGGCACCGATGTAGCCAATGGCCTGCAAACCTTCAAAGAGTCGATGGGCACTACGGCGGCGTGACCGGGGAAGTTTAAATTCCTCTTCCAGCCATTTCGTGAGCTGCTCTTCAAATTGACCCAGCCTGGGGGCCTCTGGCTGCGTTCGGACATACTTGGGTTCTTCAACGGTGTTGAGATGTTTGCGCACGGTTGGTCTGGACAGCCCCATGTCGCGTGCAATTTCTGTGATCGTTTGCTTTTGTACTAAATGCCGCCTGCGAATCTCGTAAATGATGTCCATGTAAAACACTCCAGATACCTCCGGCTAAAACGCCGGATGGTTACATACCGAGGTGGAAACTATTGGACGCTGTTTCCACCCCTAATCTGGAAAGTGTTGCACGCTGTTTGACACTCAAAGTCGTATCCTCCTTCAAAATTTGCGACCAGGCAACAACAAAGAATATATAGACCTGTATCTATACCTTCTCTATACCTACCTCGTATCAACACGGTATCGGCCCCACCTCTTGATTCCACGTCGCCAGTACGCGCAGAGTGATGTTCCTTTTACACAAGGAGATCATCATGGAAACCAATACTGCAGTTCTTCATCATGA
>JAGVIV010000168.1 GCA_020055845.1 Betaproteobacteria bacterium
GCCGTCTTTCACCACCACCGCGCCGACCGGTACTTCCCCGGCCTGCGCGGCCTGCTCTGCGAGACGCAAGGCCTCGCGCATAAAATCTTCGTCTGTCATCGTTATCTGTCCAACGGGCTGAGCGTGTGCTGTTGGGGCTTTAGCCCCTTACAGCCACGGCCTACTCCTTGCGGGTAAACCACGCCCTTGCCGCCTTTGTTGAGGACGTGAGTGTAAATCATCGTGGTGGAAACATCGGAGTGTCCGAGCAATTCTTGCACCGTTCTGATGTCGTAGCCGCTTTGCAAAAGATGCGTGGCGAAGGAATGGCGCAGAGTGTGCGGCGTGGCGGGTTTGGTGAGTTCGGCATCGCGTACGGCTTGCTTCACCGCGCGCTGCACACCCTTTTCATCCAGATGATGGCGGCGCGTCTTGCCCGATCGCGGATCAACCGACAAATTCTTTGAAGGAAAAATATATTGCCAAGCCCACTCGCGTCCGGCATGCAGATATTTCTTATCCAGCGCAAACGGTAGATACACCTCGCCATAGCCCTGCGCCAAGTCTTCCACATGCAACGCTTTCACCTTCGCCAGATGCGTTTGCAAAGCCGCGCACACCGCCTCCGGCAACATCGTCACCCTATCCTTGAAGCCCTTGCCCTCGCGCACCAAAATTTCGCGCCGTGCAAAATCCACATCCTTCACGCGCAAGCGCACCGCCTCCATCAAACGCATCCCGCCGCCATACAGCAACGAAGCGATCAACAAATACGTGCCGTTCATCCGCCCCAGCACCGCCTGCACCTCGGCCACCGTCAACACCACAGGCAGCCGTTTGGGCGCTTTGGCCTGCGTCACGTTATCCAGCCAAGGCAACTGAATCTCCAGCACCTCGCGGTAAAGAAACAACAAAGAACTCTTCGCCAAGTTTTGCGTGGATGCGGAAACATTACCCTCCACCGCCAAATGCGTGAGAAACGCCTCAATCTCCGCAGCCCCCATGTCCTTGGGGTGGCGCTTGCCGTGAAAGAAGATATAGCGTTTAATCCAGCCCGTATAAGCCTGCTCGGTGCGAATGCTGTAATGCTTCACCCGCAACTTATCGCGGACTTGATCGAGTAATTTGGGAGATTTTGTCGTGGTGCTTTTATCTGAAAAATTAGGGGTTGCCATAATTTATCCTTCAATAAAAACAAGGCATTGCAGAACAGATGCCAAATTGTACACCTCAAAGGTGCCTTTCAAGGCATTTTTTAGGGTGTCTACTTTACGTTATACCTTTATGAGGTTCGTCCCAATGAAAATAGTATCTTGTGTTCTTGCAAGCGTATTCGCCATTTCCTGCTGGGCGGCTGAAGCTGCACCGGAAGCACCCAAGGTCTATCAGATGGATCTGTTTTCACTGATCTCATTCGCATTAGCCATCGCAGCCTTAGTGCTATCAATCTTTATGGCGTGGCTATCTTGGGAGTTCTACAAAAAATCCACAGAAGCATCTGAAAAAACCCAGCAAGCTGTCACAAAAATTGAAACAGCCGTGCTAAGTATTCAGTCAGAAATAACAGAAATTGTCCGTCGTGCTGTTGGCTACTGGACTGACGGTGGCGCAAGTGAAGAATCTGCCAATCAAAATGCTGAACTTGCGGCAAAGGTTGAAGAGCTCTCGGTGCAAATCCAGACGGTTACAGGCAGTGCCGCCAATAAGCAAGACCTTGAGGAAAAACTCGCCGAACTCGTTCGTTTGCAACGAGAACAAGTCTCTGCCCTAAGTGCTTCCGTTGTCGAAGCCAAAGCTAAGGCTTTTTTCCCTTCCATCGACAAGGGACCAGTCGCTCAAATGACGCAGAGCATGCTTACAAATACTGATACGGAAAAGTCAGGCGAATTGATTATTACTGTGTTGCGTCCATCACAAATTGCCACCGCTACTGGGAAATTCTCACCGCCTTTTCCAAACCTCCCTGAACTTGAAGTTCAACTGACATCAGCTCCGTCCTCCGATTTGAGCAAACTCGCAGTTAACTCGGGTGTTGGTAAAACAACAGATTTCAACATTCATCTGATAAGTCGCTCAGGTCTTCTAGAGACGGGAACGTATGTCGTTAGATACAAAGCAACAGCAGCAGCGTAACCATGCAAGGCATAACCATACGCTCAAGAGGGACTGCGCAAAAGCGCGCAGCCCCTTACCTCAACGTTAGGCATTGCAAACCCAAGCGCGGCGGTAGCACCACTGTGACCGCAATTCACTGTGATAAACTATGAATCGTCCGCATCTACCGCATTGGAGGGCAACGTGAGTACGAACCTAGAAGTCCTTGAAGCCGAAGTCCTGCAGTTAGCCCGTGTTGAGCGATCACACCTGCTTGAGCGACTGATCGCCAGCCTTGATTCAGACCCTGAAGTCGAGGAAGCTTGGGAGCGAGAAGCAGATCGTAGGGAAGCCGAGTTGGAATCCGGTTCGATCTCGGCAGTTTCAGGGCCGGAAGCCGTCGCCCGACTTCGCGCAAGACTTACGCGATGACCTACTCGCTCCATCCCGGAGCGGAGCATGATATTGCCAACGCTCTGGATTTTTACAGCGAGCAAGCTGGCTCCGTAGTTGCAGAACGCTTTCTCGAAGAATTTGAACGTGTCATTAAGCTCTTGGTTGAACATCCCAGCCTCGGAACACCTACGACGAAAGGACGAAGAACATTTCCGCTGAAGGTTTTTCCGTACTCGGTCGTATATCGAAATCTTGAAAGCAGCATCCGAATCTTGATCGTGCGCCATCAGCACAGAAAGCCTGACTACGCTGGCAGCAGGCGGTAGGTTTAAACCATCGTGAACTGCCCAACCCGGCAGTCAAGTGGGACGCGCCTTAGCTTTACGTTAGGCATACGTAACATAGTCTGGCGAAGCACGCGAGAATTGCCGCATTAGTTTTGAATGGAGTCCAGATCATGCCAGCTTTCCGAACTCACGAGTATTCCTCAAGCCACTATCTCAGCGATCGAAAACGGTAGCGTAAATTTGGGGGGCGAGCGCGCAAAGGTTTTTGCCCGCGCGCTTCAGTGCCATCCTGCAGTGCTCGTGTTTCCCGGCTGGGAGCTTCCTCTTGCACGTGCGGCATAACCCGAACGCGCCTTAACTGCACGTTCAATATCAACAATGGACTTCATCGCAAAGCAAACCACAACTTGAAGCGTTTGTTGGGCGAAAACACATAGTAAAATCACGAAAGTCCCGATATGATATCGGGTGGCATTACGCCAACACTACAGAACATTTCAACCTCGACTGAATCCTTATGAAAAAACCTTCACTACAACAACGCTTGCATGCAAAAAAACGCAGTCAGGCACTCATCGTCGGCGTCACCTGGTACACGGAAGAAACTTGGGCCGAGGTGAAAGCCACGGCAACGGATCCCGTCTGTTTCGAGGATTCCTTCGCCAAATGGAAAGCAATGGCGGTGGCTGCACGCAGGGAGTTTCAGCGTTCCGGTGTGCGCGCCATCGAATGCCAGATTGTGCCCGAGGAATTTTTCGCATGGTGTACGCAGAATGCGCAAGAGAACAATGCCACGGCGCGTGCCGAGTTCGTTTCGGTGAGCCTGACTGCGGCCATGAATCAACACGCCGCGAGCTAATCGCCATGCGCGGTATGAAAAAAATACTTCTCTGCTCCGTGTTCGCACTGCTCAGTGCCTGCGGCTCGGTGGCCCGGCATGCAGACCATGCGGCGAACGAAGGACGCATGAACGATCTTGTGATGTATGCGGTGAGTCTGGCCGACACGCCCTACCGTTACGGCGGCGACTCACCCGATGATGGTTTCGATTGCAGCGGTTTTGTCGGGCATGTGTTCCAGCACGAGTTGCGACTCAAATTGCCGCGCACCAGCCATGATCTAAGCCGCATCGGCACACTCATCAAAACCTATCAATTGCAGCCCGGCGACTTGGTATTTTTTAACACTCAGGAACGGTCATACTCGCATGTGGGAATCTTCATCGGCGAAGGGAAGTTTGTGCATGCCCCCAAGAGCGGCAGCCGTATCCGCGTGGAAAATATGAACGAGCCGTATTGGGCAAAACACTACAACGGCGCGCGCCGCGTCAAGGTGTAGCGATATACGCACTGCGCAAGGCCTGCGCCAGCTGGTACACCGACATCGCGTAGAAGTTGCTGTTGTTGTAGAGGGTGATGACGCGGAAATTGTTATAACTCAGCCAGTATTCTTTTCCGTTTTCCACCGTGAAGTCCAACAACCAGGCGGGAGGTGTTTCGCCCTGCGGTTTCACCAGCGGCGTCACGCCAGCTTCCGCCCACCCCGCCAAACCAAGCGGTTTATCTCCCGTCACCGGGAAAGCTTCGTTGCCCAACACCGCCAGTTGCGCCACGGGCTCACCCGCTTTCCAACCGTATTGTTTGAGGTAATTGGCCACGCTGCCGATGGCATCTTCCGGCTCAAGCAGAATGTTCACCTTGCCGTTGCCGTTGAAATCGATCGCATATTTGCGGTAGCTGCTCGGCATGAATTGGGGAATGCCCAAGGCTCCCGCATAGGATGATCGGGTCTCCAGCAGATCAAAATCCTGTTCGCGCGCCAGCAACAGCAGGTGCGCCAATTCGTTGCGGAAGAATGGTGCTCGGCGCGGGTAGTCGAAGGCCAGCGTCGTCAGCGCATCCAGTGCGCGATGTTTGCCGGGACGGCGACCGTACAACGTCTCCACTCCGATTACCGCGATGATGATTTCCCGCGGCACCCCGTATTGCTGTTCCGCGCGCTCCAAAAACGGCGCATATTGTTTCCAGAATGCCACGCCGCCGTCGATGCGCGAGGCATTGATGAACGATGCGCGATATTCCACCCATGGCTTAATCGTGGCCGGAGCACTGATGGCCGCGATGACATCGGGCCGGTGTTCGGCGCGCTGGAACACATGCACCAGTTCGTCGCGTTTGAACTGGTGCTTTTCCACCATCTCGTCAATGAACAGGGGAATGCCCGGCAGGTCTGCGGCTTGCGCATCCGCCCACATGAGCGACAGGGTTAAAGTAATAAACAGACGTGAGATCATATGCCGTGCATTTTACTCGACAGTCACTGCCCACACTGATAAATTTCGCCCCTGTTACGCAACCTCATACCGAAAGCACCCCATGGAAAAGCCTGTCCAACACCACCGTCTGCTCATCCTCGGCTCCGGCCCTGCCGGTTATACCGCCGCCGTATATGCCGCGCGCGCCAACCTCAAACCCGTGCTCATCACCGGCCTGGCCCAAGGCGGCCAACTGATGACGACCACCGAAGTGGACAACTGGCCCGCCGACCCGAACGGTGTGCAGGGCCCGGAACTGATGCAGCGTTTCCAGCAACACGCGGAACGTTTCAACACCGAAATTATTTTCGACCATATCCATACCGCAAAATTGCAGCAGAAACCGTTTCTATTGGTCGGCGATGCGGGCAGCTACACCTGCGATGCACTCATCGTCTGCACCGGCGCTTCGGCGCAATACATCGGCCTGCCCTCGGAAGAGGCGTTCATGGGCAAAGGGGTGTCCGGCTGCGCCACCTGTGACGGATTCTTCTACCGCAACAAGCCGGTCGCCGTGGTCGGCGGCGGCAACACCGCCGTGGAGGAAGCGCTGTATCTGGCGAATATCGCCAGCCATGTGACGCTGATACACCGCCGCGATAGTTTTCGCGCCGAGCGCATCATGATTGATCACCTGATGGAAAA
>JAGVIV010000224.1 GCA_020055845.1 Betaproteobacteria bacterium
CGTCGGGAAGTCCGGCGCAGGAACGATGTCTATCAAATCTTCGATGTCGATTTCGGGATTTTTGAGCAGCGCGAAACAGGCGTCGATCACTTCGGAAAGATTGTGCGGCGGAATGTTGGTCGCCATACCCACGGCGATACCGGACGAACCGTTCACCAGCAGATTGGGGAAGCGCGCGGGGAACACCAGCGGCTCGTGCTCCGAACCGTCGTAGTTCGGCCCGAAGTCCACCGTCTCTTTGTCCAGATCGGCCAGCAACTCGTGCGCGATGCGCGCCATACGAATTTCGGTATAACGCATCGCCGCCGCGTTATCGCCGTCCACCGAACCGAAGTTACCCTGACCGTCTACCAACGGGTAGCGCAGGGAAAAGTCCTGCGCCATACGCACGATGGTGTCGTACACCGCAGTGTCGCCGTGCGGATGGTACTTACCGATTACGTCACCGACGATACGCGCCGATTTCTTGTAAGCACGGTTCCAGTCGTTGGACAGTTCGTGCATGGCGAACAGCACGCGACGATGCACCGGTTTCAGGCCGTCGCGTGCATCGGGCAAGGCGCGCCCAACGATCACACTCATGGCATATTCGAGGTACGACTTGCGCATTTCCTCTTCGAGACTGACTGTCAGCGTTTCTTTAGCGAATTGTTCCATCTGTGGCGGCTTCCTAAAAGGCTTAAAAAACAGCGGGCGAGTTTATCACGCCGCCCCACTTCGAGCCAAAGCAAAATTGGCTAGCCGCCCAAGGCCGGTTTTGCTACATTCCGCCCCACTTTACTTTTACCCAGAGCCGCCATGTCCAACGCCGACCCGATCGAGATTGAAAAATTCAGCCTGCAAGCCCACCACTGGTGGGATATCAACAGCGAATTCCGCCCGCTGCACGAGATCAATCCGCTGCGACTGGACTACATTGACCGTATCGCCGGACTCTCCGGCAAGCGTGTACTGGACGTGGGCTGCGGCGGCGGCATCCTGTCGGAAAGCATGGCGGGAAGGGGGGCCAACGTGACCGGGATCGACCTCGCGGACAAATCGCTACAGGTTGCCAAGCTGCATCTGCTGGAGAGCGGCAAGCAGGTGAACTACCGCAAGATCGAGGTGGAGGCACTTGCTGCCGAACAGGCCGACAGCTACGACGTGGTCACCTGCATGGAGATGCTGGAGCATGTTCCCGACCCGCAAAGCGTCGTTCGCGCCTGCGCCCGGCTCGTCAAACCCGGCGGCCATGTGTTCTTCTCCACACTCAACCGCAATCCAAAATCCTATCTGCTCGCCATCATCGGCGCGGAATATGTGATGAATATGCTGGCACGCGGCACGCACGACTACGCCAAATTTATCAAGCCCTCGGAGCTGGCCCAATTCTGCCGCGATGCCGAATTGAATATCGACGACATCACCGGCATGAGCTACCACCCGCTGCACAAGACCTATTCGCTTGGCAAAGACACCAGTGTCAATTACATGATCGCCTGCCGCCGTGATTGATGCGGTCCTGTTTGATCTGGACGGTACGTTCGCCGACACAGCCCCCGATCTTGGTGCCGCCCTCAACCATGTACTCGCGCTGCACGGCAAGCCGCCTCTGGCACTGGAAATCAGCCGCCTGCAGGCCTCGCATGGCTCCGCCGGGCTGCTCAGTCTGGGTTTCGGCATCACGCCGGACGATGCGCGTTTCGCCGAACTGCGCGATGCCTTCCTCGCGCATTACACCGCCCATATCTGCGAGCACACCGCGCTGTTTCCAGGGATGGCCGAATTGGTGGACGAACTGGAACAGCTCAACCTGCCCTGGGGTATCGTCACCAACAAACCGCACCGCTTCACACTGCCGCTCATGCAGGCATTGGGCTACGCCGGGCGTGCCGCCTGCATGGTGAGCGGCGACACGTGCGCCTATGCCAAGCCGCACCCCTTGCCGCTACAGCACGCGGCAAAACTGCTGGGCGTGGCAACGGAACACTGCCTGTATCTGGGCGACGACAAGCGCGACATGGAGGCTGCCAATGCGGCGCAGATGCGCGGCATCATCGCCGCTTACGGCTATATCGACCCCGCCACCGACCTTGCCACATGGTCAGCAGAAGGCTTTGTAATGACCCCGCTCGAATTGCGCCATTACATAAAAACCTAATCAGCGGTATCATCCACGCAACAAAAAACACAAAAACAACATTTTTCTGGAGCAGAGCATGACTGACGAGACGCAAACCACAGGGATTATCCAAGCCCCTGTTGCGTCCACTCCAGACGGTCTGCAAGAGATACTGCACAAAGTCATCATCGCGCACCAACAGGCCTTGAAGCTGTTGCAGGAGACCGAAACCGCCTACAGCCGCCTGGTCCCCCACCAGTTGCTCAATCTGCTCAAAGTCAAAAGCATCGTCGATGTCAAACTCGGCGACCAAGTCGAACGCAAGATGTCCATCATGTTCTCGGACATCCGCGATTTCACTCCGCTGTCCGAATCGATGACCCCGGCGGAAAACTTCGAGTTCATCAACTCCTACTTGAGCCAGATGGAGCCGGTCATCGGCAAACACCACGGCATCATCGACAAATTCATCGGCGATGCCATCCTCGCCCTGTTCGCGCAAGATGCGGACGATGCGGTGAGCGGTGCCATCGCCATGTTGGAACGTCTCAACTACTACAACGCCGGACGTATCCGCGCCGGTTATACCCCAATCCAGATCGGTATCGGACTGAACACCGGCATGGTGATGATTGGCACAGTGGGCGGCACCAACCGCATGGACAGCACCGTCATCGGCGATGCCGTCAATCTGACCGCGCGCCTGCAGGAAGCCACTAAGACCTATCATGCACCGCTCATCGTCAGCCAAAATATTTTGTACGACCTGGCGACCCCGGACAAATATCACATCCGTTTTCTGGACCGTATCCGCGTCAAAGGCAAATCACAGCCGCTGTCGATCTATGAAGTATTCGACAACGATCCGGCGGAATTGCGCAGCAGCAAATTGGCCTGCCAACCCTTGTTCGACGAGGCTATCGCCTTTTATCACCTCAAGGAAATTCCGCCCGCCATCGAGCTGCTCAAAAAGTGCGTTGAGATTGCCCCCAACGATATTCCCGCGCTCATGTACCTTGAGCGCTGTTATGAATTCCAGGCCACGGGGCAACACTGGAGCACCGGCGAACTCGACATCGGCCTGACTTGGAAGGATGAGTACCTCACCGGGCTCGAACCTCTGGACATCGCCCACCGCAACCTGCTCGACCAGATTAACAGTTTTACCAATCAAATTAAGCTTGGCAACACCAACAACTTCCGCGAGATATTCGCCTTCCTGACCGCGCACACCCAGGAAATCTTCCAGCTCGAAGAAAAACTGATGCACGACAGCAAATATCCGTTCACCGAAAGCCACACGCAAGAACACGCAAGCTTCATCAGGCATTTTCAGGAACTGGAAAGAAAAGTCTTGATCGGCATCGACGATCCGCGTTACCTCTCCTTCCGCACCGCACTGCTGTTGCTCGACTGGTTCTCCTCGCACGCCACCAAAGGAGACCGCCACTTGACCCGCTTCCTGCAGAACCCCGTCGGTACGCGTAGCGGCAAATACCAAGTTCCTCCACACGCCGCGTCATTTACCGGCATTCCGCACCTCTAACACGAGCAGCCTGTCACCTGTTACAATCCGCCCCGCTACTGGAATAGCTACGGAGCACATCGAAATGTTTTACAACCGTAGCGAGCAAGCCAATATGCTAGGAGCCGCACAGCGAGTGACGAGAAAACCTCCGGTTTCGGTGAAGACTAACCTTTAGGTTATGTCGGAGCCACATACCGTAAGGGTAGGCGAGGAGCAAGCGAGCACGCGACAACGCAGATTGGCTGCGCAGTAGGTTGTAAAGCATTTCGAACCGGGGGTGACCTGGCTTCGACGTGGGTTGCAAAGCAGCGTAGGGCATACCGAGGACCCGCAACCTCGTAAATCAGCTGGAAAACCAATAGTCGCAAACGACGAAAAGTACGCTCTAGCCGCTTAACCGGTTAGACCTCACACCCTGCTGTCTGTGGAGGGGCTCAAGGCAGTAATGCCGCGATGAGTGAGGTCATTACACAGAATCGTGTC
>JAGVIV010000072.1 GCA_020055845.1 Betaproteobacteria bacterium
ATAAAATGGAGCTGCAATAAGCGGATGCAACACCTGCATCGGGCGCGAGTGTAATAAAATCAAATGAAGAAAATGTGACGGTCATCCATGAACCCACAACACCTGCAACTCCTCGTCACGCGCGAGATGCCCTACGGCAAATACAAAGGCCGACTCATCGCCGACCTGCCCGGCAACTATCTCAACTGGTTCGCGCGCAAAGGCTTCCCGCCCGGCGAGATCGGCCTGCTACTCGCGCTGATGCAGGAACTGGATCACAACGGGCTTTCGAGTTTGTTAGACCCGCTGAGAAAGCGCTGATCCGTTTTGCACCCTAGCCGTTTAGTTCGTATTACTATGCAGCCGCAGCTACACAAGGAGAACGATCATGGCTAAAGGACAACAACGCAAAAACAAAGAAGCGAAGAAACCGACTCCGGCGATTTGAGTCGCGCATTAGAGAGACACCCATGACAACAACATATGCCCCCAAACAAGCAACCACTCTTGGGCATGCCGTTCAAATTAACAACATTGAGATGTACTACGAGGAGTATGGAGCTGGAAAGCCCCTAGTGCTCTTGCATGGGTTTGGCGGTTGTGCACAGAACTGGCATCCATTTACTACCAAACTCTCAGAGCGCTATCGACTGATTGTCGTGGATCTGCGTGGTCATGGTCACTCCACCAATCCAGAGAACAAATTTACACATCGGGAAGCGGCCAAAGACGTATTTCTCTTGCTTGAAAAGTTGGGGGTTGGTCACTTCTTGGCGATGGGAATGAGTTCTGGCGGAATGACGCTACTGCACATGGCAACGAGCCAACCCGATCGCATCGACTCAATGGTATTAATCAGTGCAACTACCCATTTTCCCGATCAAGCAAGGGCCATTATGCGCAGAGCTTCATTCGGCACTATGCCCCAACAAGTGCAAGAAATGTATCGGGAGTGCGCAAAACGCGGTGACGAACAGATTCGTCAACTCATTGCACAGTTCAACGCGTTACACGAAAACTACGACGATATGAATTTCACTTCACAAAGTTTATCAACCATTACAGCTCGTACGCTTGTTGTACACGGTGATTGCGACAACTTTTTCCCCGTTGAAATCCCCGTAAGCATCTACCGCTCCATACCGAATGCCGAGTTATGGATTATCCCTGGCGGCGACCATGTTCCTATTTATGATTCCACGGTTCCATTCACCTCAACAGCGTTGCGATTTCTCGATGGGCCAGAAAGCAAGGGGCAATCAGCAACCCAATAAGGCGCTTAAGGGTTAGAAGCCGTCATTAATACAAATGTATCCGAAACCTTCCCCGAGCTACCTTTCCGGTTACCCCGCCTCCCTTGTCACCCAAGTGCAGTCCCTCATCGCGCAAGACCGCCTCGCCGAGTGGTTGTTGCAAAGATACCCGCAAGCCCATGATGTGCGCACTGACAGGGCGCTGTACGACTATGTGCTGGAGCTCAAGAATTCATATCTGCGCAATGCGGGGCAACTGAGCAAGGTGGCGTTCGACAGCAAGATCCACGTCATCAAGAACGCGCTGGGGACGCACACCACCATCTCGCGGGTGCAGGGGGCGAAGCTGAAGACCAAGCGCGAGATACGCGTGGCGGTGGTGTTCAAAGAGATGCCGCCGGAGTTTTTGCGCATGATTGTCGTGCATGAGTTGGCGCACATGAAAGAGCGTGAGCACGACAAGGCGTTCTACCAATTGTGCCGCCACATGGAGCCGGACTATGCGCAGTTGGAATTCGATCTGCGGGCGTATCTGACGTATCTGGATGCGGGTGGGAAGGGGCTTTGGGTGGCGGCGACTTAGAGGGCTTCGCTCTACTCCCGTCGCCCGCAAGCGGGAGAAGGGGTGGGGATGAGGGTCTGTGCGCACATCACAAATTAATTTCGGCCTAACTCCCCTCACCCTAGCCCTCTCCCGCTTGCGGGCGAGGGAATATATCGGTTCAGTCTTCCAGCGCTCTCACCTTCACCGTCTTACCCTTCACCTTGCCTGCCGACAATCGCTTCACCGCTTCGCGCGCGATGTTGCGCACGACGGCGACGTAGGTGGACATATCGGTCACGGTAATCTTGCCGACTTGTTCGCGCGTGAATCCGGCTTCGCCGGTCAATGCGCCCAGCACGTCGCCGGGGCGGATCTTTTCTTTGCGGCCGCCGAGTATCTGTAGTGTGATCATTGGAGGCACGAGCGGTGATTGGTCTTCGTTTTGCAGTGTCGCCAAGTCTTCCCATTCTGGTTCGATGTGCATCATCCGTGCGATGTCGATGATGCGGTTGCGGTCGGCAGGGCCGCACAAGTTCAGCGCCCAGCCGTCTTCGTCGGCGCGTCCGGTGCGGCCGATGCGGTGGATGTGTATCTCGGGGTCGGGGGTGACATCGACGTTGATGACGGCTTCGAGGCGCGCGATGTCCAAGCCGCGCGCGGCGACATCCGTTGCCACCAGTACCGAGCAGCTGCGGTTGGCGAACTGGATAAGCACCTGGTCGCGTTCGCGCTGTTCCATGTCGCCGTTCAGGGTGAGCGCTTTGATGCCCTGCGCATGCAGCACTTCCAGCAGCGAGCGGCATTGTTGTTTGGTGTTGCAGAAGGCGAGGGTGCTCTCCGGGCGATAGTGTTTGAGCAACAGCGCGACGGCCTGCAAGCGCTCGTCGTTCTCCACCTTGTAGAAACGCTGGCGTATCTTGCTCTCTTCATGTTGCTCAGTCAGCTTCACTTGCTGCGGGTCGCGCATGAACTGGCGTGCGAGCCGCGCGATGCCGTCGGGGTAGGTGGCCGAGAACAGCAGGGTCTGGCGTTGCGCCGGGCATTGCTTCACCACGAAGGCGATGTCGTCGTAAAAGCCCATGTCCAGCATGCGGTCGGCTTCGTCCAGCACCAGCGTGTTGAGCGCGTCCAGCTTGAGACTGCCGCGCTCCAGATGATCCATGATGCGCCCCGGTGTGCCGACCACGATGTGCGCGCCGTGCTCCAGACTGTCGCGTTGCGGGCGCATGGTGCTGCCGCCGACCAGCGTGAGTATCTTGATGTTGTCGGCGAAGCGCGCCAGACGGCGTATCTCTTGCGTCACCTGATCGGCCAGCTCGCGTGTGGGGCACAGCACCATGGCTTGCACGGCGAAGCGGCGCGGGTTGAGATTGGTGAGTAGGGGCAAGGCGAACGCGGCGGTCTTGCCGCTGCCGGTCTTGGCTTGTGCGATGAGGTCGTGTCCGGCCAATGTGATGGGCAGACTGTCCGCCTGTATCGGCGTCATGGTCAGATATTCGAGTTGCTGCAAGTTCGCGAGCAATGCAGGTGCCAGCGGCAGTTCATTGAAAGAGCGGCCAGTGGCGGCGGGTGCGGAGGGCGGGATAATTTTTGTCATGCGCAATTATCCCCGTGCGCCGAGTGAAATGCCCGAAAACTTTTAGCTCAAGTGCGGCTAGGGGTGGGGGTGAAACTCCTAACATGCGGAATAGACAGGGACAATCGGGAGCTGTCGGAATCGCTCACCGAGAGCTGGCAAATAGTCTTTGGCGGCAGAATCTGAATCGGCTACTCTATGCACTCGCCGTGTTGAATACTTGTTTTTGACACAGGCGGGTACCCGTTATTAACCGATACATAAACCTTATATGTCGCAGATCGATAAGCAAGATTGGCTGTGGTTACATCCCGGCTATCATCACACAATGCGCCGAGTCGGCGGATTTCTGCTGCTGCTTGCGTGCATCCAGTTTCTGGCGTGGTTGATACCTGCATCCCCGGATGCAAAAGGTATCCCAGGTTATCTGCCGTTGCATGTCCTGTTCGAGACCGTCTCTATCATCATCTCCATGCTGGTGTTTGCCGTGGGTTGGAATGCGCATAGTCGCAATCTGTCCGGTAATGTTGTGTTGCTGGCCTGTGTGTTTTTCACTGTGGGCGGACTGGACTTTTCCCATACCGTGACCTATGTCGGGATGCCGGAGCTGGTCACTGAAAACGATTCGGATAAACATTTGTACTATTGGTTGTCCGCGCGCTTTCTGGTCGTAATCGGGCTGTTGGTCGTGGCGCTCAGATCGTGGCATCCGCTCAGTTCAGTCAAGTTGCGTTATCTGCTGTTGGGCGGACTGCTGTTCTTTATGGGCTTGGTCAATTGGCTGGTGTTGTTCCATCAGCCCTGGCTGCCGCACACCTTCATTCCGGGGCAGGGACTTACGCCGCTCAAGAAGAATCTTGAATATGTGATTATCGCGATCAGTGTGTTCACCGCGCTGTTGTTATGGATGCGTATGCGCAAAATGCAGCCTTTCAATGTCCCGCTCTTGTTCGCGGCGGTGTGCACCATGGCGATGAGCGAGTTCTTTTTCACGCTGTATACGACAATGACCGGCAGCTATAACGTGCTGGGGCATATCTACAAGGCCATCGCCTACCTGTTCATTTATCGTGCCATCGTCGTCGAGGTGATCGAAGACCCGTATAACAAACTGAGCCAGGCGCAGCAGAGTCTGGCCTTGTCCCTGCAGGCATCGAATACCGGCTTGTGGGATTGGGATCTGCGTACCGACTATATCAACCTCACGCCGGAATGGAAGGCGCAGCTGGGTTACCAGCCGGACGAATTGAGTAATCAATTTTCGACATGGGAAGAGTTGCTGCATCCTGAAGACCGCGCGCAGGCCGTGGCAAGAGTGCGCGATTTTATCGCTTCACCGACGCAGCATTACGAGAGTGAATACCGCATGCGGCATCGCGACGGCAGCTACCGTTGGATACTGGCGCGCGGCGAAAAAGTGTCCGATAACAAAGGTCGGGCAGTCCGTCTGGTCGGATCGCACATTGACATCAGCGAGCGCAAGCAGGCCGAACAGCATATCCGGCAGCTGGCTAATTTTGACACGCTCACCGGCCTGCCCAACCGCATGATGCTGGGGGAGCGCGTGGTGCAGGAGATTGCTGCCGCGAAGTTGAGCAGTTCACCGCTGTCTATATTATTTCTCGACCTCGATCATTTCAAAAACGTCAACGACACATTGGGGCACAGGATAGGCGACGAGCTGCTGATCAAAGTGGGACAGCGCCTACTGTCCAGCGTGGATGAGGGCGCAACGGTGTCACGTATGGGCGGGGACGAATTTATTCTGCTGTTGCCGGGGAGTGACGCGACGAAAGTGGCGGAGGTCGCCGAGGGTTTGCTGGAATCAATGGCCGGACCCTACCAGATAGAGCAGTACGAGCTGGTGGTGACCCCCTCGATCGGTATCGTCATGTATCCGCAGGACGGTGAAGATTTCGACACCCTGTATCGGCATGCCGACTCGGCCATGTACGGAGCCAAGAGCGACGGGCGCAACAATTACCGTTTCTTTACCCAGGAGATGCAGTCACGCTCGCAGCGCACGCTGCAAATAGAGAACGCGCTGCACTACGCCATGGAGCGCGAGCAGTTGCATCTGCAATATCAGCCGCAACTGGCGCTGGCCGACAATCGCGTGATCGGCTGCGAGGCATTGTTGCGTTGGCAGCACCCCGAGTTGGGCAATGTGCCGCCAAGCGAATTCATCCCGATTGCCGAGCGCAGCGGCCAGATTGTCAGGATCGGTGAATGGGTGCTGCGCACCGCAGTGCAGCAGCTCAAGGCTTGGCAAAATGCCGGTTTCCCCCCGCTTATCATGGCGGTCAATCTGTCCGTGGTGCAGTTTCGTCATCCCGATTTACCGGGCTTGGTCTCCAGCATCCTCGCCGAGGCGCAGATGGATCCGCAATATCTGGAACTGGAGCTGACCGAGGGGGTGGCGATGGATGAGCCGCAGAGTGCGATCACGGTGATGGACGATCTGCATATGCGCGGCGTGCGCATGTCTCTGGACGATTTCGGAACCGGTTATTCGTCGCTGAATTATCTGAAGAAGTTTAAGGTGTACAAGCTCAAGATCGACCAGTCTTTTGTGCGCGACATCGGTACCGATGTTGACGATAAAGCCATCGTCGGCGCGATCATCCAGATGTCGCGCAGTCTGGGTTTTCTCACGATTGCGGAAGGTGTGGAGACACTGGAACAGCTGGCTTTTTTGCGCGAGCGGGGTTGCGACGAGGTGCAGGGTTATTATTTCAGCAAGCCCGTCGCGGCACAGCAGTTTGAGTCGCTGGTGAATGAGAACACGGCGGGGCTGCTTCCGCGCTGAGCTGCGGCAGGCAACTCGGATGAGAAAGAGTCCGGTGTTTTAGAACCTGCCGTTGGCGCGATTGATGTAGTTGTTCATCTCGACCACTTCCTTATTGCTGCGCCGTACGATGTCGTGCAGGCTGCGTGCCACGCCGCGCATCATGTGGTGGGCGATCATCGGTTGCGCCACAACCAGCTCCAAAAATTTCTTCTGGGTCAGATTCAATACTTTTACGTTTTGTGCCGCATACAGCTTGGCGCTGATCTTTGCCGCATCGCCGCCGACGAAAGTAATCATGCCGGCGAGGTCGCCTTGTTTCAGTATGTGATGGGTAATGTCGCCGTTGATGCCGTCGTTGTTTTTGACCTCGATATTGCCTTGGGCCACGACCAGCAGGCTATCGGGGTGTTCGGGGGTGGATGGAGAAACCTCTTCTCCGGGTTTGAATTCCTGAATGTCGAACAGGCTCTGGATTTGGCGAATATCGTCATCCGCGAGTTCGCTGGCGATGCTTGAAGCACGCAATGAATTGAAGACCATGTCCATGTGTTATCCCCTTTGTCAGTTAGCCGCGAGCATTGAATTTTTGGATGTAAAGAAGCCTGCAAAATTTGCAGGCAGGTACTCGCTACGGGCATTTTACGTGCTGCTACAGGGGAATGGAACCCGCTTGAAGGTCTATATAATTAATTGCACGGGGATTTTTCTGCAGCTCGGGTGCGGCGCGGTGCGCGAGAGCGTTACGGTACGACAGAAAATAACTGCGGCAAGCGTTTCTTGTAGTTGTGTAGCCGCTGTACGGTCATCGGGGTGAGCTCTTTGATCGCAACCCATATTTGCAGCGGATGTTTTGTGGGTTTGCTCAATACTCCGGCCAATGTGGCCCAAGCTGCCCAGTCGATTTCGGGCATGGCATCGCGCGTAGCAGCGGGAAGGTCGGCAATGATTCGTGTGAGACTTTTCAGTTGGCGTAAGGTCTCGCTGCGGGTGATGCGGCTGGCGAAGAATTCTTCCTCGCCAATTTCATCGGTCAGGATCATAACGTCCAAAGCGGTCTGTTCCATGAGTTGCAGCATCGTCCCTGTCAGCATGTTTTCTTTTCTTCCGTGTCGATAAGTGCGTCGCGCAGCAGCAGTGCGATATGCGAGGCATTGCGCGCTGTAGCTTCGCGTATCTGGTGGCGGCAGGAGAAGCCGTTGGCGAGGATGGTCGCTTCGGGCGCGGCGCGCAGGGCGGGCAGCAAATCGAGTTCGGCCATCTGCATGGAGACGGCGGCATGTTCCGCTTCCAGACCGAAACTGCCCGCCATGCCGCAACAGCTGGCTTCTATAAGTTCGAACTCAAATTCAGGAATCATGCGCAACACTTTGCGCAAAGACTTCATCGCACCGACCGCTTTTTGGTGGCAGTGCCCGTGTACCAGCGTCTTGCCAGGCGGCAGCGGTTTGAGTTCGAGATTGAAACGTTTGCGCTCGTGTTCTTTGGCGATGAATTCCTCGAACAGATACACCTGTTTGGATAAGGCCAGCGCTTCCGCACCCAGGCCGAGTTTCAGATGGTCGTCGCGCAAGGACAGGATACATGAGGGTTCCAGTCCGACAATGGGAGTGCCTGCCGCCAATGCCGGACGCAGCGCGGCCTGCAAACGTTGTGCTTCGCGCCGCGCCTGCTCCACCTGTCCAAGTGACAGGTATGTGCGCCCGCAACACAAGGCCCGTTCGGGTTCGTCATCCGGCAGTGCCTGCAAGGTGGTGACTTTATAGCCCGCAGCACTCAATACCTGATGTGCGGCACGGGCAATCTCCGGTTCGAAGTGCATGGCAAAGGTGTCGACAAACAGAATCACATCACGTTCGCCGTTTGTGTGATCGCTGTTTGAGGCTGCGGCTGTATACGCGGCGACAGCGGGTTCGGGTAACTGGCGATTGGCGGAGATGCCGAACAAGCGCTCGCCCAGTTGCGCCAGCCACGGTGTGTGATTGCGCCAGCGGATCAGGCCGCGCAAAACGCGGCGATGGCGCAGCCAGTGCGGCAGGTTGGCCACGAGCCTGTCGCGCGGCGAAACGCCCAAACGCGCATTGCGCTGTGCCTGATACTCGATTTTGATGGCAGCCATGTCGACCTGATTGGCGCACTCGCGTTTGCAGCCTTTGCATCCGACGCACAACTCCATGGCATCGGCCAGTCGCGCATCGGCAAAGGGATCGGTGCCCAGCTCGCCGTTGAGCGCGGCCTTGAGCACCAGTACACGCCCTCCGGGTGAGTGCGCGGCATCATCGGTGGCGCGGAAGCTGGGACACATCACTCCTTTGGGTGTGCGCTGGCACATTTTGTCGCTGATACATACGGCCACGGCTTTGGCGAAGTCGCCTCCCGTGGCGGGTATGCCGGCGTAAGCATCCCCCTGTCCTGCGGTCTCGTAAGACGACCAGTCGAGATGGTGTTTCATGCGCGCGCGTCTGTTAGTGCTTTGAGCGCCGCATGCAGCGTCGGTACATAAGTTGCATCTTGCGCGCTGATGCAACTCGCGGCATGCGCCAACAGTTCGTCCCCCGCGTCGCTGTCGTCCATTTCCAGAATGAATTTGGCGATGCTGCTGGCGACCAGATTGGTGATGCGACGGTTCTCTCCCATCACTTTGGCCGTGACGATGGCGTTGGCGATGAGATCGCTCGTGGTCTGATAGGGATTCGGCTTGGGTTTTGCCACGACTTATTCCTGCACTTCCGTGGCTGCATAGTTCTTCAGACGCTGCTCCGCACTCACGCCCAGTATCTTGAGCAGCCAGGGTGGAGGCGAATTCACCATGGCTTGCTGGAACTTGGCGATGACCTCTTCCGCCGTCCCGCCTTCGGGAAGTTTGATCGGATAGATGTTGGCGCGAATAATCTTGGCGGCGGCAGGGCCGCCGACGGAAACGATGTACACGACATGGCAATCGGCGATGATCTGCGCGCGGAAGGCGTTCTTGTCTTCGGCATAATCGGCTTCTAACGCGGAGCGGATGCCGACCAGGCGGCTGTCGGTTGCGGAGACTTGGTAGACCAGAAAGCGCAGACAGGAGCCGAAGTGTCCGCTCAGTGTCATGCCGATGTCGGATGCGATGGCGATGCGCACGGAGCCGGGCATGTCGCCTTCGGTATAGGCTTGCACTGCGGGTAATTTTTCGTCCTCGTCCGCCTCGCCCCACAGGATACGCACGGCCAGCTTCATGGCTTCCAATCCGATCCCGATGTCCTCGCCGTCTTCTTCGCCGTCTAGGCTGCCGAAGCCGGTTTTCAAATCCGTCACAGTAAAGGT
This sequence comes from Betaproteobacteria bacterium, assembly GCA_020055845.1. Taxonomy (GTDB): domain Bacteria; phylum Pseudomonadota; class Gammaproteobacteria; order Burkholderiales; family Gallionellaceae; genus PALSA-1006. Next base: position 9,444 of record JAGVIV010000072.1, read on the forward strand.
GCGCAGGATGTCGGTATCCAGTTTCTCGCCCAGACGGGTGTGGAGTACGTCGATCAGTTGCGGGAGCGTGGTATTGGGTAATGATCGCGCGGCGAGAGCCACGCGTAACGCGGCTTCCCGGGTGATTAGTTCTGGCTGTTGCATCGCATCGTCTCCTTGTGCGTGGTTGGCATGGCAAAGTAAGCAGTGCAATTACAGTGCCAAGCTGCGCGCGCACTCGGGAGCGTCGTCGGGCAATCTCCTGATTGCGCGGCAATCAGAGGGTATGCGCTAGATTGATACAAGGTGTCGCGCGGCGTGTGCGAATCGACAATTTTGCTCAACTAGCCTGTCTTGTGGGCAGGCATTTGGATTTTTGTCGCCTTCGCCACAAGCCACGACGAGTGTCATGTGAAGTTTGCAACAGTTGGCGGGCCTGCTTGATTGCCTTGTAAATAAAACAATGGGTTGGGCGATTATTGTGGCTGGGCACGCAGTTTGCTCATATCCAGCCAGACCTTAACTGGAGGACGAATCGTGCAATTACCTGTCATCAATAATGAAGTAGCCGAAGCCGGTGCTGGCGGATGTTCCGCCGGTTCCTGTGGTTCCACCGACGATCAGATGGGGCATCTGCCGGAGCATATCCGCGAAAAAGTTTTTAACCATCCGTGTTACTCCGAAGAGGCCCACCATTATTTTGCGCGTATGCATGTGGCGGTCGCGCCGGCGTGCAACATCCAATGTAATTACTGCAACCGCAAATATGACTGCGCCAACGAGTCGCGCCCCGGCGTGGTGTCCGAGTTGCACCATCCGGTGCAGGCGGTGAAAAAAGTGCTGGCTGTTGCCGCTACGATTCCGCAAATGACGGTGCTGGGTATCGCCGGCCCCGGTGATCCCTTGGCTAACCCGGAGCGCACATTCGAGACGTTCCGCATGTTGTCCGAGCAGGCCCCGGATATCAAGTTGTGCGTTTCGACCAACGGGCTGTCGCTGCCCGATCAAGTGGAAGAGTTGTCGAAGTACAACATCGACCACGTGACAATCACAATCAACTGCGTCGATCCCGATGTGGGCGCGCAGATCTATCCGTGGATCTTCTGGAAGAACAAGCGTATCAAAGGCCGCGAAGGTGCCGAGATATTGATTGCGCAACAGCAGAAGGGGCTGGAGATGCTGGTTGCCAAAGGCATTCTGGTGAAGGTGAATTCAGTGATGATTCCCGGCGTGAACGATCAGCATCTGGCAGAAGTCTCTAAGGTGGTGAAAGCCAAAGGGGCATTCCTGCACAACGTGATGCCGCTCATCTCCGAAGCCGAGCATGGTACTTTCTACGGGCTCACCGGCCAGCGTGGCCCGACACCGGAAGAGTTGCAGGCCTTGCAGGATTCCTGCTCCGGCGACATGAATATGATGCGCCACTGTCGCCAGTGCCGTGCGGATGCGGTCGGTTTGCTGGGCGAGGATCGCGGTTCCGAGTTCACCATGGACAAGATCGAAGAGATGGATATCAATTACCCCGAGGCGATGAAGATGCGCGCCGAGGTGCATGCGGCCATCAACGAAGAGTTGGAAAGCAAGCGTCTGGCGAAAGAAGCCAGGGTGCAACTGGTCAGCATTCAGGGTGTGCAGAAAAAAGAAGTAACACGTCCGGTACTGATGGCAGTCGCGACCAAGGGCGGCGGTGTTATTAACGAACACTTCGGTCATGCCAGTGAGTTCTTGATTTACGAGGCATCATCGGAAGGTGTGCGCTTTATCGGCCACCGTAAGACCACGCCTTATTGCGAGGGTGGCGACACCTGCGGTGACGGCGAAAGCGCGCTGGATAAAACACTCAAGGTGTTGGCCGGTTGCGAGGTCGTATTGTGCAGCAAGGTCGGTTATGAACCCTGGGGGCCGCTGGAAGCTGCCGGTATTCAGCCCAACGGGGAGCATGCCATGGAAACCATCGATGAAGCCGTCCTCAAGGTGTACGAGGAGATGCGCGTCGCGGGCAAGTTGGCCGAGAAATTGGATGAACAGCAGAAGGTTGCATAAAAAACCATTCACCACGGAGACACTGAGACACAGAGAAAACCTGTTTGCTTTATCTCTGTGGTGAATGAATTAATTTTAGGAATGAGAGGAGCGAATATATGGCACTCGAAATCATCGAATCATGCGTTAACTGCTGGGCATGCGAGCCTCTGTGTCCGAGCAAAGCGATCTATGAAGCAAAGCCGCATTTTCTGATTGATGCGGACAAGTGCACCGAATGTGCGGGCGATTTTGAAGATCCGCAGTGCGCAACCATCTGCCCGATTGAAGGCGCGATTCTTAACGAGGACGGTGTGGCATTGAATC
>JAGVIV010000222.1 GCA_020055845.1 Betaproteobacteria bacterium
GTCACCGACGGCGACAAAGACAACATCATCGGTATCCTGTTGGCAAAAGACCTGCTGCGCTACTACACGGGGGAAAAGTTTGACGTGCGCGACATGCTGCGTCCTGCGGTATTCGTGCCGGAATCAAAACGCCTCAACGTGTTATTGCGCGACTTCCGCAGCAACCGCAACCATATCGCGCTTGTGGTGGATGAGTATGGCGGCGTATGCGGCATGGTCACCATCGAAGACGTGCTGGAGCAGATCGTCGGCGACATTTCCGATGAATACGACTTCGACGAGGACGAGGACAACATCATTCGCCAGGATGATGCCCACTGGCGCGTCAAAGCAGATACCGAGATTGCCAACTTCAATGAAGTGCTGGGCACCGAATTCAGCGACGAAAACTACGATACCGTAGGTGGCCTCGTTCTCAAAGCCGCAGGCCAACTGCCCAAACGCGGCGAGATCATCCAACTCGGCGAATGGCAATTTACCGTACTGCGCGCGGATAGCCGCAGGCTGCATTCATTGCTGGTTGAGCAGAACCTAATTGCCGCGAAAGAAACGCCCTAGCGCACCGACGAGCACTACTTTCCCCAGGTCGCCGCGAGTATCCTGTCGCGCCGCGCCTCCGGCAAACGCAGCATGGCTGGACAATCTTGGCGGTGAACAGTGATACCCCGGTCGCGGGTCACGTAGCCGACGATTTCATCCGGTGCCTTGGGTTTGCAGCATCTTGCAAATCTGGTCAGCAGATTACCCACCCCCTCCACCAGAACACCGGTTGCCACTGTCTGCGCCATTGCCGTACGCATGATGGCTGGCCTAGCTTCCTCGACCTTTCCCGGCACTTCTTCCTGAATCGCCGTACCTAGCTGACGTTGCGTGACCTCACTACGCCCGATTGCGGCCAGCAGGTCTTCCAGCTTGTTAAAGTGCAAACGTTGCGCGACTTTATCTTGGTTGACCGAGGTGACACCGAGGCGATGCAATTCTTTATCTAATTGCGTCCGACCTTGCGCGACGTGTTCGTCGAAATTTTGCATCTTGAACCACTGCCGCACTTTGGCGCGGGCACGGCTGCTCTGCAGATAACCGAGACTCGGGTTGATCCAGTCGCGGCTGGGCGAACCGATCTTGGCCGTTAGAATCTCCACGCGCTGCCCGTTCTGCAGTTTGTAATTCAGCGGCACGATGCTGCCGTTGACCTTGGCACCGCGTGTGCGGTGGCCCAAATCGGTGTGCAGCGTGTAGGAAAAATCCACCGGTGTCGCGCCCTTGGGCAGATCGATCACCTTTCCCTGCGGGGTAAGTACATAGACGTGATCCTGAAACAACTCGCTCTTGAATTGTTCCAACATGTCGCCGCTGTCCGCGACATCCTCTTTCCATTCCAGAATCTGGCGCAGCCAGGCGATTTTTTCGTCGAATTTGGCATCCGACTTGCCCCCCTCTTTGTAACGCCAATGCGCGGCCACACCGAGTTCGGAATGCTGGTGCATTTCGGTGGTGCGTATCTGCACCTCAATCGCCAGATTGCGCGGGCCGATCACCGCCGTGTGCAAAGAACGGTAACCGTTGCTTTTAGGATGCGCGATGTAGTCGTCGAATTCGCCGGGAATCGGTTGCCACAAATTGTGCACCATGCCCAGCGCGCTATAACAGTCGCGCAACTCGGGAACAAGAATACGCACCGCGCGCACATCGTAAAGCTCGCTGAACTCCAGATGTTTGCGTTTCATCTTGTTGATGATGCTGTAGATATGTTTGGGCCGGCCGGTGACATCGGCCGGAATATTGGCCTGCGCCAACTCGCTCTTCAGCAGCACCAGCACATCGGCGATGTATTGCTCGCGATCGACACGGCGCTCGTCCAGCAATCTGGCGACTTGTTTGTACAGTTGCGGCTCCAGAAAGCGCAGCGACAAATCTTCCAGTTCCCATTTGATTTGCCATACGCCGAGACGGTTTGCCAGCGGCGCGAAGATGCCCTGTGTCTCGCGCGCAATGAGTATTTGCTGCTCCGCGCTTGCATTGGCCAGATGACGCATGGTCTGCGTGCGTTCCGCCAGTTTGATCAGCACAACGCGTATATCCTGCACCATCGCCAGCAGCATCTTGCGCAAGGTCTCTATCTGCTGCGCCTGATCACTTTTCTTTCCCTCGCTGATGGGCAAGCTGCCCATCTCGCTGAACTGGCGTATCTGCTCCATACGCGAAATGCCTTCGACCAGCTCCCGCACATCGTGACCGAAGCCCGCTTCTATCGTCTCTTCCCACGGCTTCATATATTCCGGCACGGCATGCAGAATGGCCGCAATGATTGCGGCCCTATCCATATTCATCTCGGCAAGTATTGCGGCCGCACCCAGCGCATGCCGCAACAAAGGCGTACCGGTTAACTCGAACTGTCCGGCGTAAAGAGGCGCGGCCATTTCGCACGCGCGCGACACCTCGGCCACCTCGTCTATTGAAAAACTCTCGGGCAAGACTCCAATCAGGACAGACACACCGTCGTCTGCTTGTGGCGTGAACCTAGGCATAACTGCTAGACGCTGTCACCGCGCAAACGTTTTTCAGCCTCCGCCAACGCGGCTGGCTCGCCCAGCAACATCAGCACATCGCCCGCGCGCAACACCATATTTCCCGCAGGCTGGCTGCCTTCGACATTATGGCGACGCACGGAATTGACCTCCACGTTGAATTCGGCAAGATTGACCTTGTCCAGCGTTTGGCCCACGGCGGCATCGTTCTTGTTCAACAGCAAACTATTGAAGCGCGGTTGCATATTATCGGTCGCCTCACCCACCGGCTCCGGCGCGGCACGGAAGAACCCGCTAAACACACTGTAGCGTTTGGCACGCGCCTCCTGGATGCGGCGAATGACCCGGTTAAGCGGCACACCGGACAACAGAAGCGCCTGCGAAGCCAGCATCACGCTGCCCTCCAGCACTTCCGCCACCACCTCCGCAGCACCGGCACGTTTGAGCGCTTCCACATGCGTGTCGTCGGCAGTACGCACCACCACCGGCAAGCCGGGACGTGTATGACTGACGTGATGCAATATCTTAAGCGCGGACGGTGCATCGTCATACGTCACCACCAGTGCTTTGGCGCGCATCAGTCCCGCGGCCTGCAATACTTCACGCTTGGTGGCATCGCCGTAAACCACTTTCTCGCCCGCCGCGACCGCATCACGCACACTGCGCGGATCAAGTTCCAGTGCCACAAATTTAATACCTTCATTGCTGAGGAATTTGCCCAGTGCCTTACCGCTGCGCCCGTAACCGCACACGATGATGTGCGCATCCGCACTCATGCTCTGCACCGCGATATGGTGTACCTGCATGGCCTGATTCATCCATTCAGCGGGCGACAAACGCCGCGTAATGGCTTCGGCATGCTGAATTAAAAAAGGCGCAATCAGCATCGAAATGAGCATCGCGGCCAGCACGTTCTGCATAATATCCGGCGGCAACAAATGCACCTCGCCCGCCAGAGTCAGCAAGACAAAACCGAACTCACCCGCCTGCGCCAAACCCAAACCAGTGCGTATACCCACGCCCCAGTCTTTGGCAAACAGACGCACCAGCAACGCCACCACCGCTGCTTTGAACGGAAGCAAAATCAGCAACAGCAACAGCACCCAGCCGAAACCGGCAATAACACTGCCCAGATCCAGCATCATGCCGATGGTGACGAAGAACAGTCCCAGCAACACATCGCGGAACGGCTTGATGTCCTCCTCCACCTGATAACGATATTCGGTTTCGGAAATCAGCATACCCGCCACAAAGGCACCCAGCGCCATCGACAGTCCGCTCAACTCGGTGAGATAGGCCAACCCCAAAGTGAACAGCAACACATTAAGCATGAACAGCTCGGAGGATTTCTGCTGTGCCACCAGATTGAACCACGGACGCAGCAAGCGTTGCCCGAAGATCAACAGGATGGACAACAACAGCACCGCCTTGACCATGGCGTAAGCAATCGTCGCCGTCAGATCGCCGGAACTGCTGCCCAGCGCGGGGATGATGATGATGAGCGGCACCACAGCCAGATCCTGGAACAGCAGCACACCCATGATCTTATGGCCATGCGCCGAACTCAGCTCCGCGCGCTCCACCAGCATCTTGCTCACAATCGCCGTAGACGACATTGCCAGCACCCCGCCCAAAGCGAGACCTTCGCGCCAATCCAGATTAAAAAACAAGGACGAGAGCATAACCAGCAACATGGTGAGCGCCACCTGTGCCGTACCCAACCCGAACACAATGCGCTGCATCGCCCTCAGGCGCGCGAGACTAAATTCCAAACCGATACTAAACATGAGGAACACCACGCCGAATTCGGCAAGATGGCGCGTCTCCGGCGCATCCGGTATCCAACCCAAGGCATGCGGACCGATCATGATGCCGACAATGAGATAGCCCAGCATCGCGGGCAAACGCAAAAGACGGCACAACACAACCACGCCCACAGCGACAGCGAGAAGGATCAATACAACTTGGAGGGAGTTATTCATCGATTCGGTACGGCACTTAAATTGCACATCAGGACGACGGTCTATCATGCGACCGCCTCGTACCCCGATAATGCCTGAACTTCCACGGGTTTTCAAAGCCCCGCGCGCGGAACTTAACCGGATTTACACGGCATAACAGTCCCGGTGACACCCGTACAAATGCACGGCTTTGCCCCGTAAAATCCAAATACTTGATAAATGGTTGAACGACTGAACACTTTAGGGTAGAATCGCGCCTCTTTGAAAAACTGGTTGGAGTTGAGTCATGGCACGAGTCTGTCAAGTAACGGGAAAACGCCCTATGGTGGGTAACAATGTTTCCCACGCAAACAACAAAACAAAGCGTCGTTTTCTGCCGAATCTGCAGCGCCGTCGCCTGTGGGTCGAATCTGAAAATCGTTGGGTGTCTCTGCGCCTGACCAATGCCGCGCTGCGCACCATCGACAAGAACGGCATTGATGCCGTGCTGTTCGAACTGCGCGCCAATGGCGAAAAAATCTAAGGGGTATTGAGTCATGCGTGAAAAGATCAAACTGGAATCCAGCGCCGGCACCGGCCATTTCTACACCACCAACAAGAACAAACGCACCACACCGGAAAAGATCGAGATCAAGAAGTTCGATCCCGTTGCACGCAAACACGTTCTGTACAAGGAAACCAAGCTGAAGTAATTCGGCATAGTTTCCACTTAAAAAGCCCGCGCTCTGCGGGCTTTTTTATTTCTCAAAAATATCTTCTTCCCCGCAAAGAATTCCTGGCTGAAGCCACTCCCACAAAGGACTTGTTGATGCTTCCATTAAGAAGCATCAACAGTGCAACACTACACTAGCTGTTAACTCCAATAATAATAAGACCAATCACAATCAAGGCCACACCTGAGGCTCGTTTCTGCCATCCCTCATATTCTTTAAGCCACACTATCCCTAACAAAACCGTGAGTACGATACCGGCATTGGTCAGTGTTACCGCATATGCAGCAGGTAACCAACGCATTGCATATATGACCAGCGCATAGGCTGTACCTATACCCACTGTTCCAATCACCAGAGACGAAGTCATTGGGACGACACTCGGTATCCAGCGGCCAGCTTGCCTCTTTTGATCAAAACATAGGAAGATCCAACTTATTGAGTAATTCACACATACATAACCAAACGCACTGTTGATTCCATGCATATTGGATGTGGCAATCTTGTCGCTCAGGCTGTAAACGACCGTCATCAATGCCGCGAATAGCGCATAAGGCCAGGCACGACTCAAGCGCAAGACCCCGTCCTGCGCGCTGCTTGCTATCATCCACAGACCGCCCGCGGCCACGGCAATCGCACACCAAGATAACAAAGGAAAACTGCGATCAAATATCAGCACTTCAACGAGCGCAATGAATATCGGCGAGCTTCTTGCCATCGGATAAACGGCACTCGCGGGCGCTTGATGATAGGCATTTCTGAGCGCCAGAAAATACAGGCCATTCGTTGTTCCGCTAATTGCGGCACACCAATATAGGACGGGGGATTGTTCCGCAGACCGAATGAAGTCTGGCAATGTAAACGGCGCAAACACCAATACATACAGGCCCGTAATCCACCATAAAAAATTGGCCTCAGCCGGTGTTCTGCGCGTCAGCAGGTTCCAGGATACATGCAGCAATACAGAAATGCCGATGGCTAAAACCGGTGTCATTCGGTTTCCGGGCAATCTATTGATTCGTTATCTTGCCCCACAACCATTCTGCTAGGCACTGTTGCAGGATGACTCATCAGCCACTCATCAAGACTGTGGCCGATATGCATCAGAACAAAGTTACTGTCAGGATAGTCTTTGCTGATTTCAATCGCCTCAGGTAAGTCGAAGTGATTTCGGCTTCCTTCAGTGCCGGGTGGATATGTGCAGTCCAAGCAAATTGTGTGGGGTTTCCACTCGGTCAAAAAAGCAGCGGTGGAAGGGGGAATCTCACGTGTATCAGTCAAATATGCCAACCGGGCACCTTTATACTCGATGCAGAATCCCAAAGTTGGTTTTGAATGAACCAACGGGACTGGTGTGATGAAAATATCGCCAACATTGAAGATCTCAAATTTTGATACGTGGTTGAACTTTAGCGGACCATGATTCTTGTATAGGTCTGCACACCCTTCAGTGTCATGTGGCGCATAGACATTGATATCACCCATCCCCCAGCGCAGATGCAACAAGCCCTGTACGTGATCCGCATGAAAATGTGTAATCAATATTGCAGACAAAGTGCCAGATGGGAATCTTTCGGCTAAATCCATCACGCCTGCATCTAACAATAAGCGCGTGCCGCCAGCGTCAACTACTGCACAATTCGGCCGACGCGAATAACTCACATCAATCCGAGCACGGCTACAAACAGAACATGCGCATCCCCAAAGCGGAATACCTCCCGCGGCTCCCGTCCCGAGAAACTTAAGTCTCATGCTATTGCCTTGGCTTGTGAGCGGATAAGCTCTACAAAAGCCTGCCCCGTCTCTTTTAATGCCGCATTATTTGAAAATCTCAACAGTTTTACATGACTGAGTTTTGTAAATTCATGCGCACGCTGCAGTCTGGATTCAATATCCGCCGCACTTTCACGACCACGAGAACTCAATCTAGCGCGCAATATTTCTGGCGATACCTCGACCAGGACCGGAACGAGTTCTGGATAATTTTTCGATGCTTCGGATAAATATGCACGAGAGCCGTTCATAACCACGGTCAGGCCCTTTGCCAGCCAATGGTTAAGCTCTGAACCGATGCCATAACGCATGCCATGACTTTGCCAGTGCATGGAAAACAGTTTCCGCTCTAATCGCGAATCGAATTCCGACTCGCTTAATGCTATGTGGTTCTCGCCCCCGGCATCGTGCGGACGGGTAATGTAGCGATGCGCGAAGACTATATTTGAATCTTTCTCCAGATGGTTTCTGGCATAACTCATCAAACTATCTTTACCGCTACCCGAAGCACCGATCACGTAAAGTAAGATACCGCTCATTTCACACTCCGTGATCAAAGGCAAACGACATCACCGGCACGCCTCCTGACCATACGCGGGCGGCCTGGGGCAATCCACCCAGATGACGCACTGCCAACAAGTCTGCACGTTTGCCGGGTGCAATCAAGCCTCGGTCAATTAAACCGACTGCACGCGCTGGGTTCAACGTTACCAATGCAACTGCCTCATGCAATGGAATATTGGCTATCTTAGTCATTTGCATGACGGCAGGAAGCAAAGCGGCTGGCGAATAATCCCCGCACAGGCAATCAGCCACGCCCTGCAATACAGCATCGAGTGCACGCATCGAACCGGACTGGGATTTCCCTCTCAATATATTTGGCGCTCCAAAAAGCGTAGCCAAACCTGCAGCACGAGCTGCTTGGGCAGTTTCCAGATTGATTGGGAATTCAGAAACCGTCACGCCCAATGCGCTGACAATATCAACCTTTTCGGGCCTATCATCATCGTGGCTAGCCAAGGGGATACCCAACTGACGTGCTGTCTCAGCTAATCTTTCCATACGTTCTATGGCTCCAACACCTTGGGCAATCTTATCCGCCAAAAGCGCATCAATTTCGGCAGCCTCTTTTTTATAGGTGCGCGCTAGATAACTACGGTAAGCATCATTGTTCTTAAATTGCCCCTGCCCCGGCGTGTGATCCATGAAGGACATCAAGTGGATCTCATTGTTAGCCAGCAAATCATTCAACACCTCTGGTGCCGTGGGGTCGGTGATCTCATATCGGGCATGCACTCGGTTGTCTATGAGTGCATGCTCTTGCCAGGCATGCACCGCGCGCGCCAAGTCAGCTGCAGTTTTGTTATTGCGCACGCCCAGCTCAGCATTCGCAAAAGAGAGGGCGTGATAGACCGTAGTAATTCCAGCGGCAGCATTGCGTTTATCCGCTTGAGCACAGGCAAAGTCGAAAGGAAAGTGCACGCCGGGACGAGGTTCAGCCTCTTTTTCAAGCGCATCGCAATGCAAGTCAATCATGCCGGGCATCAAAATATGACCACTCAACCCGATCTCTTTCGCGCCTTCGCTGCTTGCGGGATTGATAGAAACAATTTGGCCGTTTGAAATAAGCACTGCCGCATCTTTCAGTGTTTCATTTGGGAGCACGACTTGTGCGCCAGTCAGGTAATAATGATTTTTCATGCTGCTTCCTTGGTGGGTTCTACTGCTGCTTTGGGCGGTAAAAGTTCGATGACATCATCCGCAAGCCGTTTAACAAGTTCTGGATGGTGGAATATGGCAAGCATGCCTATGCCCGTTTCCTTGAGGGCTTGGATATGTGCGACGACACGTTCAGTCGTGACAGGATCTAGACTCGCGGTAGGTTCATCCAGCAGCAGTAAACGCGGTTGTGCAATCAGCCCCCGCGCCAGATTGACGCGTTGCTTTTCGCCTCCCGAAAAGGTGGATGGCGGCACATTCCATAAATGCCTTGGAACGGCCAGTTGTTCAAGCAATTTTTCGGCGCGTGTACGCGCCTCGCCGGTCTTTACACCGCGCGCAAACAGCGGTTCAGCAACGACATCAATTGCGGACTTTCTTGGCAGGCAATGTAAAAACTGTGTCACGAAGCCGATTTCTTGTTTGCGCAGATCGAGTATCTGATGCTCACTGGCTTGAGCCAGATCGACTATATTTCCCGATTTGGTTCGAAATGCGATACGCCCGTGACTGGGCAGATAGGTTCTATAAACACCCTTAAGAACCGATGATTTTCCAGCGCCGGTAGGCCCGACCAGCGCAGTCAATCGTCCAGGGTACACGCTCAAATTAACATGCGATGCGGAAGGAATCTGCTTGTTGCGCTCGTGCAGATGGAATGTCTTGGCGTAATTTTCAATGGTCAGTATTGCTTGTCTCATATTCATCTCACAGTGCAGAAGCCACAAGCCTTTGGGTATAGGCATGCTGCGGATCTTCAAGAATTTGATCGGTCAGACCCGACTCAATCACACGACCGTGCTTCATCACCAGCGTGCGCCCCGCCAGCAGACGTATCACGCCGAGATCATGTGTTACCACAATCATCGCGGTGCCCAATTCGTGCTGTATCTCAAGAATGAGGTCTAGGATTGCCGCTTGGACAGACAGGTCTAGCCCCGTCGTTACTTCATCCAAAAACAGCAGCGGGGGCTGCGTGGCAAGTGCTTTGGCAATCTGAACCCGCTGCTGCATACCGCCAGAAAATGTCTTGGGATTTTTATCCATACGCTCCCGCGACACTTCGGTGCGCGCCAACAGGTCGCCCGCGCGGCGGCGAATTTCACCATAATGCTTCATGTCGCTCATCAGCAGACGTTCGGCAATATTTCCTCCCGCAGAGATTTGAAAATTCAACCCTAGATGGGGATTTTGATACACCATACCGAAGCGTTTGTTGCGCATACTGCGTTGCTGGGCGGCGTTGAGATTGAATAATTCATGCTGCTCGCCATTATCAAAAAAAGTTGCCTCACCCGCGCTGGGGACATCGTCGAAATAGAGCATTTTGACCGTGCTCGATTTGCCGCTACCGGATTCACCGATGATGCCTAAAATCTCACCCCGATATAAATCGAAACTCACATCATGTGCTGCCACTACGCTTCCACAATGGCGACATATATTGGTATCGCAGTCCGGCCCGGTGCTTTCGATGCATAGCGCGCACCCCACGCCGTGAATGCGCGACAGTCCGCGCACCTCAAGTATCTTGTTGCTCATGCCCTGTCCCTCGTTTTAATTTCTTGCTGCTCCTCGCAATAGGCCGAGTCCGAACACTGGTGCGAGACCGCACCTTGGTCATCAATGAGCTCATCCAAAAAACTCACCGTCGAACCGCAGCAGCGGCAGGCACAACGCTCACCCTTGTTGTCCCTAAAGTCCTCTACCCTGAATGCGATATCGTCGAATACCAGCGGTTCAGCCAGCGTGTACGGAGGAACGGCATAGATTTTCTTTTCACGTCCGGCGCCCAATAGAACCAATGCCGGTGATTGGTGCAATTTGGCGACATCCCATCTGGGAATCGGCGACGGGTCAATCACGTAATGTCCATTGATACGGGTTGGATAACGATGCGAAATTGTGATTTCATCAAAGCGGACCACATCCTCGTACAGCTTAACCCATAGCCGCGAATAGTCGGCCTCGCCATGCATTGTTTTGCGACGTGCTTCTGATGCTTCGACGACAACCAGCGCATCCGGATAAGGCACTTGCAGGACCAGAATTTGCTCTTCAGTCAGCATTTTTTCCGGTATGCGATGACGTGATTGGATCAGTGTTGCTTCTTGGGTCTTTTCCGTGACTTCAACACCGGGACAGGTGAGCTGAACAAACTGGCGCAAATTCACTGCATTGACTGAGTCATCCGATCCCTGATCTATAACCTTTAGGATGTCGCGCTCACCGATAAGCGATAGCGTGAGCTGTAATCCACCCGTGCCAAATCCCCTGCCCATTGGCATCTCGCGCGAGGCGTAAGGGGTTTGATAGCCGGGAATCGAAATCGCTTTGAGAATACACCGGCGCACTTCTTTCTTGGCGTACTCATCCAGAAACCCGAAGGAGTAACCCGCATCCTCCAAAGGAAGTTCGTAATGTGCGTTCATGCCGCCCCCTTCTTTTTTTCTTGCGTGGTCCGCAATCTGTCCATGTCGGACTGAAAGGTGACGTAGTGCGGCATCTTGTAATGCGATGCGAATCCCATTGAATCAACCCCGTCGATATGCAACAAAACAAACTCCGGGTCTTCCGATGGATTTGTCGGCCCATCCTGCATTCCCTTCTGCAAAGCACGGTCAAGAATCGCCATGCTGATAGCTTTAACTTCGTTATGCCCAAAGCACGCGCCGTATCCCAGAGTAAAAGTCGGCAGGTCGTCGGCATTGCCGCTTTCGTACATGGCCACCACTTCGCACTCGGTAATCAACACCTCTCCGGCCTCCATCAACTCACCCGTCACAGGATGCGGCAACATCACCGGCAAATAGCCTACGCGCAATTCCGCCACCGTTGGATGAACATCCCCGTAACCGCGCATGTTTGAGTACGCCATGGCCAGCAATGAGCCGGTCTCGGCGCGAGCCATGGTTGCCAACGCTGCCGAGCGCGGAATTGGAAACACCAATGGCTCACGTGTGATGTCAAACGGGGCTGCGTGACTTACCGTTACCGGTGGAAGCAAGCCTTCTGCCCGCAGCGCGTCAAGCACCTTGGGAAAGGTATCCGGCAAGTCTGCCTCGGGAGTGTCTATCAGAAAGTTTTTCGCCATTGATTGAAAGGCCGCCGGGTTCTCGCCAGCCATGTCTAACCGCAACAAACGCAGCGCGTAATCGTAAGTCGGCCCCAGCATCTGCCCGCCAGGGACTTCTTTGAATGCGGATGAAATACGGCGAATACAACGCATATTGGCGGTATCCTGAAACGGCGTTTCTAACAATCTTGGTTTTGTCGAACGATAGGCGCGCAGCGCGAATGCGGCTTCGAGCGTGTCTCCCTGAAATTGTTTAATCGCAAGTGCAGCCAAACGAGGGTGATATAAACCACCTTCAGAAACCACCCGTGATGTGAGCAATCGCAATTGATCCTCGATTGCTGAAAGTGTGAGCGGCTCATCCACGCCGCCTTTGCAGCGCATATATTCGGAAGCCAGTGCCGCCCCATCGATTGCCGCCTTACCGCCTTTGATTGCAACGTAACTCATGCGCCCCCCTCAAAATCAATCCGTGTGGAACGCGGTAATGCCACAAATTTATTTGCATCACTCAATATAATCTCTGCTCCAATCGGGAAAGCGGACACCCATTCATTCCTAGATTCGATCCAGGCTGGATGCAAGCCCTCCACCGTAAGAATTGTGGTTTCTTTGATACCGGGTCCGCTGAGTTTCAGGCAAAGTCCTTCCGCGTTGACGTTCCCCAGTGAAGTAACAATCAACAAAATTGTCGCGCCGCCTTCTGGGGCTTCGAGCGTTCCGAGATTAGGTTGAATCTCTGGCGCTTTGCTGCCGTCGAGCAGGAGATAAGCAGCACTTTCAGGCGTGGCGCGGCGTGTTTCCAATGTTTGCCATATTGCGGCCGGCAGCAATTCTCCCGGATCTGCCAACGTGCTTTCGCCGTCGACAAGCGCACTTAATATTGCCAGCCATGCAGGCGTGTTTTGTTCCGCACAAATCGTGACGCGTCCCGGATAGCTGAATGCATCGAGCAAGCCGCGGAATATCTCTTGCTGTCTCAGTGGCAAACCGATTTCAGACGAAATCATTATGCTGTCACTCTTCATCATCTTCCTCATCCTCCTGTCCCAGCAGCGAAAAGTCCACGCGCGTTGCCGCGAGTAATTTCTTTCGCTCTATGTCCTTTAGCTGACGCACTTCTATTCCTCGCCTGACCAAGTCAGCCGCCTGTTCCCACCCGGTCAGTTTGCCCGCAAGTACGGCATCCAAAATCGCAACAGATCTGGCGAATTGAGCACGGTCATCTACAATCACCGCCCCTCCTCTGCTCTCTTCACCGGAAGCGCTTATTAGAATCACTTCGGATCTCGCCACTGGCATCTCGCCAATGAAATAGGATTCATGGAACGCACTATCACGCATGCACAACAGACCCAAACCCGCCTGAGGCAAAGCAACGTCGCGCACCTCGAAATTCGGGAGCAATGATGCCAACACCTCTTTCACCGTACTGGCACGCAGCGCGCACAACGCGCTTGGCCAATCCTTTCTTGGGATATTCATTAATTAAGCTTTCCTCTTAACCAGGTTGATAGGTAATCGATACTCAGAATCGCGGCGAGAATGACCATGATTAGCGCCGCAGATTGGTCGTAATTGAACATGCGCAGTGTGTCGTGCAGTGCAAGGCCAATTCCTCCAGCGCCCACCAACCCCAATACGGAAGCCATGCGAACATTGCGATCAAATATGTAGAGTACATATCCCAGCGCTTCGCGCTGAATCGACGGCCAACCTGCGTACATCACCACCTGCATTCGGGTCGCTCCTGTTGCGGATACCGCTTCATAGACCCCGCTATTAACTCGTTCCAGACTTTCAGCAAAAAACTTGCCCAAAAATCCGGCCGTATGAACGCCGAGCGCCAATGCCCCCGGCAGCGGCCCAAGACCCAAGGCTGCCACGAAAATGAGGGCTAACAGCAAGTCAGGCATTGCACGCATAAAGTTCAAAAGTTCATGCGCAACTCGATAAGCAAATGGATTAGGTGTTAAGTTGCGTGCCGCGAATGGCGCAAGAACCACCGCCACAACAAAAGCCAAAGCACTTCCCCATAAAGCGGTTGCCAGCGTCTGTCCCAGCAGCTCTATATATCTAGACAAGTCCTCAAAATTGGGTGTGCTGTATCGGCTCAGATACTCGAAGATATCCTGCACGCCGTACAGCAAGGTCTCGAATGACAACTCCAGATCGAAGATGATGAACCACATCACTGCCAGCCATGCCGACAACCAAACAGGCGTCGGGTTGAACGGCTTCTTTGGCAGAGGAGGGCGCGAAACGGACTGTTCTGACATTTAGATCAACCTCCTGCGGAATTTATCGGAAGCACGATCAAGCAAAGTCACCACAACGTAAATCGAAATAGCGATAGGCAATAATCTGCCATAGTCAAACATGCGCATTGCCATCACGAGGTCATAGCCGATTCCACCGGCACCCACCAAACCCAAGATTGCTGCAGCCCGCAGGTTGTGATCCAAGATGTACATCACTGTGCCTACAAAATCGGGAAATGCCTGTGGAAAATGCGCGAAGGTACGCAGCTGTAGCCAGCTCGCACCATGCGCGACAAC
>JAGVIV010000175.1 GCA_020055845.1 Betaproteobacteria bacterium
GGAAGATATCGCGTGCCTCGTTCAGCCCCACAGAAAAACGCGCATGTTGACTGAGCAAATACGCCCCCAGCAGCGCCTCCAAGGTACCCGCGCCGGCCATTCCCGTTACCGCTAGGATAGGCAGCCCAGAAACCAAATTGGAAAAGAACGAACCGATGAAGATGCCCGGCCATAAACGGTAGCCGTATAACAACAGAACCGCGATAGAAATACCGGAAGGGGGCCAGAACACGGTGACCGAGTGCCCTAGCAAGGCAAGCGACAAACCGAGTTGCGCAGTGACAAAATAGACGAGAGCCAGCAAGCCGGCTCTCACCCGATTATCTTTTAGCAAGCGTTTCTTCACTTAAATAGACGGCGGGATGTCATGTGCTCAGTGCTGCAAAGCCTTGCTGATGTCCTCGACGACTTTTTTGGCATCGCCGAACACCATCATGCTCTTGTCGAGATAGAACAAATCGTTGTCTAGTCCCGCATAACCCGTGGCCATACTGCGTTTGACGATCAGAATGGTGCGCGCCTTGTAGGCCTCCAATATTGGCATGCCGTAAATGGGGCTTGAGGTATCGGTTTTGGCGGCGGGATTGACCACATCGTTGGCACCGATCACCAACACCACATCGGTGTCAGAAAAGTCGCTGTTGATTTCATCCATCTCGACCACTTGATCGTAGGGCACTTCGGCTTCCGCGAGCAGCACGTTCATGTGTCCCGGCATGCGCCCCGCCACCGGATGGATAGCGTAGCGCACACGCACGCCCTGCTCGGTGAGCATCTTGGACATTTCGTTGATGGCATGCTGCGCGCGCGCCACGGCCAGACCGTATCCCGGCACGATGATGACGGAATCGGCATTGCCCATCATGAATGCCGCATCATCCGCGCTGCCGCTGCGGTAGGTACGCTGCACCGCATCACCCACTGCGGCTTCCGCTTCACCGCCGAAGCCACCCAGGATCACGTTGAAGAAGGCGCGATTCATAGCCTTGCACATGATGTAAGACAGGATGGCGCCGGAGCTGCCCACCAATGAGCCCGCGATGATCAGCATATTGTTGTTCAGCGTAAAGCCGATTCCCGCGGCCGCCCAACCCGAATACGAGTTCAGCATAGACACTACCACCGGCATATCAGCCCCGCCGATTGGCACGATGAGCAGCACGCCCAGCAACAAAGCAATCGCGGTCATGATGAGGAACGGTGTCCAGCTCGGATTCAGGAAGAACACGACACCGAAACCGATTGCAGCCAGCCCTAGCGCAAGATTCAGCCAATGCTGTCCGGGGAAGCGCAAAGGCCTACCCGAAACTTTGCCCGATAATTTTCCGAAGGCGATGATGGAACCAGTAAAGGTGATTGCGCCCACAAACGTACCGATGAACAGCTCGATGCGATTGCTGGAATGCAGCATCTCGCCCGGCAAAGCAATACCGTAAGCGACCGGATTATGGAAAGCGGACATCGCCACCAGCACCGCGGCCAGTCCCACCAGCGAGTGCATCGCAGCCACCAACTCCGGCATTTCCGTCATCTGGATGCGCTTGGCGACAATCGCGCCAATACTGCCGCCGACCGCTATCGCCAGCAGGATATACATCACGTTATGCGTCACGCTCAAAGTAGTCAGCACGGCAATCGCCATACCGGCCATACCGAACATATTTCCACGACGCGCGGTGAGCGGCGAGCTTAAGCCCTTCAACGTCAGAATAAACAGAATCGCCGCGACCAGATAAGCGAGTGCAACAGAATTGGCTGACATAAATTTTTCCTAATAAAACATTATTACCATAGAGACACAGGGGGCAAAATCCACTCAACCGCCCTACTGCACCAAGCCGATTCATACAGGCTGAATCGTTGTTACCGGCGCCTCTTTGTCTCTGTGATGTGTTTTGGTTTTACTTACTTTTCTTTTTAAACATTTCCAGCATGCGCTGGGTCACCAGAAATCCGCCGAACACATTGACCACTGCCAGCGTGACTGCCAGCAAACCCAGCACCGTGCCCGCATCCAGCTCTCGCGGGCCGGCTGCCAGCATCGCGCCAACGATGATGATGCCCGATACCGCATTGGTCACGGCCATCAGCGGCGTGTGCAATGCGGGCGTAACGTTCCACACCACGTGGTAGCCGACGAAGATCGCCAGCACGAACACGGTGAGATTCAAAACAAAAGGATCGACTCCGCTCATGCCTTACTCCTTATTTCGCGACAACCGCACCGTCGATCGCAATCAGCGAACCGGCGATGATGTCGTCTTCACGGTTGATGTTGATTGCGCCGCCGTTTTTGGGGTCGCACAACAAATTGATGAAGTTGAGCAGGTTGCGTGCGTACAACGCGCTCGCATCCGCCGCCACCAGCGCGGGCAGATTATCCTCGCCGCAAAGGGTAACACCGTGTTTAACCACGGTCTTGCCCTGTTCGGACAAGGGACAGTTGCCGCCCGCCTCGACTGCCATATCAACGATCACCGAACCCGGCTTCATCGCCTTTACCATGTCTTCGGTCACCAGCACGGGAGCTGCGCGGCCGGGAATCAAGGCAGTGGTAATCACAATGTCGGCCAATGCCACACGCTTGGCGACTTCCACTTTCTGGCGCTCCATCCAGCTTGCGGGCATGGGCCGCGCATAACCGCCCACACCCTGCGCGCATTCGCGCTCCTCGTCCGTCTCGTAAGGCACATCGATAAATTTTGCACCCAAGGATTCGACTTGCTCTTTAACCGCGGGACGCACGTCCGTGGCCTCGATAATCGCCCCCAGACGCTTGGCCGTGGCGATGGCCTGCAAGCCCGCCACGCCCACGCCGAGAATCACCACGCGCGCGGCCTTCACCGTACCCGCCGCCGTCATCAGCATCGGCATAAAACGTTTGTACAGATTGGCCCCGACCATCACCGCTTTATATCCGGCGATATTGGCCTGCGAGGACAGCACATCCATCGCTTGCGCGCGCGAAGTGCGCGGCAATTTTTCCATGGAGAAAGCAGTGATGCCTTGTTTGGCATAAGCGGCCACCAAGTCGGCCTGATACGGCGCGAGCAAGCCGACCAGCACGGTCTTGGCGCGCATCTTGGACAGCTCGGCATCGGTCGGTGCTTTTACTTTAAGAATGATCTCAGCCTGCGCATACAACTCGTCCGCGCCGACCAGCGTCGCCCCGGCGGCCTGATATTCGGCATCGGGAATGCTGGCACTCTCCCCCGCACCCTGTTGGATGAATATCTGATGCCCGCTTGTCAGCAGTTTTTTTACCGTCTCCGGCGTTGCCGCTACACGGGTTTCGCCTGCGCGCGTTTCCGCAGGAATGCCAATACGCATGGAGCTTCTCCTCTTGATTTACCGCTTTGAAAAACGCCCGGGGATACCGGGCGCCATCTATTGTTCTTTCGCAATTATATACGAGCTTTTAAAGATGCGATGCAGCAAAAGAAAAGCACGCCGTAGCGTGCTTTTCTTTCTGCCTTATGCACTGAATCAACAGCACATATGCGCGCGCATCAAGCGGCGATCTTCTGGCATTCCTTGTAACAGGCTGTGCAGGCTTCCATGCAAGCCTTGCACTCGGGATGCTTTTCCGTTTTTTTGCACTCCTCTTCGCAGGCTTTGCACACATCCATGGCCAATTTTGCCAGCTGCGGCAGATTCTTCGCTTCGGCTGCAGCCATCTTTTGCAATGCGCCACACATCGCCTCTACCTGGGTGGCACTCTTGGCGCACGCGGCCATGCTCTTGTCGCCCTGTCCCAACAGCACCAAACAATGCTGCAAACAAATCTGTGCTTTGAGTACGCAATCGGACGCAGCTTCAATCAAACCGGTGTTGCGCATGGACATCTCGTGATGATGCTCATGCATGGACGGTTCCGCCGCAAATGCGCGCCCTGTCGTAGCCGCTGCGGCCATCGCTGCCGCACCCAATAACAATTCTCTCCGATTCATGTTTTTTCTCCTGTTATGTTTTAAAACTTCCGCTGGTTGAATAAAGTGTACTGTGCCCAGCCCACCTTTGTCATGCGAAAAAATCCGTGCTCACCCAAGCCTACTTCCCGCCTATAGTCAGAAAAGACAGCTTAGTCACCCCCGCTTTTTGCGCGATGGCCATGATTTGCGCCACACGCCCGTAGTTCACCGCTTCATCCGACTGTATCTGCAACTGGAACTGCGGATCGGTCGCGCGCGCCTTAAGCATCTCCGCCAAACCCTCATCGCTCAGATGCGCCGAATCCAACGAAACATCGCCGTGAGCATCAATGGCCAGACTGACTTTTTGCAGCTTGTCATTCTTGGACACGGCATCGGTCTTGGGCAGATTAATCTTGAGCGCCTGCGGTGCCAGCAGCGGCGCAGTGATGATGAACACCACCAGCAGCACCAGCATCACGTCCACCAGCGGCGTGACATTGATCTCGCTCATCATGCTGCCCTGCTGGGAAGAATTTCCGATAGCCATGATTACCCTTTAAAGTCGTGCTTGGCCGCCAAGCGAATAAAATCGTGCGCGAAATTTTCCAGCTCCGTTACCTGTACGCGCAAACGCCGCAGAAACAGGTTGTAGCACAGCACGGCAGGCAGCGCGGTAGCGATACCGATGGCGGTGGCAACCAGCGCTTCACCGATAGGGCCAGCCACCACATCCAGCGAGGCCGAACCCGTTTGCCCGATATTTTGCAGCGCATGCATGATGCCCCACACCGTACCGAACAATCCCACGAACGGCGCAGTCGAACCAATAGTGGCCAACTCCGCCAAGCCGCGCTCATGGAAGCGCTGGATATTTTCCAATTGTTGGCGCAGCGTGCGCTCCAAAATATCCTGCGGCGTACCGATATGCTTCAAGTCCTGCTGATTTTCATTCAACGTTTTCAATTCGGCAAAACCCGCCTGCCCCAAATGCGCAAAATCACCCTCACCGTTCCTCACCACTTCAGCCGCCGACTGCCAATCGCGCGCCTCCCAGAATAACTGTTTGAATGCACGGTTCAACTTGCCCACCTGCACCTGTTTCCCAATCTTGAAAATCGCGATCGACCAAGTGGCGATCGACAATGAAATCAACAAAAATAAAGTCGCCGCAACAACCGGCGACCCGACAGAAAATAAATTACTCATGCTTCGTTATCCTTTAATGCAAAATTAATCGGGACTATAAACCATTTCGTGATGGCATGTCCCGCCTGACGTGCCGGAGTAAAGTGCCAGCCCCTCACTGCTTGCGATGCCGCGTTGTCGAGTACTGCATAACCGCTGCTTGCATCTAACAGCACCTGCCCTACATTCCCATCAGCCAGCACTTCCACATTGAGCCTGACGCTGCCGCGATACCCCATGCTGCGTGCAGCCATCGGATACACCGGGAGCATATTTTTCAGGTAAGCGGCTTTGTAGTCCGGCTCAGTACTCACTGCAAGTACAGGCGCGGTCGCCATGACTGGTAAAGGTGTCACTGGCGTAGATTGCGGCACAGCTTCAGCCACCTCCTCAATCACCTTCTCTGGCAATAGCCTTTTTGCTTCGATGACGGGTAAGGGCTTAATAAGCATGGGCGGCATCAGTTCAGACTGCTGAAAGGAAATCGACACCGACATCGTATCTACCGGCATTGCAGGCGACTCCGGTCTCATCATCCACGCAAAACCCAAGCTGCCATGCAATAGCATTACCAATACAACCACGGCGAAGCGCACGCCAAAAGGTGTACACAAGCGAGAGTTATCCCAAACACCTGTCTGCCTATTTCCCAATTTTGCTCTATCAAACCGCATCTACTATTCATCCACCCACGTTGCCTACCCCGTTCTTACGATACCGACGGGTAAACATCCACAGGCCCAGCATTGCGATCACCAAATTACCCAAGCCGAACAATCCCATCACAAAATCACGTACGTCCTTTCCGGCAAAATCCAACCAGTGATATTTATGCAAATAAGAGAAGCTCCAACCTTCGGCACGATCTGCATCACGCACCACGCTTGCCAATGCGCCAGTTGCAGTCTCGACAAAATAAGTCAGGTGATCCGACGTGGCGTATTCCACGCGCCACACAGGCAAACGTTTATTAAGAAAACCATACTCTCCTTCAAATTTAGTTATCTGCGATGTTTGCGTGACCTTGTCGTCTGGCAGCCCGCTAAAATATTTTGCCAGCTGGACGGCATGCTTGCGTGATGCGTCATCCAACACTGCGCCACTCCGGCTGTCCACATATACCATTTGTCGTATAGCCTGGCTGTCTTTAGGTTTTGAGCTGTGATCATGCTCACCACTAGACATTGATGCAGCTGGTTTTTCTTGCATTGGTTGTAACTGATACGCGCCATGATCTTCCATCTGCACCAGATTGATTTTTCCCCAACCTCCATGACGCACGTTATCCGGCATATCAAGTTGTATTGAGGGAATATGATTCTCAACCACAGGCTGAACAGTCCTTGGTTTGCTGCCTAATAAATGCCATTCGGCACTGACTACGAACAGCAATGCACTCAGCGAAATAATAATCCCTACCGTGCGATGCCAGCGCCGCAATGGTTGATGCTGTGTTTTCAACGTGCCACGTTTCCACATGAATCCATACATCCAGATGCCGGATAACGAGCTCAACAAAGCCACCGCAAGAAACATACTGATAAGTGTTATGCGAACACCATCGGCATTGCGCATAAATTCCCAGTTGTGCATAAAACGAAATAGAGAAGCCAGCATTATTTTGCGATCATCAGCCAATGCGGATACACGCGGGGGACTGGTTTCGACATAGGCATGCAACCCGTCATCTCGTTCAAAATCTACGCGATAAACAGGCAGCAAACGGTTAATGTCGAGATAGTCGTTATTGAATTGCGTGATCAACGACACCGAGCGTAATTTGCTCTGTGTGTCGCCAATGAAATGACGTGCCAGATATTCCGCATACTTGACATCTCCATCCACCAGCTCAGTACCGGAATTAACCGCGAAATAGCGCCGACCTGATTGCCCCGAAAAACTCACTTGATAATAGGTCGCATCGTTCCAGCCGATGATACGCAAACCGGAGACTTCACTGATACCGGCACGCGCCAACACCTCTGCCGGAGCCAATGCGCCATGCAATTCAAGCGATGCTTGCGGTGGCGCCATATTCACCGGCGTAGGATTTACACGTGACATGATAGGGTGCATCACCCCGCTTGCCCCCCACAGGATCATCGCCAAGCACGACACCACCCCGAACCAGCGGTGGTATCGAAACAACCAACCGTTCAAGCGCCTGAACAATTTGCGCGAATCCTCTTGCATTTCCATGTTGTCATTCGCCATTACTTCTTACCGTCGAATGAGTACGTAGCACCAATCATCAAGCTCCGTGGTGCACCTACGGTATATGTGTTCTGCGTATTAGGCGTGTACGCCCCCACGCCGGAATACGAACTCGAAGACGAGTCGGAATAAAGTTGATTGCTCAGGTTGCGCCCTTGCAACCAGGCCTCCCAGCCACTGGCAAATGTGTAGCTTCCGCGCAAGTTGAACAAACGATGTCCGTCATATTGCACCGTATTCGCATTGTTCATCCAATAAGCACCTTGTTGCACCACTTCCAATGCGACACGTGCATTGGAAGTGGGCTTATAACCCACCTCTGCGGTGGTGACATTGCTTGGCGCTTGCGGCATTTCCTTTCCGCTGTAGTCCAGCGTTGAGGAGGCTTGGTAATTCACAAAAGTGTGTTTCGCAATGGTAGTACCAAGCCTTGCATCGAACTTATCACTTGCCCAATTCAATCCGAACTCCAGCCCTTGGCTACGCGTGCTTCCCGCGTTCCGGTTAACGCTGTTGCCCGGTGTAATCGTGTAACTCACGATGGTATCTTGTCCATCTAGCTGATACAGCGCGGAATCTAATTTGAGCGCACCATCTAAAAAGGCTATCCGCGTTCCAATTTCATAGTTATTGTAGGTTGCGGCTTTCAAATCTGGAATCGCAGCGATGCTGTAAAGTGCCGATACTTCCGGTGGCGTAAATCCTTGACTAATGTTGGTGTAGACACTGGATTCTTTACTTAAAGAATACGTCGCACCCAACTTGGGACTGACATGTGAAAAACTGCGCGTCTCGCTGGGAGCACCATAATTCGCCCCCGCTGCCAGATTATTGATGTAGTCGTAGCGGATCATATCGTCGCGCACGCCCGCTACCACTCGCAGCCTCTCCATCGGGGAAATCTCGTACTGGGCGAAAAGCGCGGTATTGTTGATTCCCGCCTGATAGTTGCGCACTCCGGTCTGCAATGCAGACGGCGTATACCCGGTATAAATCCCGCTGGCATTGTTACGCGTAATGGTGAGATTGTTGCTCCAATACGAGTTACTGCTATTGTCCAGATACACACCGGCTATCAGTCGCGAAGACAGGAAATCGAACTCCTGCTGATGCTTCACATCCAGCCCCAGCGAACTGACATGGTTATTGTTTTCAGTGCCTTTGCAACTCGCAGTCGCGCCGGTACCGGTACAGCTATTGATGGTGTAACTGGGCAATTGGCCGTGGTCGTTTTGTCGCGCAAACAATGTGACCGTGGTCTGTCCGTTGGCGACCGTCTCGCCTTCCCACACCAGATTGCCCCGCATCGTTTTATCTTTGCGATATGTGAACGTGTTATAGCTGAATCCGGGACGCGTGCGATAGTCGTTCTCGAACACGCTACCGACCATTCCGCTATCCAGATTGCTGTAGGTGATCACCGAGTGCAGCAATGAGGTCCCGCTCAATAAATAATCCCCCCGCGCGGTAATCGAATCCTTCGCGCCGTTGCTATTCATCTGCCAGTTATTCTTGTCCCGACGCGAGCTGTATGCCGAGACTCTGGCTCCAAAATCTCCCCAGCTATTGCTGGCAGAGATATCCTCACGCGTAAAACCGTTGGTATTGTCGGAACGTGCACCCGCACTGAAGTAAGGAGTCAACGATGGGCGCGCGGTCAGAAAATTCACCGCACCGCCAACCGCATTGCTGCCATACAAAGATGAAGCAGCGCCTTTCACCACTTCCACGCTGCCCGATCCCGATAAATTCATTTCGTTGAGGGAGTTATGATTGAACACACCGAGCGGACGAATAGGCACACCGTCTTCCAAATATTGATAGACCGCATTGGTACTCATGGGCTGACGAATACTCATCATGTGCTGCTCATTACCAAGATCGACCCAAGTTACGCCTGGAATGCGGTTAATCGCATCACCTATCGTTTTGGGTTTATCGCGTTTGAGCACTTTTTCACCAACCACGCCAATCGCCATCGGCGTTTCGGATAGTTTTTCCGAAGTGCGCGAGCCGCTCACAACCACCTCCTCCAGTGTTTGATTATCTTCTGCCGCATATACAGCCTGATTGAGCGCCAGCGTGAGTACACTGAGCGCAAATAGTTTTTTGTTACGCATTTCATCCCCCTGAATATGTAATTTTAAAAGCGCATGGATGCTAAAACATATGGGATAGTCATGGAATGCGGCAAATTGCCGCGCGACAAAATGTCGCACCTTGGTGCGCCATTTTTCGGTGTAGGCTAGGTCTTAGCTTGAAATTTACTCAACTTGCGTTGCAGCGTGCGGCGATGCATTTTGAGTGTACGTGCAGTTTGCGATATGTTGCCGTCATGCTCGTGCAGCACGCGCTTCAAGTATTCGGCTTCTTGCTGACCCGAGAAAGGCCGGGGCAAAAACAGGTCAGCCTGTGCTTGCGGCTTGTAAGTGAAAGCTGCGACCACCTCGTCGGCATTGGCGGGTTTGGACAGGAACTGGATGGCTCCCAGCCGCACCGCATCCACTGCCGTGGCGACAGAAGCATATCCGCTCAGCACCACAACACGCGCATCCGGTTTGATACGATGCAAGAAATCGACCAGCACCATGCCCGAGGTACCGGGAAGTTTGAGGTCAAAAATGGCATATTCGGGTTGCATCTCATGCAGCAGCGGCAACGCCTCTTCCGCGCTGTGCGCGCAGCGAACAGCATATCCGCGTCTTTCCAGCGCAGGTCCCAATACATCACAAAAAGTGATGTCGTCGTCAACCAGCAAGAGTGTCGGGATATTTATTTCTAAGGTCTGCAAGATTCAGCCAATCCGGTTACTTCAATACGCTGCAGAATTTTTTGCGGGGGCGATGCGGATAGGCGTCAGTCCCGTCTGCCGCGCGTAATCACTCAACATTTCAATCAAAGCGGCTTCGATTTGCGTGCGCAGATCGTGCGGCATCACCGCGATGCGCTCAATACTTCCTTGTGGCGTGAGACGCGCGCAGCCGATAGCACGACCGCCTTTGCTCAGCGCCAGCGCATGACGACTGCTTTCATCGAGATCATCACTGCCAATCTCATCGGCATCCAGCAAACCGCTCGCGCATGCCGCCACACGAACGTCCTGCAACAATGCAGCACCGGCTTGCCAGGCGATACAGTGCAAAGTGAAAGGGGTGTTCATAATGTTCTCCGCTGCTCATCGCGCATGTATTACGTCTTGTTTACAAAATACCAAGTCGGCTCTGGGTGGGGAATACAACAACGTCGAGGGAAAGATACCGTCGTGCCGACTTGGCAGCATGCAATCTAATGCCTATGGGCAACAATTGGAATGCGACATTTTGTCGCACCCTTTTCCCATACACGCTGCGGCATTTGAAACCGCAGTTTATTGGTAACGCAGCGCCTCGATGGGATCGAGTTGAGCCGCTTTTTTCGCTGGATAGAAACCGAAGAAAACCCCCGTGGCGGCGGCCACGCCGAAGGCGATGAGCACCGACATCCACGAAATAATCACCGCCGTATCACTCAGCACATTCACCAGCAGCGCGCCGCCGATACCGACCAGCACACCGATGCAGCAGCCCACCACCGAGATGATGATGGCCTCCAGCAGGAATTGCAGCAGGATGTCCTGCTCGCGCGCGCCTATGGCCAGACGGATGCCAATTTCACGCGTGCGTTCGGTCACCGACACCAGCATGATATTCATGATGCCGATGCCGCCGACCAAGAGTGAAATCGAGGCAATCGCGCCGAGCAACAAGGACATGACGCGCGTGCTTTCAGCGGCAGAGTCGGCCACGGCGGTGAGATTGCGCAGCGAGAAATCATTGTCCATGCCTTCGCGTATACGGTGGCGCTGGCGCAACAATTCGGTCATGGCCGTATCCACCTGCGGCATGATGTCCTGTGTCGTGGTCTGCACCATGGCCATACGCACCGAACCTTGGAACTGGCTGCCGAACACTTTGCGCTGTGCGGTGGTGAGCGGAATGATGATGGTGTCATCTTGGTCGCGCCCGTCCATACCCTGTCCTTTTGTGCCCAACACTCCGAGTACCATGAACGGGCTTTGGCGGATACGAATCGTCTTGCCGACCGGGTCTTCATCGCCGAACAGATTCTGCGCGGTGGTCTTGCCAATCAGCGCCACACGTGTGGCCGAACGCACATCCGAATTGCTGAATCCCGCGCCCTCCACCACCGGCCACGACCTCGCCACCAGATAATCCGGTGTCGTGCCGATGATGGATGTATTCCAGTTGTTCGGGCCGTAAATGATTTGTGCATTGCCAGGATGGATCGGTGCCACCGCCTGCACACCGGGCAGCTCGGCGATGGCCTCGGTATCGGCCACGGTCAGCGTCAGATTGCCGCCGCCACCGGAGCGCACACCGCCGCTCGAGCTGCTGCCGGAGAGCAGCACGAACAGATTGCTGCCCATGGCGCTGATGCTTTGCTGGATCGCATATTGCGCACCCTGCCCGATAGACATCATCAGCACCACAGCCCCCACGCCGATCACCATACCCAGCATGGTAAGCAGCGTGCGCAGACGGTTCGCCGCCATTGCGCGCCAGGATTCGCCTAGCATTGCCCAAATCATAAAAACTCCACCACATAACCAGCGACTTGGTTGGCATTTATGCCAACCTTAGTCGAATGGCTAGTAGTTTCACCAGAGACACCGAGACACAGAGAAAGACAAAACATTAACGGCAATTCAATTCGGCGGACATCCGTAACTTTCAGAGTGCGGAATCCATCCACTTTTCCTCTGTGTCTCTGTGGTGAAATTGTTTTTCTAAAATTCATACCGCCACCTCATGCTGCGTGGCATGGTCGCTCACGATGCGCCCGTCGAAGAATCGCACCTGGCGTTTGGCATGCTGAGCGATGTCCGGCTCGTGTGTCACCAATACAACCGTGATGCCTTCCTGATTGAGCGACTCGAACAAGGCCATCACTTCCTCGCTGGTATGGCTGTCCAGCTTGCCGGTCGGTTCATCCGCCAACAGCAAGCGGGGCTGATTGATCAAAGCGCGAGCAATGGCCACGCGCTGCTGCTGCCCGCCGGAAATTTTATTGGGCATGGAGTCGCAGTATTTTTCCAGTCCCACTTTAAGCAGCATTTCGCGCGCGCGTCGGCTGCGTTCCTCGCGTCCCACACCGCAATAAATCAGCGGCAGCGCCACGTTTTCCAGCAGCGACATGCGCGGCAACAAGTTGAATCCCTGAAACACAAAACCAATGGTGCGATTGCGCAACAGCGCCGTTTCGTCTTTGCTCAGGCGCGCCACATCGCGCCCGTCCAGCACATAGCTGCCTGAGCTGGGCGCATCCAGACAACCCAGAATATTCATGAAAGTCGATTTACCGGAACCGGACGGCCCCATGATGGCGACGAACTCGCCCGCCTCTATGAGCAAATCGACGTTCTTCAACACCGGGAATTCCCCTGCCGAAGTCTGGTAAGACTTGTGCAGCGCGGCGATACGGATGACTTCTTGACTCATCAGAACATTCTCATCGGTGGTTTATCGCTATTTTTTGTCTGCGCTTTTCCGCTCAGCGCATCCCCTATCACAATCTGGTCGCCCGCCTTAAGCTCGCCGCCGACAAGCTCGGTATTGCGGCTATCGGTGATACCGAGCGTGACACTGACCGACTGCAACCCATCACCGCGCGCGACATACACCGTGCCGGAAAAAGCATCGCGTTTACCGCCTCCGTTGCGGCTCGCGCCCGCGCCTTTTTTGAGGGCATCGGCATTGGCCGGTTTAAAGCGCAATGCGGCATTGGGCAGCAGCAGCACTTCTTTGCGCTCGGCCACGGCGATGCTCACATAAGCCGTCATACCGGGCATCAAAGACTGCTCGGGATTGTCCACGTTGACCACCACATCATAGGTCACCACATTCGATGTGACCGTGGGACTGAGACGAATCTGCCTCACCTCACCTTTGAAACTCCTGCCCGAAAATGCATCCACGGTGAAGCTCACCGCCTGTCCGACACGGATGTTGCCAATATCGGCTTCGGCAAAATTAGCATCGATTTGCATCTTGGCTAAATCCTGCGCGATTTTGAACAAGGTCGGTGTCTGCAAACTCGCCGCCACGGTCTGCCCCACATCCACCGACCTATCCACCACCACGCCGCCCACCGGGGAACGGATCACCGTATACGCCAAATTGGCGCGGTCTTTTTCCACCGCCGCGCGCGTCGATTGCACCTGCGCCTCGGCAGCCTTCTTGGCCTGCACCGCCGTGTCCAATTCCTGACGCGAGACATACGCCTGCTCGAACAGGCTGCGCATGCGCGCCTCGTTCGCGCTCGCCAGATCCAAAGAGGCGACGGCACTTTGCGCACTGGCCTGGGTTTGTTTTTGCTGCGCGGCCAGCAACGCATCATCCAACTCCAGCAGCACCTGCCCCTTCTCGACTTTGCTGTTGAAATCGACATACAGCTTTTTTACCGTACCCGAGACTTGTGTACCGACGCTCACCAGCGTCACCGGATTAATGGTGCCGTTGGCCGAGACCACTTGACGCACCTCGCCCTTTTCCAGCGCTTGGGTGCGGTATTGCGGCGCGGCGGCACTCGCGTAAAACTGGCGGTAGGTCGCATAGCCACCCGCAGCGGCGAGTGCCGCGACAATCAAAAAAACTACCGAACGGGAAGGCTTCTTCATGGCTGACTCTTTTCCGCGGATTTCTCCGCACTGTTTGACGATAACAAGGTGGCATCCAGATTACCCGTCGCCTGCGCCAGGGTGGCGCGATAGATATTCCAGTTGTACGACGCTTGCACACGCTGCTGGCGCGCGCTGGACAAACTGCTCTGCGCCACCAGCACATCCAGCAGACTGCCCACACCGGCCTGATAACGGCCAGAGGCCACGCGCTCGGACTGCTCGGCACTGTTCACCAGATCAGCGCTGCTACGCATGCTTTGCGTGGCCGTCTGCAAATTCTGGTAGGCATTCCACACATCCAAAGCAATCTGGCGCTGCAGTTTGTCGCGCTGCGCGAGCTTGCTGTCCACTTGCGCCTGTGCCGCATAAATACGGTTAGTCGCCGCCCCGCCCGAATAAAGCGGCACGTTCAAACTCAAAGACAGGTTGTAGGTATTCGCCGCAGTCAGCACATCGCTGCGCGAATTGCTCGCGCTCGACCCCAAAGTTAGCGTCGGCATATCCGCCGCGCGCACCGCATCCACATTGGCTTCCGCAGCCTTCACCTGCGCCTGCGCGGCGAGCAGGTCGGGGCGGCGCACACGCGCGTCGACAATCAACTCAGCGATGTCGCGCTCGAAATCTGCGGGGAGTACGATCGTGCTGGAAGCCACCAGATTCACCGGATGATTGGCATCCCATCCCAAAACATTCGCCAGATTACCCTGTGCACTGCGCAGTGTGCCCTCGGCTTGGATACGGGTATAACTGGCTTGAGAATACGCGGTCTGTGCCTGCAGCTTGTCTGCCGGTGCACCCGAACCCACGGTGTAGCGCAAAGTCGCGGCTTTCAGACTTTCCAGACTCGAACGCTCCGCTTGTTTGGCCGATGCCAGTGTCGCCTCTGCTGCCTGCACCTGATAAAACGCCTGCACGGCAGAAAGGAACAGGGTCTGCACCGTGCTGTCCCGGGTCGCGATAGCCGCCGCCAAGAGTTGGCGCGAATTTTCCAATGTCGCACCGCGCGCGCCGAAATCGTAAAGCAGATACGACAAAGTCAAAGAGGCACTCTTGCTGTCAACCGGCGAAACCGATCCCTCTCTATCGGTAATCGCACGCGACACACTCGCCGAAGCATTGACGGAAGGACGATACGCGGCACGCGCGATGGCCAACTGTGCCTCCTGATAACGCGCGCTGGCCCACACTTCGCGGGTCTGCGGATTACCGCACAAGGCCAGCTCCACCACCTCGGACACGCCCAGCGCCGCACTTTCATCCACGCCACGGCAAGGCGCGGGCGGTGACAACTCGGCTGCATAAGCGCACACACCCGCAAGCCACGCGAGGCTGAACAACAGCAGTGTTTTTAGCGTGTATCTCATCATGCTCAAATATACAGTCTCCGTTGATGCAAATTCACTTGAGGGTAACACATGCCCTCTTCCCTAATGCCCCCAGCTGCCGACCGAGTGGCAATAGTCACAGGGGGTCGAGTTATGGTGGTGCGCATGACAACTGTTGCAAGTATGTTTGCCCTGCTGCAGGGAATGATTGAATGTCCAACTTGCCGCAATCGAATGGCAAGAGTCGCACGATGCGGTATAGCCGCGCGTGGCATGGGCGGCCGGTCGTTGCGCCAAATGGCAACTCAAACAACTTCCCGCGGACACTCCGGCATGATTGTAGACGGCAGGCGACCATGCTGAGGTGTTATGACAGCTGTCGCAACTCAGCGTCGCTTTCGATCCGCTATGACTCGACGGTCTGGCCGTGGCCGACACACCGTTGTGGCAAGTCGCGCAAGTACCACCTGCAACGCCGTTATGGCTGTACCCGGCGGGAGTCCAAGCGCGCGTGCTGTGGCATTGGTCGCACACCAACGTGGCCTTCATCCCGGCGTGATTCGACGGCCTGCCGGTCGCGGAAACACTGTTATGACAACTCGAACAACTGCCATAGGCCACCGCAGAGTGGTTGTAAAAAGTGGGATACCAGGCAGTGAAACGGTGACAGGTATCGCAGGAAGATGTCGCCTTCAACACAGTCGTATGCGAGGACGGCTTGCCCGTGGCCAACGCACCGTTGTGGCACTGGATCGCACAGCTACCGGGCGCAATTGCCGTGTGATTAAAACTCGACGGTATCCAGGCGTAAGTACGATGGCAACGCTCGCAGGATTCGACCACGCGCAAACCACTATTGTGACTCGAAGGCTTTCCGGTCGAAATCTGGCCGTTATGACAAGTCGTACAGGAACCCGGAGCCGCGGTACCGTGATTAAACCGCGCGCCTGAAAACGTGATGGTATTGGTATGGCAAGTATCACACGGATTGTTCGTGACAATATGATTGCTGGGTTTGGCTGTCGCCGTAACGCGCCGACCCTTGCTGTGACATTCGGAACAGTTACGGGGCGTGCCTTTCATGATTCCGCCCGGATGGCAACTGACGCACTCCGCACTGAGGTGTGCCCCGGTCAAAGGAAAACCCGTTTCGGTATGGGTGAACTCATGCGGTGCCACCTGAGAGGTTGTGTCAAACAAATCCGCGCACGCACCTGCCGAAAATAATAATAGAGCCAGACCGAACAATATTCTCAGCCGCGTCACACCTGTTAATCTGAAGTTCATTCCAAACAATTTAATTTCTCGCATCATTAACACACCGCCCACAGACAGTCAGCGGCGGGATTCGTTCACATTTTATGCGTGATTACCCTAGCCCTTGCCGCGGTTTACACATCTTTACCCACGCGCCGTTTGAAGAGCGCCGTGATGCCTACGCCGCGCTCCGTTATAATGCCGCGCCATGCCTACCATCCGCCTTCTTCCAGAACTTCTCATCAACCAGATCGCCGCCGGTGAGGTGATCGAACGCCCGGCTTCCGCGTTGAAAGAATTACTGGAGAACAGTCTGGATGCGGGCGCAAGCGACATCGCGGTGCAGCTCGAAAGCGGCGGCATCAAATTGCTGCGTGTGCGCGACAACGGCGGCGGCATCGCGCAGGAACAATTGCCTCTGGCGCTGATGCGCCACGCCACCAGCAAGATTACTTCGCTCGCCGATTTGCAGCGCGTCGCCAGCATGGGCTTCCGTGGCGAGGCGCTGGCGAGTATCGCCTCCGTGGCACAAGTCACACTCACCAGCCGCCATGCGGACGCAGCACATGCATGGAAGATCGAAGCGGTAGACGGCACACAAAGCCCCGCTGCACCTGCTGCCCACGCGCACGGCACCAGCATCGAAATGCGCGAGCTGTATTTCAACACCCCCGCACGGCGCAAATTCCTCAAAAGCGAAAACACCGAATTCGCGTGGTGCGAAGAGACTTTCAAACGTATCGCCCTGTCGCGCCCCGATGTCGCCTTCAGCTTGCAGCACAACGGTAAGATGGTGTGGCAACTGGCCGCATCACCGAACAGCCCTCACCCTCAATCCCTCTCCCGCCTGCGGGAGAGGGACGCCGATTCCCCTCTCCCGCGAGCGGGAGAGGGGCTAGGGGTGAGGGTAGCCGCCATCCTCGGCTCCGATTTCAGTCAATACGCGGTGCGCGTCGAACGTCAGATCGGAACATTACATCTGTACGGCATCGCCGCCCTGCCCGCCTACTCCCGCTCAACCCGCGACGAACAATACTTCTTCATCAACGGCCGTTTCGTGCGCGACAAAGTGCTCATGCACGCCGTGCGTCAGGCTTACCAAGACATCCTGCACCACCAGCGCCACCCCGCCTTCGTGCTATTCCTCGACATGCCGCCGGAGCAAGTGGATGTCAACGTACACCCCGCCAAGAGCGAAGTGCGCTTCCGTGAAAGCCAAGGCATCCACCAGTTCGTGTTCCATGCGCTGCAGGATGCACTGAGCGCGACGATGAAGCCATCGGCTCCCGAAACTTCAACGCCCTCTCCCCTTGTGGGAGAGGGCTGGGGAGAGGGGGGCATTCGCCAAGAAACCGGCGCCTACAACACCGCCCCCACCCAGCAACAACGCATCACCTTCGGCGCAAACCAGCAGCAAGCGACCTATCGCCTATGGGAATCGCAGAGCCAGTCATTAAGAACAAGCACTGAGGATAGCCCCCGCAACAACATTGAGTCTCACAGCTCAACTCAATCCTCACCAGAACACCCCTTAGGCTACGCGCTGGCTCAACTCTCAGGCATCTACATCCTCGCGCAAAATCAAAATGGCCTCGTGGTGGTAGACATGCACGCCGCGCATGAACGCATCGTGTATGAAAGACTGAAAACCGCTTTTGACGCGCAGCAGATGCCGACCCAACCGCTGCTGGTTCCGGTGACTTTCGCTGCCGACACACTGGATGTTGCCACGGTGGAAGAACAACAAGAAGCGCTGCAAAAACTCGGCTTCGACATCGCGCCCATCTCTACGCACACGCTCGCCGTGCGCGCCATGCCCGCCCTGCTGAAACAAGCCAAAGCCGAAGCCGCCGCGCGCGAAGTGCTGCACGAACTGCGCGAATTCGGCGCCAGCCGCGCCCTCACCGAACGCCGCAACGAATTGCTCGCCACCCTCGCCTGCCATTCCGCCGTGCGCGCCAACCAGCAACTGAGCATCCCCGAAATGAACAGCATCCTGCGCGAGATGGAACAGACCGAACGCGCCGACCAGTGCAACCACGGCAGACCGACATGGTTCCCGATTTCGCTGGCGGAGTTGGATGCGATGTTTATGCGTGGGAAATAAAACTCTTCAGAACACTGCCAAAATGCTCGTTTATCACTTTGTAAGCTCTGAACACGGAATAGAAAATCTTCAAAAAAGACGTTTGAAGATTGCGGAGCTACACAGCCTTAATGATCCCTTCGAGCTTTTTGGCATAGAAATGTCAAATGCAAACGTTCGCCGAGCATTTGAACAAATGAAAAACGAGTTAGCCAAAGAATATGGGCTACTATGCTTCAGTAAAATTTGGACCAATCCTGTTATGTGGGGCCATTATGCAGACCGACATAAAGGCCTCTGTCTTGGCTTTGAGATTCCTGAAATGACTACAGAATCTGAAAACCTAATAGAGAAGGTGTCATACACCAGAAAAAGACTGGTTGCCAATCTTGAGAAATTAAACACCCCCGACAGCCTCACGATAGATGACGCCAAGAAATTCTTATACACAAAATATTCCCACTGGCGATATGAAAAGGAAATTAGAGCTTTTGCACCATTAGCGAATAAAGACCCTCTAACTGGGTTTCACTTTGCCAATTTCTCTGATCATCTGAAATTAAGAAGCGTCATTGTTGGAGCAGAATCAAATCTTTCTAGGTCGAAAATTAATATCGCCTTAGGCGAACTAGCTCCCGATGTGGAAACGTTTAAAGCTCGACTAGCATTTCGAACATTTAAAGTTGTAAGGCAGAGAAATCAGAAATTGTGGGCATAAACTTTGTTGTTCAAACATTGAATGAATCCAATTAATACCACCCGCATCGCCTTCGCCTCCTTCATCGGAACCGCCATCGAGTTCTACGATTTCTACATCTACGGCCTCGCCGTGGCGATGGTGATCGGGCCGGTGTTTTTCCCCAACAGCGATCCAGCAGTGCAGGCGTTGAACGCTTTCCTCACTTTCGGTATCGCCTTCCTCGCGCGTCCGTTCGGCGCGTTGCTGTTCGGGCATTTCGGCGACAGGATCGGGCGCAAGACGACGCTGGTGGCATCGCTGCTGGTGATGGGTATTTCCACCACATTGATCGGCGTGCTACCGAGTTACGAAATGGTCGGCTGGGTTGCGCCCGCGCTGCTGTGTTTGCTGCGCTTCGGGCAAGGCATCGGCCTCGGCGGCGAATGGGGCGGCGCGGCGTTGCTGGCAGCGGAATATGCGCCCAAGGGTAAACGCGGCTGGTTCGGCATGTTCCCGCAGCTCGGCCCTCCGGTCGGCTTTCTGTTTGCGGTGGGCAGCTTTCTGCTGCTGGCGAATACGCTAACCGATGCGGAGTTCCGCGCATGGGGCTGGCGCATTCCGTTCCTCGCCAGCGCGGTGCTGGTGGTGATCGGGCTGTATGTGCGGCTCAAGCTGGCGGAGACGCCGGTGTTTACGCAGGCGCAGAAAAATCATCCGGCTCTGAAATTGCCCTTGGTGGAACTGTTCGCGCATCACACTAAGCCGCTGCTGTTGGGCGCATTGCTGATGGTGGTGTGCTACGCGCTGTTCTACATTTCCACCGTGTTTTCGTTGAGCTACGGCGTGACCACTTTGCACATTCCACGTCCGCAGTTTTTGGGCATGTTGTGCATCGCGGTGATCTTCATGGCTGCCGCCACGCCGCTTTCGGCCATGGCGGGTGACCGTTACGGCCGCCGTCCGGTGCTGCTGGTGGCGGGCAGCGCGGCGTTGCTCTCCGGCTTTTTAATGGAGCCGATGCTGGGCAGCGGTTCGCCGTTGTTGATTACCGCATTCCTCTCGCTCGAACTTTTCCTGATGGGCGCGACCTTCGCGCCGATGGGAGCGCTGCTGCCGGAACTGTTCCCGACTGGAGTGCGTTACACCGGCGCAGGTGCGGCCTACAACTTGGGCGGCATCCTAGGCGCATCGCTGGCGCCTTACATCGCGCAGCAACTGGTGCAACACGGCGGATTATCTTGGGTGGGCGGTTATATCTCGGTGGCGGCGGCGATCAGTGTGCTGGCGGCGCTGGTGATACATGAGACGCGTGATAAGGATTTGGCATGAGCAAAACCCGTCATTCCGGCGCAGGCCGGAATCCAGTCAATAAAATAATTCACGCGAAG
>JAGVIV010000215.1 GCA_020055845.1 Betaproteobacteria bacterium
GAGGCGGAGGCGAAGGCCGCTGCAAATGCTAAATTGGCTGCTGAAGTCGCCGCCAAAAACCAGATTGAAGCGGAGACGCGTGCTAAGCAGGATGCGTTGGTGC
The DNA here is from genome assembly GCA_020055845.1 of Betaproteobacteria bacterium. Lineage (GTDB taxonomy): Bacteria > Pseudomonadota > Gammaproteobacteria > Burkholderiales > Gallionellaceae > PALSA-1006. The sequence continues at coordinate 104 of JAGVIV010000215.1, forward strand.
GCCAGCAGGCCGAGGCAAAAGCAAAGGAAGATGCTGTGGCGCGGGCACGCGCTGAACAAGTGGCGGCGGAAGCCAAGGCGCAGTTGGAAGTAGCGGCACAAGCCAAGGCTGCAGCAGAGGCGGCTGCGCGCGAGCAGATAGAGATTGCGGCGCGCGCCAAAGCGGAGGCAGAGTTGCGTGCACAACAGCTTGCCGAAGCTGCGCGTTTAAAGGCCGAGCAAGAAGCGGCTCGCGTCAAAGCCGAATTGGAAGCGGCTGCCAGAGCCAAGGCTGAAGCCGAGGCTGCACGTTTGCAGGCCGAGCAAGAGACTGCACGGGCAAGAGCTGAGTTGGAAGCGGCTAAAGTTAAAGCTGAGGCGGATGCCAAGGCGCAAGCGGCGGCGCGCGCGCAGGCTGAGGCTGAAGCGGCGCGTTTGCAAGCGGAAGAAGCCGCGCGGGTGAAAGCGCAGCAGGCCGCGGCGCAAGCCAAAGCAGAGCAGGCGGCCAAGGAGTTGGCGGAGGCGCGCGCGAAACAGGATGTCGAAGCGGCACATTTGCGCGCGGCACAGGAGGCTGCACTGGCCAAGGCTGAGCAGGAAGTGCTGCTGGCTAAAGCCGAAGCTGAGAGCCGTGCTTTGGCAGAGGAACGTGCAAGGCAGGAAGCGCAGGCGGCACAAATGCAAGCCGAACAGGAGACTGCGCGTATTAAAGCCGAGCTGGATGCTGTGAAGGCTGCTGCCGCACAGCAAGAGATGGCAAGGCAGGACGTTATGCCGGAGTCTTCTAGGCTGAGTCCGCAGGAAAGTGCCCAGGCCGAGCAAGAGCGGCTGGCGCAAGCCAAGCGCGCTGCAGATCTCGAGATTGCTTATGAAAGATCCAAACAGGAAGCGCAAAAGTTAGCCGACGAACAAGCTAAAGCGTGGGCTGCGGCCGAGCAACGTGCCAAGACGCAGGCGCAGGCTGAAACGGAGCGTCCGTTGCAGCCAGTTGTAGAGGCGGTAAAAGTTGCGGCGCCTAAACAGCCGCGTGTGCGGCGCAAATCGCTACCCTTGGGCAAGATCGCCGCCGGAATGGGGGCTGCTGCTTTGATGTCGCTTGTGGCGCTTCCATATCTGTTGCCGCTGGATAGTTACGTGCTGCCACTCGAGCAAAAACTCTCCGCTCAATTTAAACAACCGGTGCATATAAGCAAGTTGCATGCGGCTTCTTTACCTTGGCCTACGCTGCAATTGGAGCAGATCAGTGCTGGTGCAGGGCAGGAACTTCAGGTGGAAAGTGCGACGCTGACTTTTGATTTATTTTCTCTATTCTCCGATGTTAAAACAATACGCAGTGTGGAGTTACGCGGCCTCAGTTTGGCAGGGGCAAGTTTTTCCGATGAGTTGAGCTGGCTGAAAAACGTGGGTGTCAATACGAGCTATCCGGTCTCTAAAGTGAAACTGTTGCATGCCTCTATTCGCACTGATGAGTTTGCATTTCCCGTGTTGGGTGGAGAGATCGAGCTTGGCGAGCAGGGTAAGCCCGCCAAGGTGACGCTCAAGAGCGAGGATGCGAAATTTGCCATGGAGCTGCATCCTGTTCAGGAGCGCTGGGAGACGACACTCAATGTCAAAGAAGCGGCTTTCCCCTTGTTTCCCAATGTGTCGTTTGAAGAACTCACTGCAAAAGGAGAAATTTCGGCAGCGGGAGCGAATTTTGTCGAAATCAAAGGGCAGGCATATGGCGGTTTTCTGCATGGAAATGCAAAGTTAAACTGGCAGAAGGGCTGGCAGTTGTCTGGCCGTATCGAAGCCAATAGCGTGGAAGCGAGTAAGCTCTTCCCGAAACTTTCGGTGTCGGGTGAGTTGGCGGGCAACGCTAATTTTTCTACGGCATCCGCCAAGTTGGGAAGGCTTGCGGAGGCTCAGCAAATGGATGGTTCCTTTGTGCTTAAGAAGGGGATTGCTAACGGTATAGATATGATTGAGACGGCGCGCGGGGGGCGGCAGAATGCATCCGGTAGCCGCACTCATTTGGATGAATTGAGCGGGAATTTTCAGGTCAACAGCCGCACGCAGCGTTTTCAGCAGCTTAAAGTTTCATCGGGGATACTCAATGGTAGCGGCAGCTTTGATGTCGCATCGGGAGGGCAGTTGGCGGGGCGCTTTAGCGTGGAGATGAAAGCGCGCGCAGGTACGTCGTCACTGCTGTTGTCGGGTAATTTGACTGCCCCCGTGTTGCGCGCAGGGCGTTAATCAGCTTTTCCAAAGTGATCGCCAGAAAGCCTGTAGCGAGGACAGAATGCCTGTGCCGTGGGCATGCGTTCCATCTTCATGGTGCGCTGTGGTGTAGCTTTCGGTTCCCGCAGTAGCGGTCTCCATTGCGGCTTGTTTGCTCGAAGAGCTGATGCCCAGCATCTCTGCCACGGCGGCGATGCGTTCCGCATAGGTCTCAAGGAAGTTCGCACACTCTTCTTCGCTCAATCCCAGTCTTTGCACCGAAGTAATCTCATGCCACGCGATGGGAGCGTCCGGAGTGCTGGAGTAGTGGAGATTGGCGATGGTGATGACATCAGAATAGTCGGCACGGGGTATGTTTATCGAATCGCGTTGTAGCTTTTCATGTTCGGCAATCACCGTGACCAAATCGTTCGGAAAGTTCCATTTCTTGAGTAATTTTGTGCCTATTGTCGCACTGCACTTTTGCAATAGCTCGTGCAGTGTTTCATCCGCAATCTGCGCATGGGTTTTTTCGATGTGCAAGCACAGCGGCAGCACGCCAATCTCGTGTACCAAGCCGGCCAGCATGGCCTGGTCCGGTGAAAGGTGGGGCTGGCGCGCAGCCAGCACATAACTCGCCGCCGCGACTTCGCGGCTGTGCTCCCAGACACTTTTCATTTTTTTGTTGATGACTGGATTCTTGGCGGAAAACATCTTGTTCATGGTGATTGCCATCACCAGATTGCGCACTTGGCGGTAGCCCAAACGGCTGATAGCGCCGCGTACATTCTCGACCAGGCGTTTGTCGGCAAAAGCCGCGCCGTTCGCGCTCTTAATCAGTTGCGCCGATATGAAGGGGTCGCTGCTTAGTGTGAGCACAATCTCGTCGGCAGAGACGTTGGGGTTGTCTATCAGTTCCTGCAGTTTGATTGCAACATCGGGCAGCGTCGGCAGGACCAAGCTATCGTTTTCGATAGCATCGAGGATGTGCCCGAGCAGCACTTGATGATCTAGCGACATAATATTAAGTCAGTACTTTGGAGATGCGGGCGAGTGCGTTGACGAGATTGTCCATTGATGTGGCAAATGAGATGCGGAAATAGCCCTCGCTACCAAAGGCTGAACCGGGGACAACCGCCACACCGGCTTCCGCCAGCAGGTATTCGGACAAGGCGATGTCGGTGCTGTCCTTAATCTTGCCTTGCTGGTGCAGCCGTGCGATAGCCTCGCGCGCATCGGGGAAGGCGTAGAACGCGCCGCCCGCCTTGATACATTTCAGGCCGGGAATTTTGTTGAACGCATCCACTACGAACTCGTGGCGTTCACGGAAAGCTTTAATCATCGGCGCGAGGCAGTTCTGGTCGCCGTTCAGCGCGGCTTCGGCTGCGACTTGCGAAATGGATGTCGGGTTGGAAGTGCTTTGCGACTGTACGTTTTCCATTGCGGTGATGATGTTCTCGGGGCCCGCAGCGTAGCCAATGCGCCAGCCGGTCATCGCGTAAGCCTTCGACACGCCGTTCAGCACCATAGTGCGCGGATACAGGTCGGGGCATGCATCGAGGATGTTGTAAAACTTTTCATCGCCGAGGCGGATGTGTTCGTACATGTCATCGGAGGCGATCAGGATGTTCGGATGCTTGCGTAGCACTTCGCCCAGCGCCTTCAGGTCTTCCAGCGAATACATCGCACCGGACGGATTGCTCGGGCTGTTGATGACGATCATGCGGGTCTTGGGGGTGATCGCCGCTTCCAGTTGTGTCGGAGTCAGTTTGAAATCCTGCGCGATGTCGGCCTGCACGATCACCGGCTTGCCTTCGGCGATGATGACTATATCGGGATACGAAACCCAGTATGGCGCGGTGATGATGACTTCGTCGCCGGGGTTGATGGTGGACAGTACCAGATTGAAGAAACTTTGTTTTCCTCCGCAGGAAACCAGAATTTGCTTTGCGTTGTAGTCCAAGCCGTTGTCACGTTTGAATTTGGCGATGACAGCTTGTTTGAGCGAGGGCGTTCCGCCAACGGCGGTGTATTTGGTGAAACCTTTGTTGATTGCCGCGATGGCGGCATCTTTGATGTGTTGAGGGGTATCAAAATCCGGTTCACCCGTGCCCAGCCCGATAATATCTTTGCCTTCGGCTTTCAGTTTGGCCGCGCGGGCCGCGACGGCGAGAGTGGGGGAGGGCTTGATGGCTTGTACGCGAGTGGAGAGAGTCAAGATGATTCCTTGGATTTTAAACTGTGGTGCGGATTATACATTTGCGGACGCAAGTAATGAAATGCAAACGTTTAATTGAGGTCTGCGCATTTATTCGCCGTCACCCCTGATTAAGGAGATGAGTTCTTCGGTGGAGGGGATGTTGACCGCGTCACCCTCGCCCAGAATACTTTCCGCAAGGGCGCGTTTATCGTTGTGTAGACCGACGATATGTTCCTCCACCGTGCCTTGAGTGACCAGCCTGTAGACCGTGACAGGACGCAGTTGCCCCATGCGGTGCGCGCGTCCCATGGCCTGATCTTCGGCGGCGGGATTCCACCACGGATCGGTGATGACCACGTAATCTGCTGCGGTGAGATTCAAACCGAAACCACCCGCTTTCAGACTGATGAGGAACAGATCGCTTTTGCCGCCCTGAAAGGCCGCAACGCGTTTGCTGCGTTCGACGGCGGGGGTTGCTCCGTCCAGATACTGGTAGCTGATTTCGGCTGCATCCAGTGCTTGTCGCAGCAGTGTGAGGAAATCCACGAACTGGCTGAATACGAGTGCTTTGTGCCCGTTGGCGACGAGCTCGATGGCCAGATTGGTGAAAGTCTGGATTTTGTTGCCGATGGCGGGATATTCCGGTGTGACGATGCGCGGGTCGCAGGCGGCGCGGCGCAAACGTGTAAGTTGCGCCAGAATATTCATGCGTGCCTGCCCTGCTTTGCCGTTGGCGAGTGCGCTATCCGCCTCAACGATGGCCTGACGGCGCAGGGCTTCATAGTGCGAAGCTTCTTCTTTGCTCGGGGTGATTTTGATGACCAGCTCGGTGCGCGCGGGCAATTCCTGCAGCACCTGTGTTTTGGTGCGGCGTAGCAGGAATGGGGAAATCAAACGGCGCAGGGTGTGCTGGGCATCACGGTCTTTGTCGCGCTCGATAGGAATGGCAAATCGTTCATTGAAGCGTGCGAGGCTACCGAGCAAGCCGGGATTGGCAAAGCGCATGATGGACCAAAGTTCGGCCAGACGGTTTTCCACCGGGGTGCCGGACAAGGCAAGACGAAAGTCCGCATCCAGTTCGAATACCGCCTGACTGCGTTTTGTGGTGGCGTTTTTAATCGCCTGAGCTTCGTCGGCGATGAGTGTATGCCAGTGTTTTTTGAAGAACTGCTCATCCGCCTGCTGTACCAGATTGTAGGACACCACCACCACATCAAAGGCGGCGGCATCGCTGATTACCGCCGCGCGATCGGCTTCGCTGTAAAGATGCAGGTTCAGACTTGGGGCGAAGCGTGAAGCTTCGGCAATCCAGTTGCCGCATACCGAGGTGGGGGCAATGACGAGCGCTGGGCCACCTTCGGCACGCGCGAGTAGCAACGCCAGTGATTGCAGTGTTTTACCAAGTCCCATATCGTCGGCAAGGCAGGCACCGAAGCCAGCTTCGGCAAGGCGTGAAGCCCACAGATAGCCGTCTTCCTGATAGGGGCGCAATTCGGCCTGCAGTGTCGAGGGCAAGGGAATGAGGCGTTCTTGCGTGATGCGTAATTTTTCAATGGCGGTATGAAATTCTTGGTCCGCGTCGGTGCTGATGCCTTCCAGTGCACTGTTTAGCCATGCAGCCGCGAGATGCGGAACATGAGTGCCATGTTTGCCGGTTTCGCTAACCGAGGCCATATCGGAGAGACGTTCTTTGAGCTTGCGGGTGAGCGCGGCGTACATGCCGTTGCCCATGGCGATGAAGCGGCTGTTGCTGCGCGATGCGGCCATTAGCGCTTCAAAAGTAAACACTAGGCCTTCATCGACCTTGGCTTCACCCTCCAGCTTGAACCAGTCGCGTTCGCTTTTCACTCGCATGGAAAGTTGTGCAATGTCGACAGATACCACTTTTACCGCTTTGCCTTTAGGCCAATCCAGTGCCGCGATGGCGGGGAGCGTGGGCAGCACCTCGATCAGAGCCAGGGCATCTTCCGCTTCCGCCACATTCCATTCGCACTGTGCGGCATCGGCGGCGTAGTTGTCGAGGAAGGGGAGGGCATCAATCACTGCATTCAAATGCGCGCGCTCTGCGGCCAGTTCGCGTGTGGTGCCTATGCTCTCGCCGCTTACTAGGGCCATCAGACGAGGCCGGCCATTACCCGGCACGAAGCGCGGTCCTTCCGCGCCTAGCGGTGTTGCCACCAGACGCAGCAGGAGGCCTTCATTGGCAGGGGATAGCTCGGCGCGCAAACGTGACTCCGTGTTTACTTCGCGCGCTGCCTGAAGGTGGTCGGCCTGCAATTGGAAGTGGCTGGTCAAGGCCTGCATCGCCGTTTGTAATTCCTGTTGTGCGCTGGCCGGAATGCTTATTTTGTCGGTGAGCAGTTGTGCCGCACGGCGTTGTGAGACGGTGAAGCGGATCAGGCGAACGCGTTGCGCTGAGTCTTGTACCAGTGTGATGAGGCGCAAGGCATCGGCTTCGCGTTTTTCATCGGCATCGGCATAGTATTTGTTAGCTGGGCTGCTTTCACGCAGCGGCGGGCTTACTTTGAGTGTGACCTGGTCGCCTTCATGGATGACTTCAATCTCCGGTGTCCCTTCGCTCAGTTCGATAAACTGTTCTGGCTTGTTGCTCAGTGCGACGGTGGGATGGCCGATCAGTGCTTGTATGGCCGCTGCCATGTCCAGTATGGCATGGCGGCGGCCGCCTTTTTCGGTGCGGATGCAGCTGGCGACTTTCGCATCCCACGGGCTAAGTTGCGGATGCCCGGATAGCTTGGATAGGCTTACGTTTTGTGCTTTGTTCCATCCGCGCAATCCCTGTTTCTGCTCAAGCGCCTGTATGTTCAATAGGGCGCCGTCTTTGGCGATGTCGAGTAGCCAGACGAAGCGGCTGCCGGTGTCTTTTTCAGGGATGGCAGAATTGTTGCTACCCAGTGACTGTAAAGCGGAAAGCACGTCGCGCCAATGTTCGGATTTCCCCGCGACAAAAAATCCGGGCGGGGGAGCTTCGCCGTCGATGAGTTTGTGCGCGCCATCTGCCATGTCGGCCAGCCAAGAAAATCCGCAGAGTCTGAGGCGTTCGGTCTGTTGCTGTGCCATGGCGGAGATGGCGCTGCGGTAAGCGCTGCCGGCACCGCGCAATGCATCCATTCCCAGCCATGCGGCTAACAGCACGCGCCACAAATGATCCAGACTTACGTGTTGTGTGTAGTATTCGGCGGCACGGTACATTGCCGGGTCGGGTTCGCTATCGCCACAGCGGATGTCGATGGCGTGTACCCATTGCCCCCAGCCGGAGGTGGTGTCTGGATCGCGCTTTCCGGATTCGCCGATACAGAATTTGCGCGCCAGCTCTAGATGTTTGGGGGTCTGTTGTGCCAAGAGTGTCAGAGGATAGACCCATGCGAGGCTGATTGGCAGCATGCGTTTTTTACTGCCCGACTCGGACTGGCGTTTTTTGAAGGCCAGTTCAAACAGGCTCTGTGCTTCCTCCCATTTTCCCTCCTGGGCTAGTGCGTAGGCGTGCAGGGCATCCGCTCCACCCTCGTGCATGTCCGCTATGGCGGCGAGCGCGTTAGTACGCTCGCCGCGGTGTAGCAACAGTTCGGCGATGGCGATACGCAATGCGGCGGGAACAGGGGCGGTGCCTTCCATCTGTTCCAGTGTCCAATTGACCAGCGGCAATAGATCCATATCCCAGTTGGCACACAAATCATGCGCGGCGACGAGCGCCAATTCCCAACGCAATGCAGGATCGATGCGCGCAAAGGCTTTGGCGCTGAAGTTTTGCAGCAGTGCAGCTTGCAGGATGCTGTGCCAATTCATCGAACGCGCAATCAGCTCCCCCATGCGCTCGATTTCCGCTTTGCTCGAACGGGTCAGCAGCGCCAGTCGCACGACGGCGACGGTCGTCTCTCTGTCGTACAAAGGCCATGCATACAATGTGTGCTGGGGATTGAACTTCACCACTTCATATAGCGCGCGCCTCAATATATTGGGCTCCACCAGATTGAGGAGTTCTTCGTATACCGTGTTGCGCCGCTCATCAGCGAGGCGATAGAACGCGTGACGCTGAGCGGATTCGAGTACCAGGCGTTTGGAAATCAATTGCTGGATGCAATAGCGTACCTCGTCATGGGTAAAGATACGTCCGCTGCTGTGCTGAAAATCGAGTTTGCGTAGCAGGTCATAGATGCTGGTATAGGCATGCGGGGTCCACAGCAGAGCCATGGCCAGCATGACCTTGTGTTGGTCTGTATCTATATCTTGTAGCGGAAGCGTCGGGAAGTCGCTGAGCAGGTCTTTCATGTACAAACAGGCCTTAAGATATGGGAGTGTGTGGCATCGTTACGGGCGATAACCAAACCGCTATTCTAGCTGTGGTGGAGCCTCTTTAGTCAGGAAATATTCGATTGGACTGGAGATGCCTCGATAAGGCGAGTTCAATCAGACCTTGCGATTAGTCTCATCGGTGTGTTGCGCTACGCCGATTCACGTCAGAACTCTCCTTGGACACCGAATGAGAATGGTATGACCAGCGGGTATACGGCTTCTTTTGTGCTGTAGGTGGAGTCATAACGGTAACCGGACAGGTTCTGGCGGAAGTACACGTTGTTTAATTCAAAGTAGGTGTTCAGTTTCCATGTGTTGAATAGGTAGCTGCGTTCAAAGCGCAGATCCAGACGGTGATAATCTGGCAGGATGCCGGAGTTGATGTTTGCATAAACAGGAAGGTAGCGCCCCGTGCTGTCTTGTGTTCTGCCAACGAGCGGGGTGTACGGGGTGCCCGAGTGATAGCTCCATTTAGCACCCATCTGCCAGATGTCATTGAGTTTGTAATTGGTGACTAATGTGGTGTTGATAGGTTGGTCATACTGGAAGCGGAATGCTTGGCCAGTAATGTCGTTTTGCCGCTCGGAGCGAGTGAGAGAAAGGGCCAGCCAGCCAGTCAGGCGGGAGAGGCCGTCTTTTTTGATGAGCAGTTCGGTCCCGTAGGCATTGCCGCTTGCGCCATTGATGTAGTTGAGCTGCGCATCAGAGATGACCAGATTGCTGAATTTTTTGTAATAGGCTTCGCTTTTCCATGACCAGTCATCATCCAGTTTTTTGCTGATGCCGATGACGCTATGTTCTGCGCGCAGATGGTCGAGTTGAGGGTTGCCGAATTGACGCGAGAGTTGCTGTCCAGTGGGGAGTTGGTTGTGACGTCCCCAGCCGGCGGAGAGTAGTGTTTTTTCGTCCCAGTCCCACTCCGCGCCTATGCGCGGTTCGGTGTAGGACTTTCCCAGATAGTCTTCGCCGCTGTGATGAACGCCGGCAATCAAGGTGAGCTGGGTGCTGACTCGCTCCCTATTTTGGGCGGAAAGCTCCCATTGTTTGCTATTGAATGATTCATACAGTTGTTTGCGCGGGAAGCTACTCGGGTCACAGTTGGTTTGGAACTGGGTGCATGTGGTGTTGATGATGTCGGCATCTATCGATGTCAGAATATGGGCAAGACTGCTGCTCAATATCAGCTCGCGCTTTTCTGTCAAAGGGATGTGCGTGGTATCGCGAATCAGGTTTGTAATTTGTCCCACATTGAGAGTGCCTGCCGCGGCCAGGGTGTTATTGAGGTTGCTGCTGATATGTTCGAGGGCCAGCTGGTTTTGTGTGTCGCCGAAAGTGGCATCCCATACTCCTGCTTGCATGGTGTATGAGTCCGAAAAACTCAAATCGCCGCTCAGTATGGGTTGCTGTTTGGCGAACTCGGAATTGCTACCTACGTTGAGCTTGAGTTCGTCTGTTGCACCCTGCGCATGCAGGGTAATACGATCAGTGGCGTTCAGTTTCCACAGATACTTTCCCTGATAGTCGCTGTAATTCGGGATTTGTACAGTGATGCCGCGCTGTTCGACGCTTTTGATCAGCAGGTCGAAATAGCTGCGTCGTGCCGCAAAGAAGAAGGATTGGTTGTCATTGACGGGCCCCTCTATCAAGGCATCGGCACCGATCATATTAATGTTGAGCTTGCCGCCGATGAGGTCGTTCCTCGGGTCGCGTAGCGCGACATCAAGCACGGCACCGGTGGCATCGCCATAGCGCGGTGCAAATGCAGCACTGTACAGATTGAAGTCACGGATCAAATCGCCGTTGAAGACACTGACTCCCCCAAAATGGAATATCTTGCCGATTGCAAGTCCATCCACGTAATAGAGGTTGTCGCCGGGGCCTGATCCGCGTACCGCAGGAGCTCCTCCATTGCTGGCAACCACGCCTGGTAAAGCCTGCAGGCTTTTTAATGGGTCGCCACCAGAGCCCGGTATGCGGCGTAGCTCCGCTCCAGTGATTACGGTTTTGCTGACCCTGTCCGGGGAGCGGGCCGCAGATACAATTACTTCTGACAGTACGGCAGTGGGTGATAAATAGATTGTCGGGGCGGGCGGTGGAGTATTGTCGTTAATCTGAATGGTGATGGAGGTCGGCGTTTCCGCACCTATCATTAATGCGGTAAAGGTATATAGACCTTTACCGGGGAGGACGAGGGTGAAGTGTCCTTTCTCATCGGTGATGCTGGAGAGCCTTTCATCTTCGCGAACCACGACCTGTACGTCTGCGAGTGCCCGTTTGCTGCCTTTTTCTAAGACTGTTCCAGTGATGTTCACAGTGTCGGCATAGCTGGCGCCGCTGAAACAGAGAATAACGATAGGTGCCAAACGCGCGATTAAGTGTGCGAGGTATGCTAGATGAAAGATGCGCATAAGATGGTGTGTCTCTGGGTGGCGGAATAAGGGGGACTCCGAATTATAGTGTCCACAGGGCAGCGCGGCTAGGTGAGAAATTTTTAGCTGGAAGATTTTTTGGTATTAGACGTGATTGAGTGTCGGAGTGAGATGAATTGGTTTAATCCATCTACTTTCCCATCGTCGAATAATTTATATTGAACGGCGTAACGCATCAATTCTGCGATACTGGAAAAGTGCATTTTTACCATGATTTTTCTCTTGTGTGAGCTGACTGTTTTGTTGCTGATAATGAGTAGATTGGCAATCTCATTGGCCACTTTCCCCTCGACTAAAAGGCGAAATATCTCAAGTTCCCGCTGCGAAAGGCACGAGTGCTTCGGCTTATCATTTCCGGAAATGCTTTCTATAAGTAGGCCTTCAGCAATGGCCGAATCGATATAGCGGCCCCCACTTGCTACTTTACGCAAAGCACTTTTGAATTCGTCTGGTTCGTGCATTGTTGAGATATATCCCCCCGCGCCATTTTTTAAAGCCAAAGTAACCAGATGAGTATCCGAGGACATCGAGAAAACCAGAATTGATAGTTTGGGATTGACAGCTTTTGCTCGAACAATCAAATCGACACCGGAAGTTCCAGGCATTGAGATGTTCATTATCAGCAGATCAATGTCGGACTGCTGTAAGCGTTCAATTGTCATGCCGCCATCTGCTGCTTCAGCAACAACCTCAAAATCAGAATCTGCCTTCAGCATAAGCTGTAGCATTTTTCTGATTAGAGTCTGTTTCTCTGCAATCAAAACTCGTGTCATCACGAACCCAAAATGATTGTTAATGATTGTCACATCTTGACACCAAGATGCCCGTTTATGAAATTAATAACGGGTTAATGGCATATGTTTCAAGGAGAGTAATGAGCTGAGTTTCCTATATATTTCTCGGAAATTGCCTATTTAAGGGCTATATAAATACCTTCTTCATAAGTCGTAAATTCCCTGTGCTATTTGTTAACACCAAGAACTTAAAGGAAATATTTAAATAGGGATATTCCATTTAGGTATCAGAAATTTCTGATTTCTATATGTGAGATTATGATTTCATAATCGTCTATTCCTGATTTTGGTAAGGGACATAATCACGCATTATTAACCATATTCTGGAGTCGAATATTTTGTAAATAAAAAAATATTTTTGCGATTCGGATACTGTGAATAAAGTGGCTTAAAGCCTAATCTTTAAAGGGGTGAACATGGGAATGTTGAGTAATGGAATGACAATTCCAGCTGTGTCTCGAAAATACCATGCATGTAAACCGCATAATTCAACGGCACATTCCACATATGGTGAGACTGCTTTCCTTGAGGGCGGCTTAGCTCAAGATTATGTGAGAGGAGAGCAGGCTGTATATTTTTCAGATATCGAAGGGGTGAAGAGTTTTCATATCCTATTGATAGCAGGAGTGTCGAGTGAGCGCGAATATTTACGCAGCGTGATTTCGAAAAATTTGAACTTTTCAATTGAATACTTAGAGGCGGATAGCGGGAATGTTGCAATCCGTTTGCTGGGAAATGAATTGGTCGACATGGTTGTGTTTGGTGACAACGTGGCTGATATGGACGGACTTGAATTTCTTGATTATTTAAAACGAAAGCATCCGAATAACAAAATCCCGGTAATTGAGATATTGAATCCTTGTGCAGAAGGGCTCGGTATTCAGGTCATGAAAATGGGAGCGCATGATTATCTACTCAAAGATTGTGATGGGCACTATTTTGAACTGTTGCCCATTTTGGTGTCACGTATCCACTCTGAGCTAAAAGCGATGGGCGTGTTGAATCAAGCGAACGGTATTCAAGAAAATATCACTGACAATATACCTGCCGTTGTTTACCAGATTTCGTTACAGGGTGGAGTGCATGATGTGCGCATCAGTTCGCAACTAGCGGAACTTGGGGTGTCTGCGCATGATTGGGGGAGTGATCTCGAACTACATCATCGACTATGTTACTCGGAAGACAAGGACGTTGTCCTGGCAGCTCTTGAAGATAGTTATAGAAATGGCAGCATATTTCGGTCTGAATATCGCATTAATGTCACAGGGGGGCAGCGTTGGGTTAGCGACAGTGCGAAAGTAGTCATGGATAAGTTCAATCGCCCCTTGTTTGTGCAAGGTGTAATGACGGATATATCGAATATTAAAACACTGGAAGCAGAGCTCAGTCATTACCGGACAATGTTAGACAAGATGGTACGCGCTAAAACGGAGAGCTTAATTAGGCGCATCTCCATATTGGAGTCATGCAATGCAAGCTTGGGGGACAATTATCATTTGATGCATAAGATGTATCTTGATCTGTTGATGGAGAGCCAATCCAAAGAGATTGAATCATCTAACATGGAAGCGATTGCGGTAAGGTCAGAGTAACAGTGCCGCAGCGAGACTCGGAGACATATATGTTGAATATTGAAAAAAGTCAGGCAGCAGATATGTTGCGGCAATTTTCTATATTGTTTGTAGATGATGATGCCGATGTGCGCGACAGTATGGCGAGCTATTTGGGGCGTAGGGTTTCGCATATTTATACGGCAGAAAATGGAGAGGCTGGGCTTAGTTCATTTATGGCGATGCGTCCGGATATCGTGATTTCAGATGTGCGCATGCAGGGAATGGATGGATTGACGATGTGTCGCAGGATTCGTGAGTCTGAGCCGGACGTTCCAATGATTTTTATTTCTGCCCATGACGAAAGTGATGTTCTCCTTTCCTCGATAGATATTGGCATTAACAAATTTATCGTGAAGCCGGTGCGTACGGATGTATTGATGGATGCCATCATCGGGGTGGCAAGCTTGCTCGATCATCAACGCAAGTTGGCAAATAAATTGCAAACGATGAGCTCAAACGTGCATGAATACGAGTATCAAAGTGAGCGAGTAAGGGATTATGTTTCGCATTATCTGGAAGCAACTCATAATGATGGAATCCCTGGGGTCAGGCATTTGAGCATTCCTAAGCTAGAGGTCAGCGGGGACTTTTTCAGTGTCGTGAAGAGTGCTGAAGATTTGTACATCATGCTGGCCGACGGTGCAGGGCATGGTCTGTCAGCCGTAATCCCAGCGTTGCAAATTCCAGGTATGTTTAAGCAACAAGCCGAGCGGGGATTTTCTTTGAGAAGCATTGCAGCGAGTATGAATCGTGCGTTGCGAGAGCAGAATTTTACTGAACATTTTGTTGCTGCTACGTTGATGCGTATAAATCAACGCGAGCGAGTTATTGAAATATTGAATTGTAGTAACCCCCCCGCCTATATCATTGATGATAGTGACGGGGTGCTGTATTCGGCAGTCTCTAAAGGGATGGCATTGGGAATGGTTGATGACGCTGAGTTTTCAGCCGAGGTGGAGCGCTTTAGCATGCCAAGTGGTGGGCGCATATACCTGACCACCGATGGTCTGGTGGATACAGTACAGGCTCAGCATTCAGACTTTGATTACGAAAAGTTGTGTGTTATTTTTGAAAGTGCCGAATCGGTTAGTGCATTTGATAAAGTGGCTACCATGGCGGAGGAGTCTGCGGCGCAATACAAAATTGATGATGTCACTTTGCTTGAAATCCGTGTTGACGCGGATGTCATTGCTGCCAGCGGGCCACCTGATAAGGCATCGATGCCGATATCGTTACAGCCATCTGAAGTATGGCCGATTTTGGATCAGATAAGTCTCCTATATGTTGAAGATGATGATGTTACTCGTGATTTTTTAACCCGCTATCTCAGCTATCAGCTGGGAATGATATATGTTGCTAAAGATGGAGTTGAGGGGCTCTCACTCTTCAAAAAATATCGACCAAAAATCATTTTGGCTGATATCAATATGCCTGGTATGGATGGCCTGATGATGGCGGAAGAGATTCGAAAAATAGATAAGGTAGTTCCGATTATTCTAACGAGTGGTGCCTACAGCTCAGAGGACACAGAAAGGATGTTTGAAATGGGTATCTCGCGTTTTCATGTAAAGCCGTTGAGTGTGAATAAATTGAGCGGGACTATCCATAGTTGCATTCAAAAACACTATGCAGCACAGCAGAAAAGTCACTGAGTCAGATTAGTTTAAATTGAAGCGAAACGGTACTTGAAAGCGCACGGAGACCGCTTGGTCTCCAATCAGCCCAGGAGAAAATGTACTTTTTTTGAGTGCTTCCAATACCGCTAGGTCAAACGCATTTCCTGCGCTTTTTAAAATACGTACATCAAGCACATTTCCTTTTGCATCGATTGTCACCTCTGCCAATACATTGGCCTGTATCCCTGCTCGGCGCTCGGATGTCGGATAGATGGCCTCGGTCTTTGTCTTAAAGCTGGGAAGGTGTGTGAGGCGGAATACGGGTTGGATTTCATCCTTGGGTATGTGTGTATCTGTTGATTGATCAGGTTCCGATGCCGGTATTGGGGGAGCTGCGGGCGATTTTTCAATCTGCTGTACGGGAGCTGGCACTTCGGTTTGTTTTTGCGGAATGCTGGGTGTCATTTTGGGAGTTAAATGCTTATCTGCCGGTGCCGCATCGCTGGGGGGCACCATATCTAGAGATACTTCAATCATTCTGCTCTGCACAACGGGTGTACTGGAAGGTGAGTTATACAGCGCAAGTATCAGCAGTAAATGAAGAGACAGTGCCAAAATGATGGCGATTCCCAAACCGAAAGTGAGAGGCCTTCGATTAGGTAAATAGATTTGAGATGGGATGTCTTGCTGCAATTGTGTGCTCAATTAGATTGCGCGAAGAGCTGCTGGCAGCATGTCTGACCGACCCAGCAATACTCTTGCTATATCATCCAATACATTGGACGAGACATCTTCCGGTAGCAACCTGAAAGAGCTGATGCCGAAAGCGATTAAATTTCGGCTGAGTATATCGATGTGGCCTTTGTCGTAATTGGCTAAGAATCTCACTTGTACCGGCAGGTCTGGAGAAAGATGGACTTGCAACCACTCTTGCTTTGGACGCTGGCTATCAAGCTCTGTATCGTCAAGCACTTTTAATTTTAAATTTCCCAGTTCAGCTTTTAATGCATCGAGTTGATTCCATGGGCGACTCACCACAATGGGTTCTGGAGCTTGGTAATTTACAGTGAACGTAAGGTGAGCCAGCAGTGCCGTCGAAGATAAATCCTGTTTGCGAATATCTAGAAATGCTCCCTTCCATTTAAGCTGGTTGTAGGAGGTTCGTGCATCGAGACGATAGCATCTGGAAATATCTGGCTCCATTTGATTGGCAAACTGGATTAATTGCGTGAAAAATGCAGCGATGCGAGCGAGTGCATCGTTCAGTTTTTGGGCGCGGGCCATTAGCTCCTGAGTCGCGGACAGATTTTCGTCTAGTTTCTTCTCCGCTTCTTTGGACAGTTCTGCAAGAAAACTTGATTCAAAGATTTTGCTGCTCGTGGTTGCGGGAATGGCTTGCGGTGTATTGGGGGCGGAAGCAGCTGTGACGGGGGGCGTGGAAGACGGCTTTTCGATGTGCTCGTGTGCGCTGTTGTTACGTTCTGCCGCTAAGCGTTGTTCTATATCAAACATGGATGAACTCAGGTCGAAGTGAATAACAGTTTGCTTTTCGGGCTCTTCGCCAGCAGAGGCAGGGGTAAGGGAGGTATTACTCATGAGTTTTTCCGTGAAAATCAATCCAGCTGTCCTGTCTGGATGCTCTGGCAGGAGAATAGTACGTTAATATTTTTTGTGCTTCAACAATGACACCCGCATTTCGGCTTACACTCCGAGCATCATGTTACGAGACCTTTGAGATGGTACTAAATGAAAAGCACAGTCTGATATTTGCTCATAGGGGGGCAAACAAAGAGGCAGCGGAGAATACGCGAACTGCATTTGAGCGTGCATTAGCCTATCCCATTGACGGGATAGAGACCGATGTGCAGTTAAGCCGTGATGAAATAGCGGTGCTGTGGCATGACCGATTTCTTGATAAATTGCCGAATCTCTCCAATAAACACATCGATGATTTCGATTATGAGCAATTGCGGGAAATGGATTTCGCAGGACATTTTGGGAAGAGTGATCAGCCTGAAGGGATTATGTGTTTGCAGGAATTTTTGGATGCCTACCGCAAGCGCTGCCAGTTGCTGCTAGAGATAAAAAATCGCGGATGGGAAACGCAGGCGCGGCATGAAATCAAGGTGAGGCAGACTCTGGATAGGGTGGGAGAGATGCGAGGTGATAGAATTTTTGTTTCTTCTTTTGACCTCGCCAGTTTAATCTACGCGCAGCAATATCATCCTCGCTTCCCACTGATTTACAACTTTGAGACAGAGCAAACGCTAGCTGATGCCGAGCGTGTTTTGAAACAGCAGTCTTTCCTACATGGCTTATGTCTGCCTATCGCATCCTTGGATGAGTCCTTTGTGCGGTTGTTGCGGGGCCAGGGTAAAAGCATCGCAGTCTATACGTGTAACAGCGATGAGGAGATTCACAAAGCTCTCGGTCTTGGGGTGGATATTCTTATCAGCGACCTACCGCAAAAAGCCCTTGCTATAAGAGACGAATGAAACGCGACAGCACCGCATTGACGCTTAAGCACTTCGATCTCCTGGTCTGCGGTGGGGGTGTCTACGGGGCGTGGACGGCTTACGATGCGGCTTTGCGCGGACTGAAGGTCGCTCTGATTGACAAGGCAGACTGGGCGGGCGCGACTTCATCTGCATCCAGCAAGCTAATCCACGGTGGCTTACGCTATCTTGAGTCATATGATTTCAAGCTGGTAAATAAATCCTTGCGTGAGCGAGGCTTATTGTTAAAAGCCGCTCCGCATTGCGTGTGGCCGTTACGCTTTGGGGTGCCGATATATGCGGATGGACGTATCAGTAGAATCACGCTGAAAATTGGGCTGATACTGTATGACCTATTGGCAGGTATTCCCGGTGCCCTTATGCGACACCGGTATTTTAATAGCGGGCAGTTTGCTAGGCGTTTTTCAGCACTTGAGAAGGACGGCATACGCGGCGGTTTCACCTATGCCGATGCCCAAACCGATGATGCTCGTTTAGTGCTGGAATTGATTGCCGGCGCGCAGGCTGCGGGGGCAGTGTGTGTCAATTATTGTGAACTGATTGCTTTGAACGAAATGAACGGCAAAGCGACTGGCGCAATACTGCGGGATAATCTCAATGGACAAGTCTTTGAGATTCGCGCAAAGCAGGTGGTGAATACCCGTGGGCAATGGCTGGTCTCGCTTGAAACAAACCGGGCATGGTGTCGCTTAAGCAAGGGGGTTCATATTATTTTGCCCAAGATATTGGATGATGAGGCGTTGTTGCTCACGGCCAAATCCGATGGGCGCGTGTTCTTTATGATTCCTTGGTATGGTCTCACTCTGGTCGGCACGACTGATACGGATTATCTGGGTGATATTGAACATGTCACAGTCGAAACAACGGATGTCGATTATCTGTTGCGAGAAGTAAACCATTACCTGAATGCAAACTGGACCGGGGCTGATGTGATCGGCAGTTATGCCGGGCTGCGTGTGATGCGGCACAGTGATGATGCTTCGCCCTCGGTCGTGAGCCGCGATTGGGAATTAAAGACTACGGGCAACGGAGTGCACTATTCTATCGGCGGCAAACTTACTTCTGCTCGGGAAGACGCGGCAGAAATTGTAGATGCGGTGTGTATGCAACTGGGGGTGGATGCGGCATGCGGCACCAATGGGCGCGCATTCCCCTGGGCTCCGGAGGAATTCGCTACATGGTCTGCGGTCATTGCTGGGCAAGCTCATCGATTGGGTATTGATGCCGAATGCAGCAAGTGGCTTATACGGCGCTACGGGAAACGTACTCTCGATATTTTGCGGGAGATTGAAAGTGTTCCCGCATTGGCGGAGCGCATCGTATCAACGTTGCCCTTTCTTTATGCTGAACTATTGTTTTGTGCCCGTACGGAAATGGTAGTGCATTTGGACGATTTACTGCGCCGTCGCATACCCCTGTTGATATTGGCAAAGCTGACGCAAATCGAGCTGGAGTCGATTGCCGCTTTTGTTTCGGGTGTGTTGGATTGGAATGAAGACAGGGTGATGCGTGAAGTGAAAGCGTGTCACACAATCGGCAGTTGATTTAGATGTGCCGATTGTGTGGCGTATGAATCAGCCAAAACGACCCGTTATGTAATCTTCAGTTTCTTTTCGTTTCGGGTTGGTGAAGACGGTGCTGGTGTCGCCAAACTCAATCAGGTCGCCCAGATACATATAGGCAGTGTAGTCCGACACGCGGGCGGCTTGCTGCATATTGTGAGTGACGATGACGATGGTGAACTCTTTCTTCAATTCATCGACGAGCTTTTCGATGTGCGCGGTGGAAATCGGATCAAGCGCCGAAGTCGGTTCATCCAGTAATAGCACCTGGGGTTTGACCGCGATGGCGCGGGCGATGCATAGACGCTGTTGCTGACCGCCGGATAGCCCGGTGCCGCTTTGTTTGAGCTTGTCTTTTACCTCGGTCCACAATGCCGCTTTTTTTAACGCCCATTCCACACGTTCCGCCATATCGTGGCTATTGAGATTTTCATACAACTTCACACCAAAGGCGATGTTGTCGTAGATGGACATGGGGAAAGGGGTGGGTTTCTGGAACACCATGCCAATCTTGGCGCGCAGCTTGTTGAGATCTTGTTTTTTATCCAGCAGATTTTGTCCATCCAGAAGTATTTCACCTTCGGCGCGCTGCTTGGGATAGAGCTGATACATGCGGTTGAAGGTGCGTAGCAGGGTGGACTTCCCGCAGCCGGATGGGCCGATGAAGGCGGTGACCATCTTTTCTGGGATGGTTAGATTGATATCTTTCAACGCCCGATCTGCACCGTAGAAGAAGTTCAGATTTTTTACAATCAGCTTGGGCGTAACGATTTGTTCAGCATTCATCGGCTTGCTTCCTTAGTATTTAGTATTGATTTGCTTTTTGGCGGAACATGATGCGTGCGGCTACGTTTAGCGTCAGTACGCTGAAAGTGATCAGGAGAGCGCCGGCCCAAGCCAAGCCGCGCCAGTCGTCGTAAGGACTCATGGCGAACTGGAAAATGACAACCGGCAAATTGGCCATCGGTTGATTCATGTTGCTGCTCCAGAACTGGTTATTCAGGGCGGTGAACAGAAGCGGTGCTGTTTCGCCGCTGATGCGTGCCACAGCCAGCAGAATGCCGGTGAGAATTCCGGCGCGTGCCGCACGCAGCGTTACCGAACTGATGACTTTCCATTGCGGAGTTCCTAATGCTGCGGCAGCTTCACGCAGGCTGTTGGGGATGAGGCGCAGCATATTTTCTGTGGTGCGGATGACCACGGGAATGACGATGATAGAGAGTGCCAGCGTGCCACCCCAGCCTGCAAAGTGGCCGACTTTGACAACATAGACTTCATACACGAACAAGCCGATGACGATAGAAGGGGCCGATAGCAGAATGTCGTTGATGAAGCGGGTGACGGGAGCCAGCCAGCCGCGTTGGCCAAACTCGGCCAGATAGGTGCCTGCCAAAATACCGATCGGGGTGCCAATAAGAGTGGCCAGCGATGTCATCATCAGGCTGCCCCAGATGGCGTTGCCCAGTCCACCCTGGCTGCCGGGAGGCGGGGTGGTTTGTGTAAAGATGGCGCTACTCATGCCGGGAAGCCCTTGCATTAATAGTGTCCACAAAATCCAGCCCAGCCAGAACAAGCCGAATACCATGGCGAGTACGGAAACCGACAGGCTCAGTGCGTTGATGAAACGACGTCGTGCGTATAGTGAAAACATATCAGGCTCCGCGACCTTCGCGCTGTGCCAGCCTAAAGAGCATGAAGCGGGCTATGGAGAGCACAACGAAAGTAATGAAAAATAGAATCAGACCGAGTTCGATCAGAGCCGATGTGTACAAATCCCCGACAGCTTCTGTAAATTCGTTGGCCAGTGCAGATGAGATGCTATTTCCGGGCTCGAGCAAGGAGGCGCTCAGTCGGTGGGCGTTACCGATGATGAATGTGACCGCCATCGTTTCCCCCAGGGCGCGCCCAAGGCCAAGCATGATGCCGCCAACTACTCCAATTTTGGTGTAGGGCAGCACGACCTGATACATCACTTCCCAAGTGGTGGCACCCAATCCATAGGCGGACTCTTTGAGCAGCGATGGCACAACGTCAAAGACATCGCGCATCACGGATGCGATGAAGGGGATAACCATGATGGCCAGAATGATGCCTGCCGCCAGCACGCTAATTCCCATATTGGGGCCGGTGAACAAAGGGGAAACAAGCGGAAGTGCTCCCAGATGGTCGTTAATCCATGGCTCGATGTATTCGGCGAACAAGGGTACGAATACGAACAGCCCCCACATGCCGTAAATGATGCTGGGAATACCGGCAAGCAATTCAATGGCGATACCAAGCGGGCGACGCATCCATTGCGGGGAGAGTTCGGTGAGGAACAGCGCGATGCCGAAACTGACGGGTATGGCAATCAGCAGGGCAATGCTTGCGGTGGCTGCGGTGCCGAAGATGGGCACTAAGGCTCCGAACTGTTCGGTCACTGGATTCCATTCCGAGCTGGCCAAAAAGCCCCATCCGAATGCGTTAATCGCGGGCATGCTCCCCAGCACGAGAGTGATGATGATGCCAATCAGCAAGGCAAGTACTGCAAATGCGGACAATCGAGTGATATTGCGAAATAAAATATCCAGCAGATTTTGACGTTTTAAGCGCGTGTCTAAGGTGTGCATAGTGGCCTGATGATTATTCATGCAAATTTTGAAAATGGATTTTCATGCAATATAAAAATCCATTTTCAAAATTTGAGGGAGCCGAAACCCCCTCAAATTGTACTAGAGAAGGCACTGTTTAAGTTCAGTGCCTTTTCATTTATTACCAAATGGCTTTGCCGTTAGCATCCTTGATTTGAGCAGACCAAGATGCGCGGATCAGCTTGACTACATTTTCCGGCAAAGGAACGTAGTCCAAGTCAGACGCGAGTTTGTCGCCATTGCTGTAAGCCCAGTCA
>JAGVIV010000309.1 GCA_020055845.1 Betaproteobacteria bacterium
ACTAACAGGTTGCCCAGCAAAAATTTTATTAAACGCGCGCGAAATTTGAGTCGGGCTGCCAATCGGCTGCCCGATACGCTTCAGCTCTTGAGTAAGCCGTTTACTAAAGGCGATTCTTTGCTGTTCGCTGGTGTGTTCCATGAAAAGGAAATTACCAAGCTTGGCAGTAACTAAATACAAACATCTGGTTTGCGTTAATAACTTATGGTTGTTATGCTTTGCGCATCAGAAGGTATTGTTCTGACAATTGATGTTTACAAACAAGGGGAATAAATATGACGCAATTGCGTTTGATCGCATTATTATCTGTCGCTGTTGTGCTTAGTGGCTGTGGCACTATGTTTAATAGTGGGTCGCAAACCATGCAAGCTAATTCCTCAAATGGCAAGGAGGTCAAAGTAAATATTACTACGCCATCCGGAACTTACATGTCGAAACTCCCGGCCACCATAGTGGCAGAACCATCAACCTTTAAAGGGGTGAGTATTCAGGTTCTTGATGATTGTTATGATCCATCCATTACAGAAGTAAATAGGGGAATTACGATGTCTTATTGGGCCAATATATTTAATGGCTGGGGCTTCATAATTGATCCTTTAACTGGGGCTATGTGGAAGTACAACAACATGGTTTCAGTTACCGTCAATGAAAAACGGGAGAAGCCCGCAAGCTGTAAAAATTAGCGAAAATCGGGCAGGCTTAGCCTGCCCTGTTGCATCATTCAACTGCGCTCAGTGAAGAATAACGAGGTAGATCACTAGACCATTCGTGCATCCTGAATCCAGTATAATGGCGGCACTTATGGACGAAATCACCGCAACACCGCTCTTGTTCTCCTCCCTCGCGCTCGATGCCAAGATTCTGCGCGCCATCGAAGAAACAGGTTATACCCAACCGACGCCGATACAGGCGCAAGCGATTCCGCATGTTATTGCCGGAAGCGATTTGATGGCGATGGCGCAGACCGGCACCGGCAAGACCGCCGCGTTCACCCTGCCGATGCTGCAGCGACTGCTGCCGCACGCGAGCAGCAGCGCCTCCCCTGCCCGTCATCCGATTCGTGCGCTGATCCTTGCCCCGACGCGCGAGCTGGCGATACAGGTGCATGCAAATGTGGTCACTTATTCCAAACATGTGCCGCTGCGCACGGCGGTGGTGTACGGCGGTACCGACATCAAGGCGCAAAAGCCCATCCTGATGAACGGTGTGGAGATTCTGGTCGCGACACCGGGGCGCTTGCTCGACCACGTCGAGAGCCGCAACTTGCAACTCAACCAGGTGCAGGTGCTCATTCTCGACGAGGCGGATCGTATGCTGGATATGGGCTTTATGCCGGACCTCAAGCGCATCGTCGCGTTGTTGCCCAAGCAAAGACAGACGCTGTTGTTCTCGGCTACGTTCTCGGAAGAGATCAAAAAGCTTGCGCAGGAATTTCTCACCAATCCGGTCACAGTTGAGACTGCGCGCCGCAATGCGGCGGGCGAGAACATCAAACAGTCGGTGTGTATGGTCGGGCATCAGGACAAATTCCATGCGCTGGTGGAAATTATCCGTTCGCGCAATGTGAAACAAGTGCTGGTATTTACGCGCACCAAGTTGAGCGCGGCACATGTGGCAAAACAATTGGAGCGAGCCGGTATTCCCGCCGATGCCATCCACGGTGACAAGACGCAGCGCGAGCGTATTGAAGCGCTTGATGCGTTCAAGGCCGGTACCATTCAGGCGCTCACCGCGACCGATGTGGCCGCGCGCGGACTGGATATCGACCAGTTGCCGCTGGTGATCAACTACGAATTGCCCACGCATGCCGAAGACTATGTGCACCGTATCGGCCGTACCGGTCGCGCGGGTGCATCGGGTGAAGCCGTGTCATTGGTGGACGGGGATGAGGAGCGTCGTCTGGTTGAGATTGAGAAGTTGCTTAACCGTAGCTTTCCGCGCGAGGCGGCAATCGTGCCTAGCGGTTACCAGAAGCCGCTCAAACCCGCGCCGGTACGCGGTCATTCGCGGGCAGCACCTGCGGAGGATTGGTTCTCCAAGCCTTACGAGGCTTCCGTGCTTGCGCAACCGGTAGAAGAAAAACGCATCGCGCCCCCTTCTCACAAACCGCAGCCGCAAGTTGCGGCATTGTTCAAGCTTAAGCGCTAAGCTGCATTTCCGATGGGGTTGGAACCCTGTCTTCGGCCAACAAGGCCAGGAAAGCATTCATTGGGATGGGTTTGCTGAAATAGAAACCCTGGAGCTCATTGCAACCAATACCGTGTAAAAATGCCTGTTGATAAGCGGTTTCCACGCCTTCGGCAATCACCTTCATACCAAAGCTGTGGCCGAGCGCGATGATGGCTTTCAGAATCGCGATATTCTTTGGCTCGGTCTCGAGATGGCTTACAAAGACTTGGTCTATCTTAAGACGGTCGACCGGAAAATCTTTCAGGTAAGCCATGCTGGAATAGCCGGTACCGAAATCATCGATCGCGAGCTTCACGCCCAGCGCTTTTAATTCATACAGTGTCTTGATGAAACTGCCGGTGTCATGCACCAGGCTGCTTTCGGTGATTTCCAACTCAAGACAGGCGGGATCAAGCCCGCTCTCTTCCAGTGCCGTGCGCACCATGCTTACCAGCCCGGCCTGGCGGAATTGGCGCGGTGAAACATTGACGGCGATGGGTAGTTTGCGCGCGAGTTGGCGGTTGAGTTCCACCGCCTGACAGCAAGCGGTACGCAACACCCAGCGACCGATGTCTTCGATAAAACCGTTCTCTTCCGCAATGGGAATAAAGCTGGCTGGGGAGATCATGTTGCCATCGCGGGGCTGCCAGCGGATGAGTGCTTCCGCGCCGCAGATCTTGCCGCTGGCGAAGTCGAGTTTGGGTTGGTAGTGCAGCAAAAACTCTTCGCCTTCCAGTGCCTGACGTAGACGGTATTCCATGTCTAAACGTTCCATGAGGCGCTGGTTGAGTTCGTCGGTGTAGAACTGGTAGTTGTTGCGCCCGGATTGTTTCGATTTATACATGGCCGAATCGGCATAGCGCAGCAGCGTGGTGGTGTCGCGGCCGTCGTCGGGATAGATGCTGATACCGATGCTGCACGAGACCACAAAGTCGCGACCTTCGATGGCGCAGGGTTCGGCCACCGCCGACAGCACGCGCTGCATGCTGTCGGATATATCTTCAATCTGGTTGAGGCCGGTGAGCAGCAGTACGAATTCGTCACCACCCAGACGCACGACGGTGTCGGACTCGCGGACGCAGTCTTCCAAACGTGTCGCCATGATTTTGAGTAATTCGTCGCCGGCATGGTGACCCATGCTGTCGTTGATTAGCTTGAACTGGTCCAGGTCGATGAAAGCGACAGCCACTTTGTTGCTATAACGGTCGGCGATACCAAGGTATTGCTGCAGGCGGTCGGTCAGTAAAGTACGGTTGGGCAAGCCGGTCAGGGCATCGTGTGTGGCCTGATATTCAATCTCCTGCTCATGGTGTTTACGCGCGGTGATGTCTTCGACGGTGCCTTCATAGAACATCAGCGCGCCGTTCTGGTCGCGCACCTCGCGGGCATTTTCCGAGATCCAGATAATTTCGCCGTCTTTGCGGTGGACCTCTGCCTCAAAGTTGATCACGCGACCGTGGGCACCCATCAGCGCGACGAATTCATCGCGCTTGCCGGCTTGTACGTAAAGCTGGCGGTTGATGTCGGAGATGCTGCGCACCAGATCTAGCGCCGATTCATAGCCGTAGATATTGGCGAGCGCGGGATTGAAGTTGAGATAGTGCCCGTCGGGAGAGGTCTGGTAGATACCCTCGATGGCATTTTCAAAGATGGAGCGGTAACGTTCTTCGGCGTTATGCGCGGCAATCTCGCTCAGTTTGCGCGGTGTGATGTTTTGCAGAAAGCCTTCGATGGCTTCGATCTCATCCAGGTCGTTGTATACGGGGCAGCCGCGCTCGCTCACCCAGCAGATTTCGCCATCGGCATTGATGATGCGGTATTCGGCGACGAAAGGTTCGTGCGCCAGGACTGCGGCATCGATCACTTGGCGTACCCAGGCCCGGTCTTCGGGATGAGTGACGGCCTCCAGTGAAATCTCGCGATTCAACAGCAGGGCCGCGGACTCGTAACCGGTCAACTCTTTGCAGCCCCCGGCGATGAACACCAGCGTCCATTCGGCATCGTACAGGCAGCAATACACCATGCCGTTGAGATTATCGATTAGGGCTTTAAGCATGCGTCCGCTGTTCTTCAGCTTGGCTTGCAGACTGGTGCTGATCTTCACGGGTCGGATACCTTTATGTGCTTGTTCATGACAGGCCTCAGGCTGCGCGCAATGTCTGGGGCTTTATTGTCTGGGTCACTTCAAACTGACCGGCAAGCTGTTGCAGGCGCAGTGAAGTTTGCTGGGTCTGTACCATGCTGAAGTTTAGCTCGTTCAGCGCGCCGCGCATCGATTCTGTCACGGTGGCGACACCTTGCACACCTTGCCCATAGCGATGCGCGCTATCGGCGATACCTTGGATCAGTGTGAACATGCGCTCGATAATTTCTTTCATGCCGGTGTTGTCGGAGGCGGCCGCTTCCGCCAGGCGCAAGCCTTCCTCCATGCCGACAGAACCCTGTTCCATGATTTGAACGGCTTCGCGTGCCTGGCCCTGCACGGTGTCAATCATCTTCCTGATTTCATGTGTGGCCGCAGTCGTGCGCTCGGCCAGCTTGCGTACTTCGTCCGCCACGACTGAGAAGCCCCGCCCCGCTTCGCCCGCGCGAGCGGCTTCGATGGCCGCGTTGAGCGCCAGCAGATTGGTTTGATCGGCGATACCGTTGATGACCATCACGATTTTTCCAATCTCGTCGGTGCTGCCGCTCAGGCGTTTGATGGTTAGCGAGGATTGCTCGATGGAGTTGCGTATACCCTGTGTGCGTTGCTGTACCAATTTGAACTGTTGCTGTGCGCCGTCTACCGCCTGCTGCATGGCGATGCGGATATCGGCCGTGGTTTGTGTCGCGGTGTCGATGTCCGCCATCTGTAATTGCAGAGAGGAGAGGATGTCCTGTATCGCGGCCAGCACCTGATGCGAAGCCACAGTTGCCTCTTGGTTGCGCATCATCATGCTCTGGTGATTGTCATTCATTTCGCCCGTGGCCTGAATAACGCGGCTTACCGTGCCGTCCAGGGTGTCGATAAAGCTGTTCACCCATTGCGACATGACGGCGGGTTCGTCGATCAACACGTGATTGCGGTCGAGGCGTTGTGCCAGATTGCCGCCGCCTTCGGCCAGACCGCGGATGACGCGCACCATCAGGCGCAGACGTTCCGTCATCGGGCTCAGGCCGAAGCGGTAGAACAACAAAGCACCCGCGCTCAGCAGCAGCAGATTGAGTGCCGCAGTCCAGAGGGTGTCGAGCTGTAAAAATTGGCCGCAGCCAAAGGTGATTAGCCAGGTTGTGAGTACCAGCGTCAAATTGGTGCTCATCATGCGGAAATTGACAGAGCGGAAGCGGTTGGCTTCTTCCAGGTCGGCCTCGCACATCAAGCCCCAGGTGTCCGGCGAGCCCGGCATCTGAAAGGTGGTGCCTTTGCCGATTACGGGGATATGGCGGTAGTCGGCGTAGCCCGGATAAGTGACGAACAGGTTTTCCCCGTGCGCGATGGTTTCACGCACACCGGGGTGCAGCTGGCCGCTGGCCGGATCGTTGAATATCAGTTCCAGCTCGGTGTGCTGTTTGATTTTGACCACGCCAAAATCGGTACGCACACCCTGTTTGAGGTTGTCGCCGAGGCTGAAAGCGCTGTCTTCAAAACGCGAACGCGACAGCGCGGTGCCGGCTTGGATGGCGGTGTTGAATACCGATTTAACCATGAACAGATAGTTGTCTCCGGATTCAACAAAGACGTGTCCGGCTTCGCGTTGTATCAGGTCGCCCAGCACATCGTTGGGTACGCGTCCGCACAAGCAGCCGACAATTTTTTCCCCGTCTTTGAGCGGAAGATAAAACATCAGTGTGACAGCGTCGTGAAATTTGGAGCTGGACGCGCCGATAGCGAGGGTTTGAGGATCGACATACGGGCCGTGCAGGAAGCGTTGTTTTAAGCCCTGTTCGAGAATCTGTGTGGACAGTCCGCCGCGCCCTGTTCTACCGGCGCAGCTGGAGGCGAGTACACGTCCGGACGGATCGATAAAAAACAGCTCGGAAAAGTCGCTGGAACGCCGCCGCATATTTTGCATTAGCGTATCGGAGGGCGCGGGAAGTTCGCGGCGGATCTCTTCCACCATTGAGTCGAGCAAGGCCCACTGCTGGTTTGTCCAGTCAATCAGAATTTGCACGCGGGTGCTGGCAATGCCCTCGAAGGTTTTTTCCAGAATGGGATAGCGCCGGCGATTGATCAGCGTTGCCCAGCGCATCGCGAATTTGCCGGTTTTTCCAAACCAGGGGAGCCAGTGTTTTTCGGCGCCAGATAAGTGCATACGATGGCTTTTAAGCATGCTCTTTTCCTTGTAGATGAACTGCGTTGTTAAATGTTTCGGGAGCATTGACTGCACAGGGATACGTTGTCATGGTCTTTCAATAGTGATGCGGGCGAGACGGATGTGCCGCAGAGTATGAGCAGGAAATATGCCACGGTTGTTTTGATTGGAGATATGCAGATTCAGGGTGTGTATGGGTACTGCGGGTGTCCGTAAACCGTGCATAGGCGCAGCCAATCGCACCAAAGCTGGGCGCGACGAGCGGGGGAATTACGCGCCGAAGGAGTCGGGCATAGTGCTGCGTGAAAATCCGCTGCGCGAGAATTCGCGGTCGCTTGCGGCGTAATTAGACAGTACAGCCTGTGTGGGGATACTGAAGCCGCGATACATATCCAGATCGTATTCGGACATACGGATGAGGTGTGCCGCTTCGCCAAATTCAAGAATGAATTCGTCCCAGTTGGCATAACGTTGCGCGATGTTTTTTTGCATGGCGCGCTCAATGACCGCGATCAGTTCGCGTGGAAGTTCCTGGCGGTAGGTTGCGATGGGCGTGATTGGAAAGTTCAATATGGCGATGCGTGCGTCAAAGTTATCCTGTGCTTCAAAGGTGTTTTTTCCGGTGAGCAGGCGGTACAGCACTGCGCCCAAGGCATAGATGTCCGCGCGCTGATCTAAAGGTTGGCCTTCAAGCTGCTCCGGGGACATATAGGCCAGGCTGCCCGCCACGACCGAACCCAGTTCCTGGCTCGGTACAGCACAACCGAAATCGGTGAGCTTGGCGGTACCGTTCGAGGCCAGAATGATATTCGCGGGTTTGACATCCCGGTGCACGATGCCCAGTTCGGTTGCATAACGCAGGGCATTGGCAATCTGCTCGATGACGGAGAGCACGCTTTTGATGGGCAGCAGAGTATCGGAGTGCTCATGTCGGTCGAGTGAAACACCGTTGGCGAATTCCATCACCAGATAGGCCCCGCTTTTTTCATTCAGATCCGCATCCAGTACATGCACGATGTTCTTGTGGTGCATTTTTTTCCCCAGCTCGACCTCGGTCAGGAACATTTTTTTGTGCCATTCGGATTGCGAGATATTGCGAAATTGCTTGATGGCTACCGTGGAGAACGCATCGTCCTTCATGGCCAGATAGACATCGGAGGTCGCGCCGGAGCCGATGGGCCGGATGATGGAGTATTTGCCGATGCGGACAGGGATGACGGTCAACGACATTGATGTGCGTAGAAAAAGGATTCGGGCACTATAGACCAGCGCGCGGCGATTTGGTTTCCTTTTTGTATCGGTGTTTGCCGAGAAAGTGGCGGGCCGGATTTAGCCGACCAGCAAGGCTTCTACGGCCGCGATATCAGCGTGTGTTTCGGGGTGGCGGCTGCCGCTGTGGCGGGCATTTTCGGGCAGGACGATGATGTGCAGCTGGGTGCCGGACTCACCCGTCAAGGTGTAACTGGGAACGCTCTCTTCGTGCCCTCCCACGCGTGTATGCCATTCGCCGTCCTCGAATTCCAAATTGTGCTTGAGCAGGAACAGGAGCACGGCTTTGGCATCGTCGCTGAACAAGATGAGGTTGATATCGGAGCGCTCACCGGCGGTGCCGCTGAGCACCGAGCCGGTTAGATAAGGATGGAAGGGCTGGAGCAGGCGCATAGCAGCAAGAGCCTCTTCGCGCAATTGGTACAGTATGTTGGGGTGGCTATTTTGCTGATAAAGCGTGCGATAGCTGTGAAGTGCTTCCTCGATTTCCTGATTGCTGGGCAGGTGTTGTGTGTCTGTCGCGCCGAGTTGCCGTGCCGCTTTGCGTTTGGCAAAAGCGAAGTCGGTGATGCCGTCCTCGGCAATGAGGCGGGCGGTGTGATGCGCGAGTTGTTCGCGCATCAGGTCGCGGCGCTGAGGGTGGGATTTGCCCATTAGAAAAGCTGCTCTTTCACGGAGTCGGTGTGCTCGGCATTGTCGCTCCGGCTCGCGCCGGCTTCCGCAGGAAGATTCTCTTGGTAGAAGTATTCCACCCTGCTGGCATCGGGGTCGCGCAGGCCGCTTTCGTTAATGCGCGCGGCAACCATATTATCCGGCATGGAGTATTCCGCTTCGGGAACGTCTTTCAGAATTTTGCCCATATAGCTCATCCACATGGGCAGGGCTGCGCCGCCGCCGGTTTCTTTGTCTCCCAGGCTGCGCGGTGTGTCAAAGCCAATCCAGGATATGGCGACTATGGTCGGTTGGAATCCGCAGAACCAAGCATCCATGGAATCGCTTGTGGTGCCGGTCTTGCCCGCCAGATCTTGCCGCCCAAGGGTCATGGCGCGTACCGCGGTGCCGTGGCGTACGACATCCTGCATCATGCTCACCATGGTGAAAGCATTGCGTACATCGATAACTTGTTCGGCACCGTTTCCGGCGACGACCGAGGCCGATTGGCTAAGTAGCTTGCCCTGGGCATTTTCAATACGCTGGATGAAATACGGCATGGTGCGATAGCCGCCGTTGGCAAAGACGGAATATCCGGTGAGCAGCTGCATGGGAGTGACTGAGCCAGCGCCCAGTGCCATCGTCAGATAGGGCGGGTGTTTGTCTTTGTCGAAACCGAACTTGGTGATGTAGTCCTGCGCGTATTCGGGGGTAATGGCTTGTAGAATGCGCACGGAAATCAGGTTTTTTGATTTGATCAGGCCCTGGCGCATGCGCATGGGGCCATCAAAATTGTCGTCAAAGTTCTTGGGTTGCCACGGTTGGCTGCCGGTTTGCTCGGCATCGAAAACGAGAGGAGCATCGTTGATAATGGATGCCGGGGTGAAACCTTTTTCCAGAGCGGCAGAGTAGATGAAAGGTTTAAAACTAGAACCGGGCTGCCGCCAAGCTTGGGTGACATGGTTGAACTGATTGTGGTTGAAATCAAAGCCGCCGACCAGTGCATAGATTTCGCCGTTACGCGGGCTGGCGGAGACAAAGGCGGATTCGACTTGGGGGATTTGTACAATCTGCCAGAAGCCTTTTTCATTGTGCTGGACACGGATTAGCGAGCCGACGCGGATGCGCTGGTTGAGAGAGAGTCGGTCACCCAGCGAGCGTTGGGCGAAACGCAATCCGTCATCGCTGATTTCAACGACCTGGCCGCCTTTGCAATAGGCTTTGACACTTTTTGCACCGACCTCTTCAACAATAGCCGGAATCAGGTCATCGCTGTCGGTTACGTCTTGCAGGGCTTCTTCCAAAAATTCTTCGCTTTTGTCTTTGCGCAGGTCTATGAAGCCTTCCGGCCCCCGATAACCATGGCGCGCGTCATATTCCATCACGCCGTTGCGCACGGCGGCATAAGCGGCAGCCTGATCTTGCTGGCGTATTGTGGTGTAGACGTTGAAACCTTGCGTATAGGTGTCCTCCTGATAACGCTCGTACATCACTTGGCGCACCATTTCGGCCAGATAGTCGGCTTTTACACTGAATTCTTGATTGCCGTGTTTGGCAACAATCGCTTCGGTCTGAGCCGCATCAAGTTGTGCCGAGGTGATGAAACCTAGTTCGGCCATGCGGCGCAATACGTACATTTGACGGAGTTTGGCGCGCTTGGGGTTCACCACGGGATTGTAAGCAGATGGTGCTTTGGGTAAGCCGGCAAGCATGGCGGTCTCGGCGATACTGAGCTGGTTCAGTGGTTTGCCATAATAGGTCTGCGCGGCAGCGGCGAAGCCGTAAGAGCGTTGCCCCAGATAAATCTGGTTGATATACAGCTGCAAAATCTCGTCTTTGCTCAAATTATGTTCAATTTTGAACGCCAGCAATACCTCATTGAATTTGCGGGTCCAGGCTTTTTCCGACGAAAGAAAGAAATTACGGGCGACCTGCATGGTGATGGTTGAAGACCCTTGACGCTTGCTTCCAGAGATGATGTTGGTAACCGCAGCGCGCACTACCCCGAGATAGTCCACGCCACCGTGCTCATAGAAGCGGTCATCTTCCGCTGCCAAGATGGCCTTTTTCATAAGTTCGGGAACTTCGTCAATCTTTAGGAGCTCGCGGCGCTCTTCGCCGAACTCGCCAATCAGCAGACCTTCGGCACTGAAAACACGCAGTGGTACTTTGGGACGATAGTCTGTCAATACTTCCAACGAGGGCAAGGTGGGATAGGTGAGCATGGCTGCAAAAATGAGCAGCAACACGGGCAACAGGGGTAACGCAAGCACTGCAAGAGCCGGAAAGAACCACCAACGAGAAGTCATGACAGAGAAATTTAATTGAGTGACGTGATTATATCGGCTTCCGGCTCGGCGAAAGACATCTGCAGAAAAAACTTTACACACTTGGGAGTTATTGCTAGGATTTAAACCACTTTGTACGGAAACGCTCTAACCAGCCTATGATTAAAGGAAATTTTGATATCCAACTTGATTTCTTGAAGACTTCTACACCACCCATGATTGGGGTGGATAT
>JAGVIV010000302.1 GCA_020055845.1 Betaproteobacteria bacterium
CACTGCGGCTTGCGCGGCGGCCGTCGGCGTGGCGGCACGCAGGTCGGCCACAAAGTCGGCGATGGTGAAGTCGGTCTCGTGGCCAACTCCGCTCACCACGGGAATACGGCTGGACGAGATGGCACGCGCCACCACTTCTTCGTTGAACGCCCACAGGTCTTCGATACTGCCGCCGCCGCGGCACACGATAAGCGTGTCGCATTCGCCGCGTTCGTTCGCCGTGCGGATAGCGGCAGCGATTTTTTGCCCCGCCCCTTCGCCCTGTACCGGCGTGGGGTACAGCACCACCGGAACACCCGGCATGCGGTTTGCCAAAGTACGCAATACATCGCGTAACGCCGCGGCTTGCGGCGAGGTCACGATACCGATCTGGCGCGGTAAGAATGGCAACGCGCGTTTGCGTTCGGTGTCGAACAAGCCCTCCTGTTCCAGCTTTCTCTTGAGTTTTTCGAACGCTTCATACAATGCCCCCTGCCCGGCCGGACGCATCTTCTCCAGAGTCAGTTGAAAGTCGCCGCGCGCCTCATACAGCGTCGGCAATGCCAACACCTCGACTTGCATGCCGTTGGATGGTTTGAAATCCAGATATTGGCTCTTGTGCCGGAACATCACGCAGCGCACTTGCGCCGCTTCGTCCTTCAAAGAAAAATACCAGTGCCCCGAAGCCGCTCCCACGAAATTCGAAATTTCGCCGCGCACCCACAACAAGGGCAGCCCGCCTTCAATTACTTGCTTGGCCGCCGCGTTAAATTCGCGCACGCTCAAGATACGGCTTTTTTCATTGGCCATTTGTACAAAAGACATATTGACAATTCCTAAATGATGCACAAGCCCAACACACACCTAGCCTAGCACGGCATAGTACGTGCCGACAAACATCAACTTAGCGCAATTCATTGTTTATATTAAGATTAATTCAAGCTCAAAAATTAAGCAGTCACCTAAAAAGCATTATTCGCTCAAGGACTAAGCCCTATTACACGGCAACTATCAACAAAGTTATCCACAGTTATTGTGCATAAATAAAAATTCTCTTATGCGCTGGAGAGTTAGCCCGAAGCAGTGATGCCTAGCGAGAATGAATCTTGCTCTATCAGGGACGACAAGATACAGTTCCGGCTTCGGAATTTAAGCATATCTGGAGAAGTTGCGTGTTCACTATCGTCGAAGCTGCTGGTTGGCCCATCTGGTTCTTGCTTGTCACCTCTGTCGTTGCCCTGTCTCTCATCGCGGAACGTCTGCTGTTTTTGCGCAGCAAAAATATCGTCCCGGCGGATCTGCTGGACGAAACCGTGAAAGAACTCAAGCAAAGCGGCGTTAATCCGCAGATGCTCAAAAAACTCCACGAGAACTCTCTTTTGGGGCGTGTGTTCGCGGCAGGATTGAAGAACATCAAGAGCCCCCCCGAAATCATGAAGGAATCCATTGAGGAGGCGGGACGTGCCAGCAACCACGAAATGGAGCGTTTCCTCACCACCCTAGGCACCATCGCCTCCATCAGCCCGCTGCTCGGACTGTTCGGCACCGTGGTGGGCATGATAGAAATTTTCGGCGCGCAGAATGCCGGCGGCAGCAACCCGGCTGAATTGGCACACGGCATTTCAGTCGCCTTGTACAACACCGCCTTCGGTCTGATCGTCGCGGTTCCCAGCATGATTTTTTACCGTCACTTTCGCGCCAAAGTCGACAGCCTGAGTTTCGAGATGGAGCAACAAGCCATCAAGCTGGTCGAAATCGTGCACGGCGAACGTAAATAGGCGAACACACATGAATTTCCAACGTGGACGTAGCCGCGAGGAACCGGAGATCAACCTGATCCCGATGATAGACGTGCTCATGGTGATTCTGATTTTTCTGATGATCACCACCAGCTACGCAAAGTTCGCCGAGCTGCAGATTAATCTGCCCCAGGCCGAGGGCGAGCAAGCTGCCGCCTCCGCCGGCAAACAGATTTTGGTGGCAGTCGATTCGTCAGAGCATTACGCCATCAACAACGCACACACGCCGTTTGCCGGAATAGACAATTTCGCCCAGGCACTGCGCAAGGCGGCAGGCGCGGAAACAGAACCGACCATTATCATCAGCGCCGATGCCAAAGCGCCCCACCAGTCCGTGATTAATATCATGGAGTCTGCTCGGGTAGCCGGTTACGGACGCATCACCTTCACCACGCAAAACCCGGCGAAGTAAACACCCTACACCGCCATGCACGGGCTGGAACACTACTGGTATCGCATCACGCCTTTGCATCTGTTGCTCTGGCCCGTGAGCTTGCTCTTCCGCCTGCTGTCCGGCCTGCGCAGGGTGCTTTATCGCAGCGGGATTCTGCACTCCGTCAAACTCCCCGTCCCCGTCGTCGTCATCGGCAACATCAGCGTCGGTGGCACCGGAAAAACGCCGTTTACTTTATGGCTGGCGCAACAGCTGCTGGATCAAGGCTGGCATCCGGCCATCATCAGTCGCGGCTACACCAAAGCAAAAAAACACAGCAACGCCGCGCGCCCTGTTGCGGCAAGCGACTCGCCCGATGCAGTGGGCGATGAACCGCTGCTCATGGTTCAGCGCAAACTATGTCCGGTATGGATAGGGCGCGACCGTCCCGCCGCCGCGCAGGCATTGCTGCAAGCCCACCCGGAGTGCGATGTCATTCTGAGCGACGACGGGATGCAGCACTACCGTTTACAGCGCGATGTCGAGATTGTGCTGGTGGACGGGAACCGCCGCTTCGGCAACGGCCTGTTGCTGCCGGCGGGGCCGTTGCGCGAACCCGTCTCGCGCCTGGGCAGCGCTGATATTGTCGTCGTGAATGGCCGTCCCTCTCACGCATCAGAATACGCCATGCAACTCGACGGCGCGCTGTTTTACAACCTGCTCAATCCCGATGTGAGCCGTAGTCCGGCGGAATTTTCCGGGCTGCGCCTGCACGCCATCGCGGGCATCGGCCATCCGCAACGCTTCTTTAAACACCTGCAAAAACTGGGATTGTCCGCGCATACGCACGCTTTTCCCGACCACCACCGCTACCGTGCCGCAGATATTTCATTCGGCGATGCCGATGCGATACTCATGACGGAAAAAGATGCGGTAAAATGCGCGGCCTTCGCCACCGAGCAATGCTGGGTGCTGCGTGTGGATGCACAGGTCGACCCGGCTCTCGCCCAACTCATCATAGAAAAGATCGAAAAATAATGGATGCCAAGCTACTCGAAATCCTGGTTTGCCCGCTGTGCAAATCGCCGCTCATCTATCGCAAGGCCGAACAGGAGTTGATCTGCAAAGCTGACAAACTCGCCTACGCCATCAAAGACGGCATCCCCGTGATGCTGGCCGACGAAGCACGCAAACTCAGCCCGGAAGAGATCGAGAAACTCTGATGCCCGCGTTCCACGTCGTCATTCCGGCACGTTTCGCCTCCACCCGCCTGCCCGGTAAACCGCTGCTGGAAATCGGCGGCAAGCCGATGGTGATTCGCGTGGCGGAACAGGCGGCCAAAAGCGGCGCGCAACAGATCATCATCGCCACCGATTACGAACCCATTCTTGCTGCCGCGGCTGCGCACGGATTCAAAGCCTGCTTGACTCGCGCGGACCACAGCAGCGGCACCGACCGCATCGCCGAAGTGGTGGCGCAGCAAGGCTGGCCGGATGATGCCATCGTGGTAAACGTGCAGGGTGACGAACCGCTGATTCCCCCGGCTTTGATCTATGCCGTGGCCCGGCATCTGCACGAGCATCCCGAATGCGCCATTGCCACCGCCTGCCATCCGATTCACGATGAGGCCTCCATGCGCAATCCCAACATCGTCAAAACAGTGCTGGATAAAAACGGTAACGCGCTGTATTTCAGCCGCGCGCCGATACCCTATCCGAGAGATGCTTTCGCACAGGCTGCGGCGCTGCCTGCCGATTTACCCGTACTTAGACATATCGGCATCTATGCCTACCGTGCCAGTTTCCTGCGCACCTTCGGGCAGCTGGCTCCCTCCGCAATCGAACAGATTGAGGCGCTGGAACAATTGCGCGCACTCTGGCACGGCCACAAGATCGGGGTGACCATCACCCGCGATGCTCCCCCCAGCGGGGTCGATACGGAAGCGGATTTGCTCGCAGCACGCACAATATTTGAATCATCACTCACACAGGGAGCACAAGCATGAGAGTCATACTTCTAGGCGCACCGGGCGCAGGCAAAGGCACACAGGCCAACCTCATCAAGGAAAAATTCGGCATTCCGCAAATTTCCACCGGCGACATGCTGCGCGCCGCCGTCAAGGCAGGCACCCCGCTCGGTGTTGCCGCGAAGAAGATCATGGACGCTGGCGGTCTGGTATCGGATGACATCATCATCAATCTGGTGAAAGAGCGCATCAAGGATGCAGATTGCGCCAACGGCTTTTTGTTCGACGGCTTTCCGCGCACCATCCCGCAGGCGCAAGCCATGAAGGATGCCGACATCCGTATCGACTACGTGGTGGAGATTGACGTGGCCGACAGCGAGATTATCCAGCGCATGAGCGGACGCCGTGTGCATCCTGCTTCGGGTCGCACTTACCACACCATATTCAATCCCCCCAAGGTAGCGGGCAAAGACGATGTGACCGGAGAAGAACTGGTGCAGCGTCCCGATGATGCCGAAGATACCGTAATCAAACGCCTGAACGTCTATCACGACCAGACCAAACCGCTGGTGGAATACTACAGCGCATGGGCGACATCCGGCGCAGCCAAAGCGCCCAAAGTCGTTCACGTCCCCGGTGTCGGCAGCGTCGACTCCATCCGCGACAAAGTATTCGCGGTACTCAAAGCATAAGGCAAGGGGCACACACATGGACAAACCCATCCTGAGTCTGGCCGATGCCAAGCGTGTCGCTGCCGCCGCCGCGGCGGAGGCACTTGCCAATGCATGGAAAGTGAGCATCGCCGTGGTTGATGACGGAGGTCATCTGCTGTATCTGGAGCGTGAACATGACACGCGCTTCGGGAGTGTGGAAACGGCCATCGCCAAAGCACACATGGCCGCGGCGCTACAGATTCCCAGCAAAGTATCGGAGGATGCGGTGACAAGCGGACGGCTGATTCATCTCGCGCTTCCCGGCGTGATTCCGGCGGAAGGCGGCGTACCGCTATCGCGCAACGGCGTGGTCATCGGCGCTATCGGCATCAGCGGTGTGCGCTCGTTTCAGGACGGACAGATTGCCGCAGCCGGAATGAACGCCCTGTAAAGGCAAGGCCGCGACTGGAGTTTGAACCAGCCACGGCCCCCGCGCCTTCAGATCGGATCAGCGTATATCCGCGCGCGCGGCGACACCGGACACGAGTTTAGCGTTGGCGTTGGGCAGATGTACCTCGTCGCTGAGAATATGCGCGGCTTCGTTCAGCAAAATGTCTTTGGCATCCTTGCGCGCTTTTTCGATGGCCAGATCCGCATCGATATTGCGCTCGTTGGATTGCAGTCCGTCATCGCGCACATTGCCCGTCAGATTATCCGTTCTGTCCTTGTCGCGCCGCTTTACGCGCGCATCCATGCTGGCGCGTTCTTTGCGGCGTTCCGCCTCATTGAGTGAGAGTTGTTTTAGCTTGCGTCGCGCATTCAACTCGGCAATATCTTCCAGCAGATACTGAAAATCCTTGTCTTTGCGCACGCGCGAATCGTGCTTCGCCAGCAAGGCCGGCACGACGGCATTCACGTCTCCGACCGGCTTGTAGTCCGCGGCCTTGATCTGCATCCACGGCAAAGCATTGTCATAGCTGGATTCGCCGAACTCTTCCGCATCGGTCAGCGTCGGCAGCGCGATATCCGGGGTAACACCGCGCAACTGGGTGGTGCCGCCATTGATACGGAAAAACTGCGCAATGGTCATCTTGAGCTCGCCGAATCCAGCTTTATCATCCTTCACCAGTTGATCGAGATTCACCACGGTCTGCACCGTACCTTTGCCAAAACTGCGCTCACCCACCACGATGCCGCGCCCGTAGTCTTGGATCGCCGCGGCAAAAATCTCCGATGCAGATGCCGATGCGCGGTTGATAAGCACGGCCAGCGCACCGTTCCACACAACACCCGCATTGGTGTCGCTGCTCACCAGCACATTGCCGTTGGAATCGCGCTGCTGCACCACCGGCCCCTTGTCTATAAACAAGCCGGTGAGCGCCACCGCCTCGTCCAATGAACCGCCGCCGTTGTTGCGCAGATCGATCAGCACACCGTCCACTTTTTCTTTCTTTAATTCCCCCAGCAGGCGTGCCACATCGCGTGTGGCGCTTTTGTATTCCTTGTCGCCGTTCTGGCGCGCGGCAAAATCCAGATAAAATCCGGGCAAAGTAATCACCCCGATGCGACTCACTGCGCCGCCGTCTTTAATTTCAATGATAGATTTGTTGGCAGCCTGCTTATCCAGACTGATTTTCTTGCGCAGCAGTGAAACGAGTTTGTGCTTGCCGTCCGGGCTCGCCCCGGCGGGCAGAATATCAAGCCGTACCACGGTATCCTCGGCACCGCGAATGATTGCCACCGTGTCATCCAAACGCCAACCCATCACATCAACGGGATCCGCATTTTCTCCCTGCCCAACGCCGACAATCCTGTCACCGATATTCAGATTGCCGGATAAAGCGGCGGGCCCGCCCGCCACCAGCTCCCTGATTGTCGTGTATTCATCCTTGTCCTGAAGCACCGCCCCGATGCCGACCAGCGACAAGCGCATCGAAATATCAAACTCTTCCGCCGCGCGTTTACCGAAATAGTTGGTATGCGGGTCGATAGCCGTCGCGTAGGCGTTCATGAAACCCTGAAATGCATCGTCACTGTTGATCTTGGACATTCCGCTGAGAATATTGTCGTAACGTTTGCCGAGCGTCGCACGGATGCTCGCATCGTCTTTCCCCGCAAGTCTCAGACGCAGCCAGTCGTTCTTGACACGTTTGCGCCATAACTCGTTCATGTCGTCCGCGGATTTGGGCCACGGCATATTTTTGCGCACATATTGATAGCTCTCCCGGCCGTTAAAATCAAAACCTCCCGCAAGCAGGCTGCGCGCATAACTGGCGCGCTCGCCAACACGCTGCTGGTATAG
>JAGVIV010000145.1 GCA_020055845.1 Betaproteobacteria bacterium
AAAGGCGATGCGGTCGCGATGGTTGGCATCCATGTTGGCTTGTATCTTGAACACGAAGCCGGAGAACGCCTGCTCGCTCGGGTTCACGACACGCAACGTAGCATCGCGCTCGATTGGCGCAGGTGCCCAGTCCAGCAGTGCGTTCAAAATCTCGCGCACGCCGAAGTTGTTAATGGCGGAGCCGAAGAACACCGGCGTTTGCTTGCCTTCGAGAAAGCGTTGCAGATCGAAGGGATGCGATGCGCCGTGCACCAGTTCCACTTCCATTTTCATCTGCTCAATCTCCAGCGGGAAGCGCTCTGCCAGCACCGGATTGTCAATGCCCTTGATGATCTCCACCTCGCCGTCGGCGCGCTCTTCGCCGGGCGTGAACAGCAGAATCTCGTCGCGCAAAAGGTGATACACACCTCGAAAAGTCTTACCCATGCCGAGAGGCCAGGTCACCGGTGCACACTGTATCTTCAGCACCGACTCGACTTCATCGAGCAGTTCCAGCGGGTCGCGCACCTCGCGGTCCATCTTGTTCATGAAGGTGATGATGGGCGTGTCGCGCATGCGGCACACATCCAGCAGCTTGATGGTCTGCGCTTCCACACCCTTGGCCGCGTCAATCACCATCAGCGCCGAATCCACGGCGGTGAGCACGCGATAGGTATCTTCAGAGAAGTCCTGGTGACCCGGCGTATCAAGCAGATTCACCACATGGTCGCGGTACTCGAATTGCATCACCGACGATGCCACAGAGATACCGCGCTGCTTTTCAATTTCAAGGAAATCGGAAGTCGCATGGCGACCACTCTTGCGCGCCTTCACCGCACCCGCCATCTGGATCGCGCCCGAGAACAGCAGCAACTTTTCGGTGAGCGTGGTCTTGCCCGCGTCCGGGTGGGAAATGATGCCGAAGGTACGGCGCCGCGCCACTTCGCGCGCGATCTTGTCGCGCGGCACGGCGGCGGGTTCGGGGGTGATTTGTTCGAGATCGTCGGACATGATGGTCGTCCTGTAAAAAAGTGCGCAAGTCTAAAGGCTTAGAGGGGGAATGTCTAACACTGATACTGAATTTATACCGAAGATTCACAGGCCGCTCTACTCACGCCTCACTGTTTATGCAAAAGCAGTAAAGTATGCGCATTCACATCACAGAAACGTCATATGAAAAATATACAGCAAACCTGCCGCTGCCAGTGGGTGGACCTGAGCAAACCCGACTATGTCGAATATCACGACAAGGAATGGGGTGTTCCGGTTCATGATGACCAAACTTTGTTCGAGTTTCTCACATTGGAAGCCGCACAGGCCGGACTGAGTTGGTACACCGTGCTGCGTAAACGGGAGAACTATCGCACACTGTTCGATGGGTTCGATCCGCACAAGATCGCCAGATACAGCGACAAGAAAGTCGAAAAACTACTGGGCGATACAGGCATCATCCGCAACCGCGCCAAGATACTGGCCGCGATCAACAATGCGCAACGATTCCTAGAAGTGCAGAACGAGTTCAGCAGTTTCGATACCTACATCTGGCGCTTCGTTGATGGCAAGCCTATCGTGAACGAGATACGCACGCCTGCGGATTACATGGCGACCAGCCCTGAATCAGATGCCATGAGCAAAGATTTACGCCAGCGCGGTTTCAAATTCGTGGGCTCCACGATTTGCTACGCGCATATGCAAGCCACGGGAATGGTGAACGACCATGCGCTGGATTGCTTCCGCAGAAATGAGATTCTCGCCATGCGCAGCAAGCGGGCTTAAAGTACCAAGGCACCCGTGCTAACCACATAACGCAACCGTGACCCTTCCCAGCCTCGCCAGACTGCTCGCTCTCGCTGCCATTTGGGGCGGCGGATTTCTGTTCATCCGCATGGGTGCGCCGATATTGGGACCCACGATATTGATTGAATATCGGGTCGGTCTTGCGGCAATATTCCTGTTCTTCGTCGCATTAGTTTTGCACAAGCCACTTCATCTCAAGCAACACTGGAAGCACTTTCTGATTCTGGGCATATTCAACGCAGCGTTGCCATTCACGCTGTTCGGTTATGCGGCCTTAACGCTGACGGCTTCCTCCATGAGCATCCTGAATGCCACATCGCCAATCTGGGGCGCAGTGATCAACGCAGTCTGGATGCGCCACCCGCTTAACGGACGCACGATGCTGGGACTGAGCATGGGCGTTGTCGGCGTGGCACTGATTGTCGGCTTCGACCATTTGGCTGAGCAAAAAGGTGCGGGACTCGCCATAGCAGCCACATTGCTGGCAACCTTCTGTTATGGCCTCGCCACCAATTACACAAATCTCGCCAAACCCGTGGACAGCTTTTCCAACGCACATGGCAGCATGTGGGCAGCCAGTTTGCTCATCTTGCCCGCGCTGCCTTTCGCATCGGCTCCAGCCACACCGAGTCTAAGTGTCATACTGGCTGTTGTCGCGCTCGGCATCGTATGTACCGGCATTGCATTCTTGCTTTACTTCCGTTTGGTCAAAGATATCGGCGGCACCTCCACGCTCACGGTGACCTTTCTGATTCCCGTTTTCGGTATCTTGTGGGGGCATTTATTTCTGGACGAAGTCATCACTCCGAGCATGATTGTCGGTTCGCTGGTCGTCGTCAGCGGCACCGCATTAGCCACCGGCTTCAATCCGCTACGAATGCTGACCGCCAAAAAGT
The DNA here is from genome assembly GCA_020055845.1 of Betaproteobacteria bacterium. Taxonomy (GTDB): domain Bacteria; phylum Pseudomonadota; class Gammaproteobacteria; order Burkholderiales; family Gallionellaceae; genus PALSA-1006. The sequence goes on from JAGVIV010000145.1 coordinate 2,673, forward strand.
CCGCCGCCAACTAGCGCCTTTCATCTCTGCGGTAAAACCGAGTTATTATCCAACTTTGCACTCGGGCTCTGCGTATCATGAAAGAAATACTCGTCGCCGATTTGTCCTCGCCACAGCACGCGACCGCTGTTATCCATCTGTTAAACGAATATGCCAAAGACGCCATGGGCGGCGGAGCCGAGTTGCCGGAATTCGTCAAAAACAATCTCGTTTCCGAGCTGCACAAACGGCCGGGTGCACATGTCGTGCTGGCCTTTGCCGACACTTCACCCGCAGGCATGGCAATCTGCTTTGAGGGATTCTCCACCTTCGCCTGCAAGCCACTGCTGAATGTGCATGACATCATCGTCGATAAAAAATATCGCGGTCTCGGCTTGTCGAAAAGTCTGCTGGCCAAAGCGGAAGAGATCGCCCTCCGTCTGGGTTGCTGCAAGCTCACGCTCGAAGTGCTGGAAGGAAACACCATCGCCCAGGCCGCATACAAGGCTAGCGGTTTCGCGGGCTATGAACTGGATCCCAAGATGGGCAAAGCGATGTTCTGGCAAAAAAAATTAGATTTGACACTCCCTGCATCAACAACACACTGAACCAACTCATGAGCTCTCCCATCACCGGAAACACCCGTATCCTCGCACTCATCGCCGACCCCATCGTGAAGGCACGCACCCCGGGCATGGCAAACGCGCTACTAGAGCAACGCCAACTGCTCGGAAAGTTTGTGCTGCTGCCGATGCACGTCTCGGCACAAGGCATCATTCCGGTGGTTGATGCATTGCGCCAGATTAAAAATTTCAGCGGAGCCGTTGTCTCTATGCCGCACAAATCCGCCATCGTTGAGCTCATTGACGAATTAACACTAGAGGCCAGACTCGTCGGCGCAGTGAATGTCATCCGCCGCAATGCGGATGGAAGACTCGTCGGCACTATTCTGGACGGGGAAGGTTTTGTGACCGGCCTGCTCTCTGCGGGACATCGTGTTTCCGCTGCCGGTTGCCTGCTGGCTGGCGCGGGCGGTGCTGCCTCAGCCATCGCTTTCGCGCTGGCAAAACACGGCTGCGCTTCGCTGTGCATCACTAACCGCACACACGCCCGAGCCGAAGCTTTAGCTTCCCGGATACAGCTCGCCTTTCCGCACATTTCCATCTCCACAGAACCCGACCCGTCACAAAATTTCGACATCGCCATCAACGCCACCCCCTTAGGCATGCAGCCGAATGATGAATTACCCTTCTCCTCCGCTCTCATCGATCGCAGCACATTGCTTGCGGAATGCGTCATTGCGCCAGAGATGACACCGCTGCTTGAGTTCGCCGCCAGCAAAGGCAAGCTCGTCCATACCGGTGTGCCGATGCTCGCGGGGCAAATGCGATTGATGCTTGATTTTATGGGTGTTGAATAAATCAACCGGGGCAGTTAATGCCACACTTAATCTGACATAGCCGGAGGCAACCATGTTTAGCAAAGCGACTTTTAGTTTTCTGGAAGAACTCGCCGACAACAACAACCGCGCGTGGTTTGAGGAAAACAAATCACGTTACGAGGCGTTGGTACGTGAACCTGCACTCGATTTCATCGAAGCAATGGAACCCGTGCTAAAGTCCTGCGCGCCAAATTTTCGCGCGGAACCACGCAAAGTCGGCGGCTCGCTGATGCGGGTGTTTCGCGACACGCGCTTCTCGCGCGACAAGACACCATACAAAACCAACATCGGTATTCAGTTCCGTCACGCATTGGGCAAGGACGTACATGCCCCCGGCTTCTATATGCATATCGCCACCAATGAATGTTTCTTTGGCGCGGGATGCTGGCATCCCGAATCGGATGCGCTGGGAAAAATACGCGACCTCGTGGCACAGAAGCCGGAGAAATGGCTTGCCGCGCGCGATGACAAAAACTTTACCGCCCAATGGAAATTGGCTGGTGATAGTTTGATCAGGCCTCCCCGTGGCTACGCCGCCGAGCATCCGGCGATTACCGACATCAAACGCAAAGATTTCATTGCGCTCTCACCCTTGCCCATCAAAGAAGTCACCGGAAAATCTCTCGTTGCACTCGCTGAAAAACGCTTTACCGAAGCCCGCCCGCTCATGAAATTTCTATGCGAGGCGCTGGAGGTGGCGTATTAAATTGCAAGCGAGAGGCGCTGCAATAGCGACTTAAAGGAAGGATTAAAATTGTCAGACGAACCCCATCCCATAAAAGGCGGTTTGCCTTTTCCCGTAACGATAACGCTGTATAAAAACGGACACATTTTATGTGCGCGTGTTGCCGAATCAGAAACTGATTTGTATTTCAGCATTGAGATGGATAGCGGCACAGGTCGGCTAGATACGACTGAACTTTATTGGCACATAGTGGCCAATAAACGCGAACGGGCCGTCAAAACTATTCGGGTTTGCCACAGTTATGAAAAGTGGGGTGCAATGCAACAGGAAGTAATTAATGTCCGGGTTAAACTGCAGCGCCTGCTATCTTCAGCAGCAACATTTGAAACACCGGCGATTGAAGCCATTTCCCATAAAAATGAAGCGCGCATTGATACACGCGGCGAATGGTTCAGGGAATGGGACCCGATGTCCAGCTCCATCAATACCCTTCCCCGCTGGTATCGGGTTGGCATGCTGCTGAGTGTAATTTGGATCGTCTATTATTTGATGGCCTGTCTTTGGTAAACAGGGACATCAAGCCTCAGCCCCGCTTGGGCTCCAGCGTCGCATCCAGATTCAACTCGTCACAATAATCGAGAAAATCTTCGCGCAGGGTGGGAATATGAATCTTGGCATGGATACCCACACTCATAATGACCGAGGTGAGTGGCGAGCCGGTATACGGGGCGAAATAAGTGCTGCTTTGCAGCTCTTCTATATTGATGCCTTTGCGCGCGAAGAAAGCCGCAAGCTTGTGCACAATACCGGGCTGGTCCATCGCCACCAGTTCGACGGTATAGGGAATAGCGGCGCTCCGCTCGCTTTTTCCCGTACGCTGATGAGTGATAGTGAGACCGGATTGCGCGCCGAGCAAAGAAGTCTGCCCTTCCAGTTTGGAAAGCGCATGCCATACGCCGGAGACCCGCGCAATGAAAGAGAGTTGCTCGCCCATCACGACCATGCTGCTCTCTGCGATGCTGCATCCGCAATCGGCGATACGTCCCGCAAGCTGTTCGGCAAGGCCTAGTCTGTCCGGGCCGAATGCGGTAATCACGAGGAAGCTGTTTTCGGTTTCTGTGTTCATGTTGGCGTAGGGTATATCACTGAAGATGACGAGATTGCATTGTAATGCTTCTGTGCTGCTGCAGCGTGCGAGCTAAATATCCCCGTCCACATAAAACCAGCGTCCCTCTTCGCGCACGAAGCGACTAACTTCATGCAGGCGGTGTGCGCGGCCATTCACTTTATAGCGCGCGACGAATTCGACGATAGCATGGTCGGCGTCTTGCTGTTCGTGGCGATTTACTTCCAGCCCTAGCCATTTGGTGGCGGCTTCATCCGCCAAGCCCAAAGATACTGGGCGCGTGGATGGGTACCAAGTTGCCAACAGATAATCTTCGCGCAACAGGCTGTAAGCAGTGTAGCGGGAACGCATAAGCGCCTCGGCATTAGGGGCGGCTTGCTTGCTATCCACATAGAGGGCACAGCAGTCAGTGTAGGATTTGCTGCTACCGCAAGGACAGTTCTCAATAATCAGTTTTGCCACAGTGGCGCTTCTTCCATCAATGCAATTTGTTCGCGTAATTCAAGAATGCGGTTCTGCCAATAGATTTGCGTGTTGAACCACGGAAATGCCTGCTTGAAAGCGGCATCGTCCCAACGTCTGGCGAGCCAGGCAGAGTAGTGGATGAGACGCAGCGTGCGCAGGGCTTCGATGAGATGCAATTCACGCGCGTCAAACTCGTAAAAGTCCTCGTAACCCGCAAGCACGTCACCCATTTGCCGCACGCGGTCTTCGCGCTCCCCGGAGAGCAGCATCCACAAATCTTGTACGGCAGGCCCCGTGCGGCTATCGTCGAAATCGACAAAATGCGGACCCTCATCTGTCCACAACACATTGCCCGCGTGGCAGTCGCCGTGCAGGCGCAAACTTTTCACATCACCCGCCCTGTCAAAACAATGCAGCACACCGTCGAGCGCCTGCTGCACCACACTGCGATAGGCGGAATCGATATCGGCCGGAATAAAATTATTTGCCAGCAAATAGTCGCGCGGCTCGATACCAAAAGTGTCGATATTCAGCGCGGGACGGTGCTGGAAGTTTTTAATCGCGCCGACAGCGTGGATGCGTCCAAGAAAGCGCCCCAGCCATTCCAGCGTATCGCGATTTTCCAGTTCGGGAGCGCGTCCGCCGTGTTTAACAAAGACCGAAAAACGGAAGCCGTCAAAATGGTGTAGGGTTGCACCGTTGATGATTGAAGCCGGCACGACAGGAATCTCTCGCTCGACCAACTCCTGCACAAAGGCATGCTCGTCGAGGATGGCCGCGTCGCTCCAGCGTGCGGGACGGTAGAATTTGGCAACCAGCGGCGCACCCTCATCCATACCGACTTGATACACGCGATTCTCGTAACTGTTGAGCGCGAGCAAACGTCCGTCGCAACGCAAGCCAATGCTCTCCAGTGCGTTCAACACGCTATCAGGAGTAAGTGAAGCGAAGGTCAGGATGCTGTTCATGGCACTACTATAGCCCCATTCCGGCACAGGTCGAAATAGCGATCTATTTGGAAACCTTATCCCCTTGCACTTCGGCAAGCCCAAGTGCATTCCAACCCTCGTGTCCCAAGTTTTTCATGGTCTCGATATTTTTTTCAAAAATCATCTCGGCCTCGGGAAATGCCGCCACAGCCTGATCTATGCTGTCTTCGCGCAAGATATGCAGTGTCGGGTACGGAGAGCGGTTGGTGTAGTTTGTGATGTCATCCAGCTCGGTGTCGGCAAACTGGTACTGCGGATGCATGCTGGCGACTTGCAGTATGCCGGCCAAATCCACCTCTTCCAATGCGGCATCGACCACTTCAAGAAAATCGTTGTAGTCGAGAAAGTCGTTAAGCACCTGCGGATGGATAAGCAGCGTCGTGTCTATCTTTTCACTACTTGCCTCCGCCAATACCTCGAACTCTTTCAACACCTCCGCCAACAGATCCTCCGGTGTTTGCGCAGCGCTGACTACATAGCGAATTTGGTTCTTGACGTGCACACCTTTGGCGAACGGGCACAGATTAAGACCAATCACTGCCTTCTCAAGCCAAAGCTTGGTGGCAGCGATAGCCTCTTCATCGCTTACACGTTTACTCATTTAACGACCGCGACCGCCGGAACGATGCAGTACCGGTGCAGCACCGCGACCCGCGCCGCCCCCTGCCGGTTTGCCGGCTGTACCTGCGCGCGGAGCACCACCGCTACGTGCCTGCCCTCCGCCAGAACGCGGCTGACCGCGGCCTTGTCCACCGCCCTGACCTCGGTTTTGTCCGTTCAAAATCGGCTCGGCCTTGATGCGCGGATCGGGTTCGAAGCCCGGCACTTGCACGACTGGAATTTCACGCTTGATGAGGCGCTCAATGTCGTGCAGCAATTTCTTTTCGTCGATGCACACCAGCGAACTGGCTTCCCCTTCACTGCCCGCACGCCCTGTACGGCCGATGCGGTGTACGTAGTCTTCAGCCACGTTGGGCAACTCGTAGTTCACCACATGCGGCAGTTCGCTGATATCGATACCGCGCGCGGCGATATCGGTGGCGCACAGCACTTGCAGCTTGCCGGTCTTGAACTCGGCCAGGGCGCGGGTGCGGGCGGCCTGGCTTTTGTTGCCGTGGATCGCCATCGCTGAGATGCCGTCCTTGTTCAGAAATTCGGCCAGATTATTGGCGCCGTGCTTGGTACGCGTGAACACCAACACCTGGAACCAGTTGTGCTCCTTGATGAGGTGCGTGAGCAGTGCGCGCTTACGTTCGCGGTCCACCGGATACACGCGTTGTTCGATCAGTTCATTGGCCTGGTTGCGGCGCGCCACTTCGATCAGCGCGGGGTTGGTCAACAGGCCGTCGGCCAGCGCCTTGATCTCGTCGGAGAAGGTCGCGGAGAACAGCAGGTTCTGGCGTTGCTTGGGCAAGACAGCGAGAATCTTTTTAATGTCGCGGATGAAGCCCATGTCCAGCATGCGGTCGGCTTCATCCAGCACCAGAATTTCCACGTGCGACAAATCCACGGTTTTTTGTTGCAGGTGATCGAGCAGGCGTCCCGGTGTCGCCACCAGGATGTCCACGCGGCCATGCAGTTGTTTGATCTGCGGGTTAATGTTCACTCCGCCGAACATCATCATAGAGCGGAGAGGCAGATACTTGCCGTATTCGCGCACGCTTTCTTCCACTTGGGCGGCGAGTTCGCGCGTGGGGGTGAGCACTAGCGCGCGGATGGGGGCTTTGCCGGCAACGGGCTTCGCCATCAGGCGCTGCAATAGCGGCAGGGTGAATCCGGCGGTCTTGCCGGTGCCGGTCTGCGCGCCGCCCATGAGGTCGCCGCCTTTCAGAATGACGGGAATGGCTTGCGCTTGAATGGGGGTGGGTTCGGTATAACCGCGTTCGGAAACAGCGCGGACGATTTCTGCGGACAAGCCGAGAGCTGCAAATGTCATGTATTACTTTCTATTGGATTACTTCGGCCTGCCACGTTTATAACGCGCCAGTCATAGGCTGAATGGGAAAAACGAACCGGATTTCGGTAGCTAACGATTAAGACTGAAGCAATCGTCGCGCGGCGCATTGTAACAGACATAGGCATCGCAATACGTTTGCAACACTCTTGAGATACTGTCTTCAATACTGGCTATAGTTAAAGTACTAGATATTCTGAACCATTGCGCTATCTGCCGCGCATGTGCATGATATGCCCCAAATTGGGGCAATGCTCTAAGCCCTTAAAAATCCACTGGAGGATATGCTATGTATGCGCAACTCTCTAACGATGCCACTGATCAAGCACTAATGGGCATCACTATTCCCCCTGTCCGGCCGTATTAACTTCAATTATGCGCGAAGCAAAGCGTCCCTCGGCGGACTTTGCCAGCATCTCCAATTTAATCAGCCGCGACGCGGGCATCGTGGGACCATTGCTGAAATTAGCCAATTCGCCTTTTGTTGGCCTTAAGAGTAAGGCAACTTCAGTGTTTCAGGCCGTTAGTGTGCTGGGTATGCAAAACACCGTGAACCTTGTTCAAAATATTGCTTTGCGCCAAAGTATCGGTGGCGCATCCCAAAGTTTCGAAAAGTTCTGGGAACGCTCAAGCATGTCCGCGACCGTTGCGGAGAAAGTTGCGGCAAAGTTTCCCTCTATCGCCAAAGACGATGCCTACATCGCTGCCCTGTTTCACGACTGCGGCATACCGGTCTTGATGATGAAGTATCCCGATTATCGGGAGACCCTGATGGAACAATGCAAACAGGGCCGGCCTATCTGCGATATCGAAAACGACTCTTTTTCCACTTCCCATACCGTGGTCGGTAATATGTTGACGCGCAGCTGGATGCTGCCTGCGCATGTCTGCAAAGCCATCCTATATCACCACGACTCCACCGTCTTCAACTCATCAGAAGAGCACCATGGAAACGACATCTGCAACCTGATTGGTGTCGTACACATGGCGGAACGCATCGTGGACGAACACCTGAACATGACCAGCAAGGAATGGCATCAGTTTGAAGAGGAAGTCTTCAAACACTTTGAAATGTCAGCACAGGAATTTTTTGAACTTAAACAAGATGTCCTCGCCTTCTTAAACGACGAGTAAACCTTGAATTGCGGGAAGACTACTCCCGCAAAATACTAGCAATTAGACATTGAACAAGAAGTTCATCACGTCGCCATCCTGCACAACGTAGTCTTTCCCTTCCACGCGCATCTTGCCCTTTTCCTTGGCACCCGCCTCTCCTCCGCACGCGATGAAATCGGCAAAGGATATTGTTTGCGCACGGATAAAACCCTTCTCAAAATCCGTATGGATGACACCCGCCGCCTGCGGTGCAGTGTCGCCCTTGTGGATCGTCCAGGCGCGAACCTCTTTCACACCGGCGGTGAAATAAGTTTGCAACCCCAACAAATCATAACCAGTGCGAATCAGACGATTCAAGCCTGGCTCGTCCAGCCCGAGATCGGCGAGAAATTCTTTTTTATCGGCATCTTCGAGATCAGCCAATTCGGCTTCAATCTTGGCACACAAAGAAACAACAGGCGCCCCTTCTTTGGCCGCATGCTCACGCAAGCGGTCCAAGTGAGGATTATTTTCAAAGCCGTCCTCCAGCACATTACCGACATACATCGCCGGCTTGATGGTAAGCAGGCAGAGCGGTTTGATAATCTCTTTCTCTTCCTCACTCAAACCAAAAGTTCGCGCCGGCTTGCCCTCGTTCATATGTGGCAATAACTTTTCCAACACCGAGATCAGCTTCTGCGCATCCTTATCCCCGGATTTTGCTTTCTTGCCATCGCGATGGATGGTGCGCTCCACCACGGCAAGATCGGCCAACGCCAGCTCAGTGATGATAACCTCAATATCGGACAAAGGATCGACGCGACCAGCTACGTGCACCACGTTCTCGTCATCAAAGCAGCGTACTACATTCACGATAGCGTCGGTTTCGCGAATATTGGCGAGAAACTGATTGCCCAACCCCTCCCCCTTTGACGCGCCCGCAACCAAACCTGCTATATCAACAAACTCGACAATGGCTGGCTGCATGCGTTGCGGTTTGACGATCTTAGCCAGCTCATCCATGCGCGGATCCGGCACCTCAACGATTCCGACATTCGGCTCTATGGTACAGAAGGGATAGTTTTCCGCGGCGATACCCGCCTTGGTGAGCGCGTTGAACAAAGTGGATTTGCCCACATTGGGCAAGCCGACGATACCGCATTTCAAACTCATGATTGATTCCTTGCTAAGCTAGATATGATTGCACACACAGATACACGGTGGGTCTGTTAATCGTCCAGGTCTTGTGAAAGTCAGGCGAGCGTGTGTTGAATGAGGAAGTGTGACCTTACCACCCCGTCTATTATTCTGCGGTAATTATATCACCCGACACATGACAGCTCCATCCGCGCGACTCCCGCACAGACTTAGAAGCCACTTCTGTCTGGCAAAAGCGGTATCGCGACACGCGACACCACTCGATAGTGCTCAGGTTAAAGGAGGATGATCAGCCGGATTGGCGGGGCGCTTCAAGAACCATATCTGATACAAAGAAATCAGAATCTGCAACGCCATCGACAAGCCCAGGATACCGCCGGCTACGATTACCACGATAGCATAGTGATAATCCCATTTAGTCAGGAACCAAGAAGCAACGTCCACGAATACGGCCAACATGGGCGACACCACCAAAAAACGTTTAAACCATACATTCACTTCCGCCTGGATAAATATAAATCCGATAACGAACAGCAGCATACTGATACCCAACAAATGAATGTGCGACAACTTTAACAAGCTGGCCATAGACATTCCGGTATCAACTTTGGAAACCTCGTGCAAGCCCGCATAGCTTGAGAAGTCCGGCAGGTTCGGGCTGGTTGCTTTCACATGACAATTAAGACAAGTTTTAGCCAGAATAGGCTTAATCTCTTTTTCGTAATGCTCTTCTTCAGCGCCGTCTTTCAACCAGGCCACCATACGCATGCGATCTTCTTCTTCGATAAATCCGGCCATCGGCCCGCGAATCGCCGCCTCCAATCGCGTACCGCTTCGATTGCCGTAGTAACTGCTTGCCACATCCGATATCGACAAACCTGGCTTTCCGTCGTTATTCTCATGCGTCACGTACAGATACGAAATCGCCATTAGATAGCCAAGGCCAACTAACAACAAGAACGATGTATAAAGCAGTTTTTCGCTTAAAGTTTTAGTATAAAAACGGTGAATCGACATTTCTGTTTTCCTTTATAAGCCCCGCACAGCACTCTAAAACTCCAAGGGATCGATGTCCAGCGACCAGCGCAGCTTTTGCGCGGGCAACGCCTCCAGACTTGGCTTCCATTGGCGTAAAAATTCTTGTAATGCTTTTCGCTGATCTGCCTGCACCAACAATTGCGCGCGAAAATGATTTGCACGCTTCGGCAATACGGATGGAAGCACACTATACACCTCTACCGAGGATACCAATTCCATCGCCGCACTGCGCGCCTGCTGCAGAAAACTAAACACTTCGTTTTCCCTCTTGCCTTCCGCGCTCAACAATACCTGATAAACAAACGGAGGAAAGCCCGCCGCCTGCCGTTCTGACAGCAATATCTGTGCCCATGCCTCAAAGTCGTGTGCGCGCAACGCACGATACAGCGGGTGATCCGGAAATGCTGTTTGCACTAATACTTCTCCCGGCTTTTCCGCACGTCCGGCGCGTCCCGCCACTTGCGCGAGCTGAGCAAAGAGCTTTTCCGATGCCCGGAAATCCATGCTATACAAAGCACCATCGGGGTTCAGCACCCCGACCAATGTGAGATTTGGAAAATCGTGGCCTTTGGCCAAAATTTGCGTCCCCACCAAAATATCGATCTCTCCCGCCTCAATCTGCCTGCGCATAACAAGCCAACTTCCTTTATTGCGGGTACTGTCCCTGTCCACACGCAAAATACGCGCCTCGGGAAAATGTGCTTGCAAGGCCTCCTCGATACGTTGCGTTCCAACGCCGACAGCTTGCAAATCAACATTGCCGCAACTCGGGCATGCATGCGGTACGCGTTCTTGGTGACCGCAATGGTGACATCGCAAACGACGATCTTTCATGTGCAACACCAACTTGCCGGCACAATTTGCGCAGCCGGATAACCATCCACAGGAGGTACACATCAGCACTGGGGCATAACCACGCCGGTTGATGAATACAAGGCTTTGTTCTTTGCGATCCAAGCGTGCTTGCAATGCCCCCAACATAGCCGGACTGAATCCCTCGCGCAGCGGTATCTGGCTGACATTGATACAGTGCACCTGCGGCAACTCCGCCTGTGCAGCGGCTCGTTGTGCCAGCTTAAGCAAGTGATAACGCCCAATTTGAGCATTGTAATAACTTTCCAATGACGGAGTGGCCGAGCCCAACACGATTGGCACACCCCGCTGACTGGCACGAAATATGGCGACATCACGCGCAGAATATTTCAAACCATCCTGTTGCTTGAACGAGGCATCATGTTCTTCGTCTACCAGCAACAGGCCCAGTTTCGGTAATGGGGTAAACACTGCCAAACGCGTTCCCAGCACGATACGCGCATGACCGGACTGCGCACGCAGCCATTTCTGCACTCGCTCCCCGTCGCTCAATCCGCTATGCAGACTGACTAATTCAGTTTCCGGGAAACGGCTGCGAAAATAATTCTCCAACTGCGGGGTAAGATTGATTTCAGGAACCAGCAGCAATATCTGGCCTTCGCCTTGCAACACCCGGTTCATTAAATGCACATACACCTCGGTTTTCCCGCTACCCGTGATCCCATGCAAAAGAAAACACGCATACCCCGATGTTTGCTTGACCGCGTCGACTGCCTGCTGTTGCTCGGTCGTGAGCCGGTATGTCTCCTGAAACCTATGCGCAAGGGCCGCCGTCTCCGGCATGGCTTGTGCCTCAATCCAACCGGCATCCTGCAATATTTTCAGGTTCGCCGCCGCACTAGACGACAAATTGCGCAACTGTGTTGCGCTCTGCATTCCTTGCTGCAAGGCCTGCAGAATGCGCTGCTGCACCACCCGGCGTTTCGGAAATTGCGCCATGTCCAGTCTTTTACCGCTGGCAGTCAGGATGTAACCGGACTCCTGCCGGTTCACCATGGGCTCTTGCGTACGTAGTCGTAGCGGCAACGCTGACATAACGGTCATACCCAACGCGTAGTGATAATAGTCACTGCAAAAACGCAGTAGCTTAAGTAGCTCGGAAGGGAGTGGTGCCACGTCATCCAATACACGTTCAACCGATTTAATGCGCCCCGGTGTCAATTCCGAGCTTTCTGCAAGCTCCATCACAACACCAACCACCTGTTTACGTCCAAATGGCACGACTACGCGCTGACCGACTTCAACCGATAATTCAGCGCCCACTAGATAATCAAATAGTGTTGACAAAGGTATGTCTAACGCAACTCGAACTATAGGCATGTTAATGAATTTTTCTCCGGTAATTTCTATGAGATTGCACTAATGCGTTTGATGGATATACGTATTTTTTCTTATGCACAAATCCTGTGGATAACTATGTGCATAAGGCCACAACAATGTTGCTAACTGCTAATTATATATACAGTTTTTTCGCTCGCACAAAATACGGGCATCCTGTTTATCGTTTATTAATCAATTGCTTGCAAACAAACCACGAAGGCCACAGGAATCTATCCTGCGGCCTTCGTGGTTTTCATTGCCTTGTGTATAACCGCACTGCTTGTCAAGCGGTATTAATGATATTTTCTGCTCAATTCATGCACAGCTTGAACCAGTGCTGCCGCGTTGGCCGGATCCGTATATTGCGAGATACCGTGACCAAGATTAAACACATGGCCGCTCCCATAGCCATAACTGGTCAATACCTTCTCGACCTCTTTGCGAATGACTTCCGGCGTGGCAAAGAGCACGGTCGGATCAATATTGCCCTGCAGTGCAACCTTGTCACCGACTTTTTGCCGTGCCACACCAATATCCATGGTCCAATCCAGACCGACTGCATCACAGCCGATGTTGGCGATACTTTCTATCCACAGACCGCCGCCCTTGGTGAACACGATGGAAGGAATACGCACACCGTCTTTTTCTTTGATCAATCCATCGACAATGCGCTGGGTATAGGCCAGAGAAAACTCATGGAATGCCGCATGCGACAGCGCCCCGCCCCATGAATCAAAAATCATCACGGCTTGCGCCCCAGCCTCGATCTGCGCATTCAAATAGGCCGTCACCGCCTGTGCAGTGACATCCAGAATGTGATGCATCAGCTTTGGCTCTTTATACATAAGCGTCTTCACTTTTGCATAATCATCGCTGCCGCCACCTTCCACCATGTAACACGACAATGTCCACGGGCTACCGGAAAAACCGATCAGCGGCACGCTGCCATCCAGCGCCTTGCGAATCTGCGATACAGCATCGGTCACATATTTTAAATCTGTGCCTATATCCGGCACGCGCAGTGCTTTGATCGCAGCTTCATCACGCAAAGGGCGTTCGAACTTCGGCCCCTCGCCCTCGGCAAAATACAGCCCAAGTCCCATCGCATCCGGCACGGTCAGAATGTCCGAAAACAGAATAGCGGCATCCAAAGGAAAACGCTCCAGCGGCTGCAAAGTCACCTCCGTTGCCATATCTGGGCTCTTACACAGATTGAGAAAGCTGCCCGCACGTTTGCGCGTGGCACAGTACTCCGGCAAATAACGCCCGGCCTGGCGCATCATCCACAGAGGGGTGTATTCGGTCGGTTGACGCAACAAGGCGCGCAGAAAAGTGTCGTTCTTTACTTTGAAGTTCATGCTGTTCCCTAAAGACTAAAGAATTTCACCACAGAGACACAGAGACACAGAGAAAAACAAAACCTTAAATCCAAAACTCATACCCAGTTAATCCAGTTATTCTTTTCTTTACCGTTGAATCAGTTTTGTTGTTGCCTTTCTCTGTGTCTCTGTGTCTCTGTGGTGGGTTGTTGTTTTTATCGGGGCAGAACACTGCTGCCCATCAGGTACTCATCCACCGCACGCGCCGCCTGACGACCCTCGCGAATCGCCCACACCACCAACGACTGGCCGCGGCGCATGTCGCCTGCCGCAAACACTTTTTTCACGTTAGTCTGGTAGCATTTGTCGCCGTCTGTGCTCGCTTTGGCATTACCGCGTGCATCCTTCTCCACTCCGAATGCATCCAGTACTTGTGTCAGCGGATTGGTGAAGCCCATGGCAAGAAACACAAAGTCGGCTTTTATTTCAAATTCACTACCCGCCACTTCACTCATTTTCCCGTCTTTGAATTCAACACGCACCGCCTTGACCGACTTGAGCACACCGCTCTCGCCGACAAACTCTTTGGTTGCGATAGCCCAATCGCGCGCGCAACCTTCCTCATGCGAGCTGGAAGTGCGTAACTTGAGCGGCCAATACGGCCAAGTCAGCGGCCCGTTTTCTTGTTCCGGTGCTCGCGGCATCACTTCAATCTGGGTAACCGATGCCGCACCGTGACGGTTGGACGTACCCACACAATCGGAACCGGTATCGCCGCCGCCGATGACCAGCACATGTTTACCCGCCACGCTGATCGAATTTTTACCGTCACCCGCAACCTCTTTGTTTTGCGGAATGAGAAACTCCAACGCGTAGTGCACCCCTTTAAGTTCGCGCCCCGGCACGGGCAAATCACGCGGCTGTTCGGCACCGCCCGCAAGGATTACAGCATCAAATTTCTTTTGCAGCTCTTTCGGGCTGATGGTTGTCTTCGCATCGTTTGCAATATATTTTGCCGGCACATCTTTGCCAACAAAAGTATTACTACGAAACTCGACCCCCTCTGCCGCCAATTGCGCCATGCGCCAATCAATCAGTCGTTTATCCAGCTTGAAATCGGGAATGCCATAACGCATGAGGCCGCCGATACGGCTGTTTTTCTCGAAAACAGTGACCGCGTGACCCGCACGCGCGAGCTGCTGTGCCGCCGCCAAGCCGGCAGGACCCGAGCCGACCACGGCGACCTTCTTGCCGGTCTTTTTCTTTGCGGGTTGCGGAAGGACCCAGCCATTCTCGCCGGCTTTGTCGATGATTGCATGTTCAATGGACTTGATTCCCACCGCTTCGTTATTGATGTTCAGCGTGCATGCGGCTTCACATGGCGCGGGGCAAATACGTCCCGTCACCTCGGGGAAGTTATTGGTGGAATGCAACACATCCAGCGCCTGCTTCCAGTTGCCGCGATAGACCAAGTCATTCCAATCGGGAATGATGTTATTGACCGGACAACCGTTGTTGCAAAACGGAATGCCGCAATCCATACAGCGCGCACCCTGCTGTTTGGCTTCGCTATCGCTCAAATGCGCGACGAACTCGCGGTAGTCTTTCAGGCGTTGTTCGACCGGCGCATAACCCTCACTGACACGCTCGAACTCCATGAATCCGGTTGGCTTGCCCATTATGCGGCCTCCTTCTGTTGCGCCGCGATTTCAAGCAAAGCACGACGATATTCGGTCGGCATGACCTTCACGAACTTCGGCAGATAAGCGTTCCAATTGTCCAGTATCTGTTTGGCGCGCGCGCTGCCGGTAAAGCGCAGATGTTTTTCAATCTTACCGCGCAAAGCCGCTTCATCAGCCTTGTTCAGATGATTAAAATGCACTCGACCATGCGCTTCCACTTCACCAGTCTCGCTGGCGGCAGCTTCTTCAGGAACCGCCTCCAGTTGCACCATCGACAGATTACAGCGCTTGGGGAAGCTGCCGTCCTCATCGAGCACATATGCAACCCCGCCGGACATACCTGCCGCAAAATTACGGCCGGTCTGACCCAACACCACTACCATGCCACCGGTCATGTATTCGCAGCCGTGGTCACCCACGCCTTCAACAACGGCGACCGCACCCGAGTTGCGCACGGCGAAACGCTCACCGGCCACACCGCGGAAATAAC
Source organism: Betaproteobacteria bacterium (assembly GCA_020055845.1). GTDB lineage: Bacteria > Pseudomonadota > Gammaproteobacteria > Burkholderiales > Gallionellaceae > PALSA-1006. The sequence goes on from JAGVIV010000145.1 coordinate 18,287, forward strand.
ATTCGCCGGAAGTTGCGCCGTACAACACCGTGTTGCCGACGATGGTGTTTTCTTCCGCCACAATCTTGCAATCTGCCGCAGGCCGCACCACGATGCGCCCCCCGCACAAACCTTTTCCTACATAGTCGTTACCTTCGCCATTCAGCTCAAGACTTATGCCGTGCGCCAAAAAGGCACCGAAACTCTGCCCCGCCGTGCCGTGCAATTTCACCGTGATTGTTTCTGCCGGCAACCCGGCCTGACCATAACGTTTGGCAACCTCGTGCGACAGCATCGTACCGACCGTACGGTTGACGTTGCTGACATTGGTTTCAATATTTACCACACGTTGTGCATCCAGTGCTTCTTTGGCCTGTGCGATAAGTTCATTGTCCAAAGCCTGCGCCAATCCATGATCCTGCTCTTCGGCATGGCGCTGGGCGACATCTTTCCCAACCCGCGGCTGATGGAATATCTTGGAGAAATCCAAGCCCTGAGACTTCCAGTGTGCCATTCCCTGTTTCACATCAAGTAAATCACTGCGGCCAATCAGGTCCTCGAATCTGCGCACACCCATCTGTGCCATGAGCTCGCGCACCTCTTCGGCAACAAAGAAGAAATAATTGACCACGTGTTCCGGCTGGCCGGTGAATTTCTTACGCAACGCCGGATCCTGCGTGGCCACGCCCACGGGGCAAGTGTTCAAATGGCACTTGCGCATCATGATGCAACCCTCGACCACCAGCGGCGCTGTGGCAAAGCCGAACTCATCCGCACCGAGCAGCGCACCAATCAGCACATCGCGACCGGTCTTCAGCTGGCCGTCCACTTGCAGACCAACACGGCCGCGCAGCTTGTTCAACACCAGCGTTTGCTGCGCTTCTGCCAGACCCAGCTCCCACGGCGTACCCGTGTGTTTGATCGAGGACAAAGGCGAAGCACCGGTGCCGCCGTCATATCCCGATACCACAATATGATCTGCCTTGGCTTTAGAAACTCCTGCGGCAACCGTACCCACGCCGATTTCGGATACCAGCTTGACCGATATCGACGCGCTTGGATTTGAGTTCTTCAAATCATGAATCAGTTGCGCCAAATCTTCGATGGAATAAATATCGTGATGCGGTGGCGGCGAAATCAAGCCCACCCCTGGCACGGAAAAGCGCAATTTGGCGATATATTCGGACACCTTGGCACCTGGCAACTGGCCGCCTTCGCCCGGCTTCGCACCCTGCGCCATCTTGATCTGGATCTGGTCCGCGCTGGTCAGATATTCGGCTGTCACCCCAAAACGTCCCGAAGCAACTTGCTTGATGCGCGAGCGCAAGGAATCACCTTCCTGCATCACCAAGTCGGCTTCGATACGCTTTTTGCCGATGATGTCGGATAGCTTCTCTCCGGCTCTCAGCGTGCGGAAACGATTCGCGTCTTCGCCGCCCTCGCCGGTGTTCGATTTACCGCCAATACGATTCATTGCCACGGCCAAGGTCGTGTGCGCCTCAGTGGAAATAGAACCGAGCGACATCGCACCCGTTGCAAAGCGCTTGACGATGTCGCGCGCCGACTCGACCTCATCCAACGGGACCGACGCGCCTGCGGATTTGATTTCGAACAAACCGCGCAATGTCTTCAGTTTGTGCGCCTGTTCATTAATCAGCTTGGCATATTCTTTGTAAGTATTAAAGTTGTTAGAGCGTGTCGCATGCTGCAACTTCGCGATGGAGTCCGGTGTCCACATATGCTCTTCACCCCGGGTACGGAACGCATACTCGCCACCCGCCTCCAGCATATTTGCCAATAGCGGATCAGTGCCAAAGGCCGCGATATGCATACGCATCGCCTCTTCAGCAACCTCGCTCAATCCGATACCCTCGATTTGCGTGGCCGTGCCGGTGAAATATTCGGCAACAAACTCGGCATTCAGACCGATAGCTTCAAAGATTTGCGCGCCGCAATACGACTGGTATGTGGAAATACCCATCTTGGACATGACTTTCAGCAAGCCTTTATTGACACCCTTGATGAAGCGTTTGCTGGCCTCTTTGGCATCAATCCCGCCGGGCAGCTGGTCGGCAATGGCGGCGATTGTCTCCAGCGCCAGCCACGGGCATACCGCTTCCGCGCCATACCCAGCCAACAGCGCGATGTGATGCGTCTCGCGCGCGGAACCTGTGTCGACCACCAGCCCGGTGCTGGTGCGCAAACCGGCACGCACCAAATGATGATGCACACCGGAAGTCGCCAACAGTGCCGGTATCGCCACACGCTCGCGCGTCGTATTACGGTCGGACAAAATCAGAATGTTGTAACCATCGCCCACGGATTGACTGGCCGCTTTGCGCAATGCTTTCAGTGCAGCAGCACAACCCTTGGCGCCTTGCTTGACGGGATAGGTGATATCCAACACCAGTGCTTTAAATTGCCCCTTGGTCGCTTTGTGGATGTTGCGCAAACGGGCCAGATCATCATTCGACAACACCGGCTGTTGTGCCTCCAAACGCAAAGGCGGGTTCGTTTCATCAATACCCAACAAATTTGGCTTAGGGCCGATGAAAGTGGTCAGCGACATCACAATCTCTTCTCGAATCGGATCGATTGGCGGATTCGTGACTTGCGCGAACAGCTGTTTGAAATAGTTGTAGAGAACCTTGTTCTTGTTGGACAGTATCGGCAATGCCGCATCATTGCCCATCGAACCGGTGGCCTCTTCCCCTGCCGCCGCCATCGGCGCGATTAGGAACTTCACATCTTCTTGCGTGTAACCGAACGCCTGTTGGGTATCCAGCAAAGACTCTTGCAGCGGCTCCCGAGTTTTGACTTCCGGCAGGTCTGCCACGAAATAGCGCGACTTCTCTATCCATTTGCCATACGGCTTGGCCGTGGCCAATTGGGTCTTCAATTCCGCATCGTCAATGATGCGGCCGGCCTGCATATCAATCAGGAACATCTTGCCCGGTTGCAGACGCCACTTCTTCACAATCTTGCTTTGCGGTATCGGCAACACGCCCATTTCGGATGCCATCAGCACCACGTCATCGTCGGTGATGAGATAACGCGCGGGACGCAAACCATTGCGATCCAGCGTCGCGCCTATCATGCGGCCATCGGTGAATGCCACCGCCGCAGGGCCGTCCCACGGCTCCATCAGCGCGGCATGATATTCGTAGAACGCGCGGCGCTCTTCGTCCATCAGCGGATTGCCCGCCCATGCTTCGGGGATCAGCAACATCATGGCGTGCGGAAGGGTGTATCCGCCGGCCACCAGCAATTCCAGTGCATTATCAAAACTCGCGGAATCGGACTGCCCTTCAATAATCAAAGGCCAGAGCTTTTCCAAATCCTCGCCCAAAAATTTTGACGACATCGCCGCGTGGCGTGCCGCCATCCAATTGATATTCCCGCGCACCGTGTTGATCTCGCCGTTGTGGGCAATCATGCGGAACGGATGGGCCAAATCCCAGGTGGGGAAGGTGTTGGTGGAGAAACGCTGGTGCACCATTGCCATGGCACTGATCACGCGCGTATCTTGCAAATCCAGAAAGTATTTACCGACCTGGTCGGCCAGCAGCATGCCTTTGTAAACCAGGGTGCGCGAAGACAGCGAGGGAATATAAAAACCCTCGCCCTGCGCCTTGTCCAAGGCGCGCACCGCGTGCTCCACAGTCTTGCGGATAACAAAAAGTTTGCGCTCGAAACCGTCCTGATCTTTGATTTTTTTACCGCATCCGATAAACACCTGACGCACCACCGGCTCGGCGGCCTTCACACTCGCGCCAAGTCCGCTGCTATCCACCGGCACATCGCGCCATCCAATCAGCGTCTGTCCTTCGGCGGCAATCTTTTTGGCGATTATTTTTTCACAAGCCTCGCGCGCGGCTTTGTCTCGCGGCAAAAAGATCATCCCGACGCCGTACTCACCGGCTTCGGGCAAATGAATCTTGCCCCAACCCAATTCATCACGCAGAAATTTGTCCGGTATCTGGATTAATATGCCCGCGCCATCTCCTGCCAGCGGATCTGCGCCAACCGCACCACGATGTGTCAGATTCTCCAGAATCTGCAGCCCCTGCATCACCATGCCATGGCTTTGTTTTCCTTTGATGTGTGCCACAAAGCCCACACCACACGCATCGCGCTCTTGGCGCGGGTCATACAGACCTTGCTGGACAGGCAAACCATGCTGTA
>JAGVIV010000035.1 GCA_020055845.1 Betaproteobacteria bacterium
TGCTCTTCCGATCTCTTTGCAGTCCGAGTCCGGCTTTGCTCCTGCATTCAATGTGCGCGGTCTGATTCGGATGGCGTTGCGAGAAGACGACAAGGCGGACGAGGATTTCCAGCGCAGCTTGCAGCTGGACAAAAAAGATTCCAGTGCGCACAACAATTACGGTTTGTTCCTGTGCACGCGCGGACGTGAAAAAGAGTCCGTTACGCAATTTCTTGAGGCCGTGAAGAATCCCCTGTACGCCACACCGGAGGCCGCTTATGTCAATGCGGGAACGTGCTCAAAAAAAATCGGCAAACTCAAGGAGGCCGAAGAGTATTTTCAGCGCGCTTTGATACGCCAGCCAAACTCTGCAGACGCATTGTATGGCTTGGCTGATCTAAGTTTCATCGCGCAGGATTTCGCCGGTGCAAAATCTTATTATTTGCGTTTTATTCAAAGGTCCCCTGAATTGACGGCGGAGAATCTGTGGTTGGCGGTGCGCATCGAACGTAAAATCGGTGACCGGAATTCGGAGCAGAGTTATGCCCTGCAACTGCGCAAACGTTTTCCCGATGCGCGTGAAACACAGTTATTACTGAAAGGTGAATGATGGATACAGATAATGTCGCAGTCGAAGGTATGGCGGAGAGCCCAGTGCCTCTGAGCGTGGGCACGATACTGCGCGAAGCCCGTATCGCGCAGGGCTTGAGTGTCGCGGATGTGGCCGCCAGTATCAAGTTCGCGCCGCGCCAGGTAGAGGCTCTCGAAGCCGATGATTTCAGTCATCTGCCAGAGTTGGCCTTTGTGCGCGGTTTTGTGCGCAGCTATGCGCGACTGCTGCATATCGACGAAACGCCGCTGCTCAATGAGTTGCCCTTGGCGCATCAAAAATTGTCTTCTTTCCAGGAAGACCTTGCGGACGTGCCCTTCTTGGCAACACAATCGACTCGGCGCATCAATATCGTCTGGATTGCAGTAGCACTTGGTTTGGCAGCGGTGTTGGCGTTTGCCGTTTGGCAGACGCAGGAAAAACCCGTCCCCCAAGCGGCGCTTCCAATCAGCGTGCCTGCGGAGCTTGTCGCGGTATCTGCCGTTGCGGCGGTAAGCGAGGTGGTCGCCGCATCACCAGTTGCAGCAACCGCACCCTCTGCACCGTTGCCGGTACCCGCACCGATGCCGGCAGCTGTGGTTAAAGCAGCCAGTGCGCCTGTGGTTGCAGCGCCGGTGGCAGTGAAGTTAACGCAAGGTCCTATTCATCTGGTGTTTGAAGATGAGTCATGGGTCGATATAAAAGACAAGTTCGGCAAGACTGTATTCAAGCAGGTCAATCCGCCCAAGACCGAGCAGTGGGTCACGGGGCGGCCGCCATTTTCTCTGGTGATTGGTAATGCAAGCGGTGTGCGTTTGTATTACGAAGGGGAGGAAGTCGATCTGGACGAATTCACCGATGTTGAAGTTGCACGTCTGATTCTGGAGTAGGTATGAGTCATTCCTTTACTCCCCGCCGCAACACACATCGTGTTCGTGTCGCCCATGTCATCATCGGCGGCGGTGAGCCGGTCGTGGTGCAATCCATGACCAATACCGACACGGTCGATGCGCGGGGTACGGCGCAGCAGATATTTGAGTTGGCGCAAGCGGGTTCCGAGCTGGTGCGTATCACTGTGAATACTGACGAAGCCGCAATCCAAGTGCCGCATATACGCAGGATGCTGGATGACATGGGTTGCGATGTGCCGCTCATCGGCGACTTCCACTACAACGGCCATCGTCTGCTCACCGACTATCCCGAATGCGCGCAGGCGCTGGCGAAATACCGCATCAATCCAGGCAATGTCGGTAAGAACCGCAAAGGCGAAGACCAGTTCGCCATGATGATCGCGGTCGCCAAACAGTACGACAAACCGGTACGCATCGGTGTCAATTGGGGCAGCTTAGATCAGGATTTGGTGGTGCGCCTGATGGACGAAAATGCAAAATTGGCGCAACCGAAAGAAGTGGCTGAGGTGACGCGCGAAGCGCTCATCGTGTCCGCTCTGGACTCGGCCAAGCGTGCCGAAGAGTTGGGTTTGGCGCAGGATCGTATCGTGCTGTCGTGCAAAGTGAGCGAAGTGCAGGATCTCATCGCGGTTTATCGCGAGTTGGCCACGCGCAGCTCATATCCTTTGCATTTGGGATTGACCGAGGCGGGCATGGGCTCCAAAGGGATTGTTGCTTCGACCGCCGCGCTGGCAGTGCTGTTGCAGCAGGGTATAGGCGATACCATCCGTATTTCTTTGACACCTGCACCCGGTGGCGCACGCACCGAAGAGGTGGTGGTGGCACAGGAAATCTTGCAGACCATGGGACTGCGTGCTTTTGTGCCCATGGTGACCGCCTGTCCGGGCTGTGGCCGCACCACCAGTACGGTATTCCAGGAGTTGGCGCAGAGCATCCAGATTTATCTGCGTGCGCAGATGCCGGTATGGCGCGAGCAATATATCGGGGTGGAGGAGATGACTGTCGCGGTGATGGGCTGCATCGTCAACGGCCCCGGCGAAAGTAAATTGGCCAACATCGGCATCAGCCTGCCCGGCACGGGGGAGAATCCGGCTGCACCGGTGTATGTCGACGGTGAAAAGACGGTCACGCTACGCGGCGACAATATTGCGGCAGAGTTCACCCGGATCGTGGATGAGTATGTGAGCAAAAAGTATGTCAAACGCGCGGCGGGCGACAAGCCGAATAAGCGTATCGAGATTAAGGCGATCTGATTGAATCAAAGGATCTGGTAACTAAGCAAGCCATTATGGAGCGGGGAAGGCAAGATGCGGAATATGATCAGAGCGGCCATCATCAGTATTTGTTGTCTATGCGTTTTTTTCCCCCAGGCGCAAGCCGCCAAAGCCGCCAAAGTATCTCAAGTCACTAAAGAAAAGCTCGTCCTGATGCCGTTGCGTTTGGGCGAGGAAGACCAGCAATTGCAGGGCGCGATGGAAACCGCGCTGGTCGAAGGTCTGCAACGCCAATACGAAGTGTTCTCCGGTGAGCAGGTTGCGCGCAAGGCGCGCGAGATTTTCTCGAAAGAGTCGCGCAATACCGCCCATAAAGAATGTGACGAGACGCGCTGTCTGCAGGGAATCGCAGAATCTTTTCAGTCCGAGCTGCTGGCGACGGCCAATGTCACCAAACAAGACGGCGGATATTTTTTGGTGCTGAGCATCCGCAATCTGTACGACAACAAAGACGTCTATTCCAAATCATTGCCGTGCCGGGGGTGTGACTCCTTCCAGGTGGTCGATAAACTCAAAGAGTTGGTGAGTGTGCCCGCTGCTTCGGTTCCCGCTCCGGTTCCCGCCGCCGAGGTGCAGCCCAAGGTGAATCTTAACGACCCGGATGCGGTGCTCTGGGTCGAAGCACAAAAGGGCAATAGCGTGGACGACTATCAGGTTTATCTGGATAGTTTCCCCAAGGGCAAATTTGTTCCCTTTGCCAAAGCGCGTATCAAAAAGCTCAAAGATGCCGAGCAGGCTGCGGCTGAGCAGCAACAGCAGCAAGCATGGGAGCTGGCACAGCAGGGGAACTCGGAAGAGAGTTTCGCGGCCTATCTCAGTCAGTTTCCCAACGGGCGTTTTGCGGGTTTGGCCAAAGTGCGTATGGAACGCCTAAAGAACGATGTGGCGGCCAAGGAAGAGCAGCGCTTATGGATCAGCCTGCAGACTAGCGATGATGCCGCAGCCATACAGGCATTCTTGGACCGGTATCCGTCCAGTAGCCATGCACTCATGGCGCGGCAAAGGTTGGCGCTGATCCGCCAAGCTGAAGCTGAAATGCGGCCGGGCAAGGTTCTTAAAGATTGTCCAGAATGCCCCGAAGTGGTGATCTTGCCTGCGGGCAGTCTGAATATGGGCTCGGACAGCGGTGCGGCCAACGAAAAACCCGTGCATCACGTGAGTTTTGACAGGCCTTTTGCCATGGGTAAAACCGAGGTTACCCGCGCGCAGTTCTCCGCATTCGTGAGCGCAACGGGTTATGACGCGGGCAACACATGCTGGATATGGTCGGACAAATGGGAAAACATCAGCGGCAAGAATTGGCGCAATCCCGGCTTCCAACAGGAAGCAAATCATCCCGTCACCTGCGTCAACTGGAACGATGCCAAAGCCTATGCCGACTGGTTGTCGCGCAAGACCGGCAAGTCTTATCGTTTGCCGAGTGAGTCCGAGTGGGAATATGCCTGCCGCGCCGGGGGGCAGAGCAAATATTGCGGTGCCGATGCTGAAAATAGCGTTGCCTGGTACGGTAAAGCGAACGGTGACATGACACATGCGGTGGCGGGCAAACAGGCCAATGCATGGGGCTTGTACGATATGAGCGGTAACGTGTGGGAGTGGGGCGAGGACGCTTACCATGACAGTTATAACGGTGCGCCGTCAAACGGCTCGGCATGGACCGGTGATGCCGCTGCGCGACGGGTGCTGCGCGGCGGTTCGTGGAACTTCATCCTGTTTGATTTGCGCACCACCGGGCGTATGCATAGCGAGGCGGGGAACCGGTATATCTATGGCGGGCTACGCGTGGTCAGAGAGCTGCAATAATTCTAAAGCGGAGTGATGGGATATGAAAGAGTTGATTCGGACGATCATTGCGATTCTGTGTGTGCTGGTGTTATTGCCGCAAGCGCAGGCCGCCAGCAAAGGTAAGGCGGCAAAGATCAGCAAAGAAAATCTCGTCTTGATGCCGATGCATTTGCCCGCAGAAGATCGAAATCTGCAAGGTGCGATGGAAACAGCTTTGCTCGAAGGCTTGCAGAAGAAGTACGAAGTGTTCACCGGGGACAAAGTCGATCAAAGAAGAAAAGAAGTCTTTGCCAAAGAGTCGAAGAAAGGCAAATTGGAATGCGACGAAACAAAATGCCTGCAAGACATTGCTGCCGCATTCAACTCCGAATTGCTCGCGACGGCGACCGTTGCCAAACAAGACGGCGGCTATTTTTTAGCCATCAACATCAGAAACTTGTTCGACGATAAAGTGGTTTATTCAAAGTCGTTGCCGTGCGACCGTTGCACCTCGTTTCAAGTAGTGGATAAGCTCAAGGAACTGGTGAGCGTACCGGTCACGGTAGCGAGCGTAGTGGCCGAAGCCCCGCAAGCTAAAGTGAACCAGAACGACCCTGATGCCGTGCTCTGGGCGGAAGCGCAAAAGGGCAACAGCGCAGACGACTATCAGGTGTATATCGACACCTACCCCAAAGGAAAATACCTGCCCTTTGCCAAGGCGCGCATCAAAAAACTCAAGGACGAAGCGCAAGCTGCCGCTGAGCAGCAGGAACAACAAGCATGGGGTGCAGCGCAACAAGGTGGAAGTGAGGGCAACTACGCGCAATACCTCAAAGCCTATCCCACGGGACATTTTGCCGGACTAGCTAAAGTGCGCTTGGATAAACTCAAGAACGATGTTGCCGCCAGAGAAGAAGCCGAACTTTGGCAAAAAGTGAAAGAGGGTGAACATGGGCGCATTGGTATACAAATACAGCCAGTAACTAAGGATTTAGCAAGCTCTATGGGCTTGTCTAAGCCTGAAGGAGCCTTGGTTTCTGGGGTAGAAAAAGCTGGGCCAGCAGACTTGGCGGGAATTATTACTGGTGATGTAATTCGCAAGTATGACGGTAAATCAGTGAGCAATGCCTCAGACCTTCCTCCCATGATTTCCGCCACTGAACCAGGTAGTAAGGTATTTTTTGATTTATGGCGAAAAGGTGAGAACCTACAAATCTCCGTTGTAATTGGTAAGCAAAATGGAAATATTAAGGACGTACGTGCGTATCTTGATAAATACCCTAATGGAAATCATGCAATAGAGGCGCAGAGCAAAATTGATGCTATACGTAATGCGGAACCGAAAGTAACCCCTGCCAAGATTGAGAGCGTAATTACTACAAAATCAGAATCAGTCGTGCGAATGGGTATGACTGTTGCTGAATTGAGCAAAGAGCAATTGTCAGAATTAAAAATTAGCGCTGGGCTGCTGGTTAAGGAGGTTACTCTTCCATCACTCAGCGCCGTATTGATGCAAAACGATTTGCTTCTTGCGATTGGAAATAAGGAAATTACTTCAATAGAACAGCTAAGCGAAATACTTAATCAGATACCAAGTGGGCGGAATGTTGCATTGCTAATCAGACGTGGTGATGCAACTAGTTATGTCGCTATTAAGCTCGACGAAAAATAGAGAAGATGGCATATCCCTCGCCGAGTGAATATTTGAGGCAGATTGATTCTAAGAGTAGCTGCCGATAAGGGAGAGGTTGGGGTGAATCTAGATTGCATTCATGCACCAAACCTATATGCAGAACAGAGCAAAACAGGAGAATTGTTTCATGTCGAATAGATCGCAACTTAGAACCGATCCGCTGTTACTGGGATTCATCCTGCTGATCACGGGGGTCGCCTCGTTCCTGCATTTCAAGGGCGACACTGACAAGGTCGCTGCACCCATAGCGCCAATACAACAGGCCGCGTCATCGGCCGTGCAGACGCATGGTCATCTTGCGTTTGAGCACAGCTTCTTCGACTTCGGCACGGTGGTTGAAGGCGAGATCATCAAGCACACCTTCAAGTTTAAGAATGATGGCGCGGGCAAAGTGAAGATCGCGAAGACCGAGACTTCGTGCGGTTGCACCACCGCCAATGGCGCGCTCAAAGAGTATGTACCGGGCGAGAGCGGCGAGATGGAAGTGGTGATCGATACCAAGGGCAAGAAGGGCATCATCGTGAAGACGGTGACCCTGACGCTGGAGAACGGCGACGTGGCGACATTCGATCTTTCGCTGACCATGAAGCTGGAGCCGCCACCACATCCCAAGATTGAGAAGATGCGCAATATCAATACCGAAGCGGCGTGCAAGTCCTGCCATCTGGAAAGCGGCGAAGGGCAGTCCGGTGTATTTTTGTATCACCGTGTGTGCAGCCAATGCCACGGTAAAAAAGGGGTGGGCGGATTTGCGCGTGCGCTGAACGATGCGGAATGGCAGAAGGTCAGCGATGCGCATATCAAAAAGACTATCCTCGGCGGGCTACCCGGAAAGGGCATGCCTTCATTCGTGGACGGTGTGACACCGCCGCTGACAGAAGAGCAGGTCGGGTCGTTGATCAAATATATTCGCGGTCTGGCGCCACAGTAATCGCGCAGCCGAATAATCCCCGTTCAATGGTTCTGTGAGTCACAGGCCGTCACTGACTCGGGCAGTGGCGGGCTGTGCAGTTTGGATTGTTGAATGCAAACCGGCGCGGGATTTATTCTGGCGAGTTAGGGTTTTTGCGTGTCATGCTGAGTGCCAGTGCTTCTGCCACTTCGATGCCGTCAATTGCCGCTGACATAATTCCTCCCGCGTAACCCGCACCTTCTCCCGCCGGGTACAGCCCCTTGGTGTTCAGACTCTGGTAACTCTCGTCGCGTTTGATGCGCACGGGGGAGGAGGTTCGCGTCTCCACGCCGGTGAGCACGGCATCATGCATGGCGAATCCTTTGATGGTTTTTTCGAAGGCGGGCAGGGCTTCGCGCACGGCTTCGATTACGTAATCGGGCAGTGCGGTGGAGAGATCGCCGAGCGTGACACCGGGGGTGTAGGAGGGCAGGACTTCGCCCAGTTTGGTCGAGGGACGCTGCGCGATGAAGTCGCCGACCAGTTGTCCCGGTGCGTTGTAGTTGCCGCCACCCAATTCAAAGGCGCGGCTTTCCCAGCGGCGTTGAAACTCAATGCCCGCCAGCGGATTGCCGGGGTAGTCTTCCGGGGTGATGCCGACCACGATGCCGCTGTTGGCGTTGCGTTCGTTGCGCGAATATTGGCTCATGCCGTTGGTGACCACGCGGCCAGCTTCCGAAGTCGCGGCGACTACCGTGCCACCGGGGCACATGCAGAAGCTATACACAGAGCGCCCGTTGCTGGAGTGGTGTACCAATTTGTAGTCTGCCGCGCCCAGCAGCGGGTTGCCGGCATTGCTACCGAAACGCGCACGGTCAATCAGCGATTGCGGGTGCTCGATGCGGAAGCCGACGGAGAACGGCTTGGCTTCGAGATAAACACCGCGCTGATGCAGCATCTCGAAGGTGTCGCGCGCGCTGTGTCCGATGGCGAGCACCACATGTTGCGTGGCGATATGGTCACCGTTTGCGAGGGTCACGCCGCGCACCTGGCCATTGTCGATCTCGATGTCGCTCACGCGGCTCTGGAAGCGCACTTCACCGCCGAGTTCTATGATGTTGGCGCGCATCACTTCCACCATGCCGACCAGACGGAACGTGCCGATGTGCGGCTTGCTCACGTACTCGATTTCCGGCGGTGCGCCTGCTTTGATGAATTCATGCAGCACTTTGCGGCTGTAGTGTTTGGGATCTTTGACTTGGCTGTATAACTTGCCGTCCGAGAATGTGCCTGCGCCACCTTCGCCGAACTGCACGTTCGATTCCGGGTTCAACTCGTGTTTGCGCCACAAGCCCCAAGTGTCTTTGCTGCGTTCGCGCACTTCTTTTCCACGCTCAAGGATGATGGGGCGGAAGCCCATTTGCGCGAGGATTAATCCGGCGAATAAACCGCACGGCCCGGTGCCGATCACGACGGGGCGTTCGCTCAAATTTTTTGGTGCTTGGGCGACGAAGTGGTAGCGGGTGTCGGGTGCGGGTTTTACATGCGGGTCGTTTTTAAAACGGCTCAGCACTTTCTCTTCGTGCGCCACGTCCACATCCACGGTGTAGATGAACATGATCGCCGATGGTTTGCGCGCATCGTAGCCGCGCCGGAAGAGGGTGAAACCGTGCAACTCATCCACGCGGATACCGAGACGCTTGATGATCGCGTCGTGGATGGCGTGCTGGGGATGGCCGATGGGGAGTTTGATTTCAGTGAGTCTTAGCATGGGCGCTATTTTACCCGCAATTATTCTGTACATTTTCATTATCAATTTGGGATAGCTGGGGTATTCTTCTGCGCATTCAAAAAGAGGTAGGCATGGCAAAAGCAAAAACGATTTACAGTTGTACCGAGTGCGGTGGGCAATCGCCCAAGTGGCAAGGCCAATGTCCGCATTGCGAGGCATGGAACACGCTGGTGGAGGCAGTGGCGGAAGCACTGCCTACTGCGGGCAAGAACCGTTACAGTGCCCTGGCTGCCTCGGGAAAATTGCAGCAGCTGGCCGATGTGGAGGCGAGTGAAGTGTCGCGCACGCCGACCGGTATAGCCGAATTTGACCGCGTGCTGGGCGGCGGCTTGGTGGAGGGCGGCGTGGTGCTGATCGGCGGTGATCCGGGTATTGGTAAATCCACTTTGTTGCTGCAGGCGCTGGCGCATCTCTCCGCCACGCAAAAAGTGCTCTATGTGAGCGGCGAGGAATCGGCGCAGCAGATCGCATTGCGCGCCCAGCGTTTGGCGCTGGATGCGCGTGAAGTGCAGTTGTTGCCGGAAATTCAGCTGGAAAAAATTCAGGCCACGGTAGCCCATGAGAAGCCCAGTGTGGTGGTTATTGATTCCATCCAGACGGTGTATTCCGAACAGTTGACGAGTGCTCCGGGCTCGGTGGCACAGGTGCGCGAATGCGCGGCACAACTTACGCGCATGGCCAAGAGCAGCGGCGTAACCATTATCCTAGTTGGTCATGTAACCAAGGAAGGAGCCTTGGCCGGCCCGCGCGTGCTGGAACACATCGTTGATACGGTGTTGTATTTTGAGGGCGATACCCATTCCAGCTTCCGTCTTATCCGCGCGTTCAAGAACCGTTTCGGCGCGGTGAACGAGCTGGGTGTGTTCGCGATGACCGAGAAGGGGCTGCGCGAAGTCAGCAACCCGTCCGCACTTTTTCTGTCGCAGCACGGCGCGCAAGTCGCGGGTTCGTGTGTCATGGTTACACAAGAGGGCACAAGGCCGTTGTTGGTGGAGATACAGGCGCTGCTCGACGATTCGCATGCCCCTTCGCCGCGCCGTTTATCTTTGGGTTTGGAGCAGAATCGACTTGCCATGCTGTTGGCCGTGTTGCACCGCCATGCCGGTATCGCCTGTTTTGATCAGGATGTATTCATCAATGCCGTGGGCGGTGTGAAGATTACGGAGCCGGGCGCAGACCTTGCCGTGTTGCTGGCAATCGTCTCTTCGTTACGCAATCGTCCGCTGCCGGAAAAAATGGTGGTATTCGGCGAGGTGGGGCTGGCGGGAGAGGTACGCCCGGTGCAGCGCGGTCAGGAACGCTTGAAAGAAGCTGCCAAACTAGGCTTCACCCACGCCATCATCCCCAAAGCCAACGCGCCCAAGCAAAAAATCGAGGGTATGGAAATCATCGCGGTGGATAGGGTGGAGGACGCGGTCGCCAAGATGCGCTAAGGCGAAAAAGAAAAACCGCCAGCGGCAATGCAGGGCGCTAGGCGCTGGTGTTGATGCGTTTGTATAACTGTTCGTCTATCTTCTTGTTGGCTTCGATGATTTTGTTTTCTTCTCTGGCGTTGGCTCGCAGTTTGTCCTGTGTCATTTCATCGGAACGATTGATGGTTTCTATGCGCTCAGTGTGCTCCTGAGACGATGATGGAATGTTTGCCTCTTGATGCAAGTCGCGGGCATGTGCGGATATCGTGACCACGGTAGAGTCGCGTGGCGCATCGGGCTTGCGCTCAGTGCGCGCTGTATGTGGTGCGGCAGGCGCAACCGTACGGTTGGCTGCTGCTGATTGATTTGAGTTGCTGATGTTTGAAATAGCCATAATTACCTCCGCAAGGGGTGCCAGCAAGGATTCTTTAAAGCAGGGTCTCCAGTGAAATTTTACCAAAGCGTCAGTTTGTTGTCATGGACAAAAATACGCGATATGGAATGGGGCAGCGGGTATTTTTGATATGATGTTTTGCGCAGGGATGACTGCGTAAGTAGTAGCCCGGTAAAGTTTGAATATCGATTAATTCAGCGCTTAATTATGATGCCAACCATGCCCCACAATCACTCTTTCCACAATGTTAATCCCTCGGCTGAACGGGGCACACGCGCCGTGATGTGGATTACTGCAGCCATGATGGTGGTGGAGATTGTTGCCGGTTGGGGGTTCAATTCGATGGCCTTGCTGGCGGATGGCTGGCATATGAGTTCGCATGCGTTTGCCATCGGTTTGAGTGCTTTTGCCTATGCGGCGGCGCGACGTTATGCAACTGACCCGCGTTTTGCTTTTGGCACATGGAAAATAGAGATTCTTGCCGGTTTTGCCAGTGCCATTTTTCTGTTGGGGGTTGCGGCGGTGATGGTGTTCGGCTCGGTGGAGCGCCTGTTCTCACCGCAGATTATCCACTATCAGGAAGCGTTGATCGTTGGAATTGTCGGTCTAGTGGTGAATATCGTTTGCGCCATGATTCTCGGCAAAGCACATGAGCATCATCACGGGCATGGTACACACGCGCATCATCATGCTCATCCCAGTGCGGACACCACGAAAAAATATCGCCAGATTCACCCGCAGCATAGTTATGTGCGGCGGGAGCATGCTACTCACCCGCATCACCAGGATCTGAATCTGAAATCAGCTTATGTGCACGTCCTCGCGGATGCGGCGACTTCGGTGCTGGCAATCTTTGCTTTGGTGGGCGGCTGGTTTTATGGCTGGTGGTGGCTGGATCCCGTAATGGGATTGGCGGGAGCCGTTCTTGTGGCGGTTTGGGCGCGGAGTCTTTTGATGGACACAGCCACGGTGCTGCTGGATAGGGAGATGGATCATCCTGTGGTGGAAGAGATCCGTGAGGCCATCGAGTTGCTCGATGATTCAGGTGAGACGCGGATTAGCGATCTGCATGTGTGGCGTGTGGGCAAAGAAGCTTATGCCTGTGCCCTGAGTATAGAGACCCGTAGCGCAACACTGACACCGGATCAGGTGCGCGATCAGCTAAGCCGCCATAGCGAGATTGTGCACACGACGATAGAGATCCATCGTCACAGTTGAGTGTTTTTGTGGGATGCGTAGTAATGCGCATTTTCGTTCAGGGCACGCGCGGCATCTCCTATCATAGGGTCGCCGCAACGCTGTTTTAAGCCGCAACGTTTGTCGTGTATGCGCGGATTGGAAAATAGCGGCAGGTTGCCTTTGTCGTTGCCCATGATTTCGCGCATGCGTCCTCCCACCATGATGTCTCCGAATTCTCCGTCTTGTGGGATGCCGTCACAGTTTCCCTCGGCATAACCGTTGGCATACGGGGTGATGGCCGAAGTATGGCTATGCTGTGGATCGCAGTTGCCCACTTGAGTGCCGTGGTTCAATCCCATCAGATGTCCCAGTTCATGGGCAATGGTATGGGAACCGCACATAAAGTGAACCACGGCGAAGGCTTTGCGCGGGTCGGAGATCGCGGCCACACTTTGGTTTACCGCATAAGCCCGCCCGCAACCGGGTTTGCCCAGCACCGTGAGTTTGTTCACGATGGTGATGGTGTAGTCGGCGCGGGCATCGTGCGCTTTTTGGAACATGGCCGCGAATGCTTTGCGTTCATGCGCCATGTCGTCGATGATCTGCACGTCATCGGCCGTGGGGATACTTGTGAATTCGATCTGTGCAATCTCGGCTTTGAGGGTGACTTCGCTATTGCGATAGTAGCTATTCAGCACATCCACATAAATCTTGAGCGTGTCCCGTGTGGTTTTGCGTTGAGCTTCAGTCGCGCCGAGTTCATCACTTACGATGAAGCGGATGCCGATTGTTTCGGCCCGCACGATGCCGATGCTCATCACTAAAAGCAGTGCAACGGTGATGAGCAGTCTTATCATGCCGCTCAATGCGAGCTGCGCGAGTTGACGAATCCTGCAATAGCCAGCGCGCGCTTTTTGCGCAAATCATCACCCGGGTGTTCCAAGAGTGCGCGTACTTCACGCGTGAACTTTATCAAGCCGATCAGTTCAATCCATTGCTCCAATTTTTTGAGTTCTTTGGCGTTGAGCTGACTGCGGGCCGAATAGGCTGCAATGAAGGCATCGAAGCGGGCGAAGTCTGCCAGATGGATATATTGCTCGGCAAGCGAAAATTCAAAAGCGCCGTCCAGTACGTCGGCGATGCGCGGGCCGAAATAGGCATTGTTGAAATCGAAGAATATCGAGAGCCCAAGCTTGTCTGTCATGACATTTTTGGGGGTCACATCACCGTGATTGTGCGTGAAGGGAATATCCGCATAGAGGGCATCGCGGTTCTTGCGGGTAGCAAAGCGCTCTAACGAGGGGGCAAATTGCTGCAGGGCGGCTGCAATTTCCGGGCTGTTCCCTGTATTGTTCAGGTATTCCTTGAACAGAGGCAGCCACAGGGTGCAGATGTCTTCGAAGGTAAAATTCTTGGACAGATTCAGCGCTTGATCGAGTTGTACTTGATGGATATCTGCCAGTGCGGCGCACGTTTTGTCCAACGGATATTCCGGTTGCAGCTGAGGTTCACCATCGAGATATTCAAACAGCAACGCGGGAAATCCCTCGATTTGCACCTGTTCTGGTGAGCTTGGAATTACGCCGGGAGTACTGATGCCGCGCTCTTTCAGAAGGGAGATCAATTTTCCTTCATAGGCGGTATGTTCTTCGACGCGATTGCGTTTGTAGTTTCCGGAAACTTTGAAGAGTTTGAGCACGTAGTGAAGCGTGCCGTTGGACACTCTGTATAAGGCATTTTCTGTCGCGACATTGAGTTTCTCAATCGCCACGTTAGGTAGTGTGTATAACTCGCTCACACGCTGTGCGATGTTGCTCTCTTCGCCACTGCGATTGATGATGCCGTCGCGTGAGCGGTCATAGAACAATTCGGATTCGAATTTTTTAAGGAAATCATCCTTCTCTGTCCTGTGTTCACGCGAGGGGAAGAAAACATAGGCATCAATCAAATGCTCGATGAGCGGCAGATGCGGATAGTGCATGCGCCATTCGGCAATGCCTCCGGCAATCGGTATCTGTGAGATGTGGTAGATGGCACATTGGTTGGATGCTTCATTTTGTTTGATGAGATGCCAATGCGCTGGAATATCCGCTTCGTGCGCGGGATTAATCTCAATCAATATATCTACATCGGAACCGAGTTTGACCTGCGGGCCGTTGACGAAAGGGGCAAGGTAACGTCCCATTTCGCCGCGCAGTGCCGACCCCATCAGATAGATTTTGTCGACAGCGGGGTATGCGGCGACTTCATTATGCAGGGTATCGCGAACTTGCTTGAGCAGTGCTTCCTGCTCAAGCGGGGGGAGGTTGCGTTTGGTGGGTTTAACAAACCAGAGTTTTAGACCGACCAGAAAGTCTCCCCATGTCTTGTAGAGTGTCGCGGCTTCGCTTTTGCCGCCTTGGCTGCTGGCGCTATAGGGGAAGATGACTTGCTGGTTTGCGGAAGAGTAGAGCCATGATTGTTGGTTGATATCGACATTCAACGTTTTTCCCGAGCTCAGTGCGAAATATAGATCAAGCACTTGGCATTTGATGCGATTAAGTTCGTCGGGGTTGATGGAATTCGCATTGCGCGACAGGAAGTCCACCAGTCTTTCGGTAGATTTGTTGCCGCGGATACGTTTGTAATCCAAAGTGGACTGTTGGGTATTTACTTTGGCAATCACTTTTAGGGATGCACCCTGATAGCGATGCTCGTATTTTTGAGCATCCAGCGTGAAGCCGATGAGTTTGAATATTTCGCGTATCTTGGGGAAGTGGTAGGGGGCTACGGCGATAGCCAGTATCTCTCCCGGTATATTGCCCGCATCCATAGTGAAGTCGACATCGTTGTCTTCCAGCAGCGCCAGAACTTCATCGTAACTGCGGGCACAGGGGCTATCCACATCCAGGTTTTTAAACAGCTGTGCGATTTGGCGAAATTCGGCTTCGTTGAATAGGAGTTTGTAGTTGCGGCAATGGAAGTGGAATCCGTCGCTGCATTCCTCCAGAGAAAAACGCTGGGGGTGGTATTTAACGTCGTGCTTGAGCAGAGATTCTGTCCAGATGCGCACATCATCCTGATTCGCGTTGGGAAGCTTTCCATCCTGGTAATTTTTTTCTTCGATGATGGTTTGCAGTTCCTGGGACTGTTTGCGAAATGCCTCGCAAATATCCTCGAACTCGCCACGGCTTAATTCGATACGCAGATCGCGATAGTGGATGTGGATGTTCTCTTCCATGTCGAGAAAAAAATGCTGATGGCGCTGTTTGCCCAGCATATTGCTCCGGTAAAGCATTTTCTTGATAACACCCATGATGCCTAAATCTCCAAAACGAACTCGACAATTGATGCCGCCAACTGGGCATTCAACCCCGATTCTAAATCAAAATACTTGCTGCGGATTCGGCTTATCCAGAAACAAAGCAAAAGTCTGCAACAAATTTAGTTATACCGTTGATTGACCGCTTTAACAGCCAGCAAAAAAAGCGGGATTCCTTTTACAGGAATCCCGCTTTTTTTTGTGCTACAGATTAATGGATTACCACTCGATCTTGTCAATGTTGGAAAAGTCGACTGTTCCGTGCTCGGTGGTGATGCTGCCCGAGTGTCCATCTGTGCTAATGGAGCCGTGTTCGCTAGATCGGAAGAGCACA
>JAGVIV010000257.1 GCA_020055845.1 Betaproteobacteria bacterium
GGCCACATATGAATTAGTCGGTGTCTCGCTAAGCAGACCCGTCGCATCGGTCAGATTGTATTTTGTAACCCCCGCGCGAAAACCGATCTGCATCTTGCTTCCGCCCACCGTAAACTGGAAGGGCAACAGATATTGCGCCGCCAAACCGGTGCTCGCCCCTTTCCATTGCACCTCCACTTCGGCGGGGGAAGGACTGTTGCTTCTTTCCATGCTGGCATAACCGAGACGCACCAGAATGGAAAAATCTTCCGTCAGTGGCAAGCCCAGCACCGCCGTGAATTCGGAACCGGCCAAGGTTGTGGAAGTGTAGGTATAACTCGTGCCCGCAATGACGACCGGGGTCTGCGCCACAAGATAATTCGCCTTATCCACCAGCATCGTCATCCCGCCCTCGACGGCGAAAAAAGAATTGAATTTGTAACCGATCAGGCCACCCAGCGAAGTCCCGCTATCGACACTGCTATGTTGCTCGTGTTTCCCGCCATACCGACCAGATACACGCCGCTGTCATCAAGCGCGCACGCCGGGGCGGAGACTGCGGACAACAATACAAGAGCCAATAGTTTTTTCTTCATTTTGCTTCCCTTAAATTATGCGCAAATTAAATGCCAAATCGATTCTATCTTCAGATACGCAAGTGATAAGTCCGCCTACATCCAGACACCGGTGAAAATATCAAAATAACGTCAATTAATTTCGTGGTCATTTTTCCCACGCCGACATTCTAACCGTCATTATATAAATCGGCAATATACGCAGCATCCCAAAAAACACGCCGGGATGAAAGTCTTGCCGCATCTCCCAGCGCATCCAAGCCCGCAATAACCTCGGAGTGCATGTGGATTAGCCCACCCCGTCATTACAATTGTCATGTTCATCACATGGTTTTCCCCCAAAAACAGATTTAACTGCAACGTCTGCTCCCCCCGTACATGTCAGTTTTGCAACTTAGGCATGAAAGTTGCGACATCAAGCAGCTTAGCTTGGTTAAAAACGGACCAAGGCTCAATTCGGGAGGCTGACAATGGCTACATACGAAGGAATCGATGTCGATCAGGAATTGGTCGAACTGATGCGCATGATGGGCAAAGCGGAAGAGTACCGCGAGCGTTTACAGGCATTACAGTCGGTGTGGGACAGCCTGACCCTGCTCGGACATCTGTCCGGTACGGCAACCGATATGTCCGATACGCGCGTCGCCTTTCAGGCATTGAGCGGCAGCCTATTGAACCAGCTGGCCAGAGAGACTCTGAAAAAAACCACGCTAGCGATGAAGTCCAAAGCCCAGGTCGCGGTCGACATCATGGTGCGCAACCTGTTTGAACGCACCGCCGATATAGGCTTTCTAGCGATGGACGACGATGTGCGCGACTACCTAAGCAAATTCGCCCCGCTGCATTCGCGCCTGATCGGTGAAGAGTCCCGCCTGGAACTGGAAAAGTATGATGCTGCTCTGCTGGCTCAGTTCGGCGAATACGTGCAGAAATATTCCGTTTACGCCAACATCATCCTGCTCGACATCGAAGGCAACGTGCTGTTGCAGCTCGACAGGGACAATCCCGTGCGCAAATCGAACGATGCGCTGATCGCCGAATCGCTCACATCCGGCCAAGCTTATGTAGAGACCTTCCGCCATAGCGACCTGCAGCCCAAACAAAACAACAGCCTGATTTATTCCTACCGTGTCACCAGCGCCGACGGACAAACGAATCTGGGAGTGCTGTGCCTGTGCTTCCGTTTCGCCAATGAAGCAGAGCGCATTTTCTCCAATCTGGTCGAGGAAGAAGACTGGAGCGTGGTTACTCTGCTGGACCGAGAGGGAACCGTCATCTCCAGCAGCGACACCTTTCACGTACCCGTGGGTGCCAGCGTTAAATTTCAGGCCGAACGCGACTGGTGTGTGACCCGTTTCGCCGGCAGGCGTTATCTCGCGGTGACGCGTGCCACACAGGGCTACCAAGGCTATATGGGGCCGGGCTGGTACGGGCATGTGATGTTGCCACTCGATCACGCATTCGATCAGGAAGAGGGACGCATGCAGGCAGCCAGCATCCCCGAAGATGCACTCGCCGCAGTCATGGGCAACCCGCGCTTGTTCAGCGATGCCCTGCGTGAGATACCCTGCCATGCGGCCAAAATACAGCGCGCACTAAACCGCTCAGTCTGGAACGGCAACGTGAGCCAGAAGAGCGGCCATAAAGCGCTGAATCCCGCTTTCTCCAAAATACTTTTGTGGGAAATCAGCAACACCGGTTTAAAAACACAGGATGTCTTTGAGCAGTCGATCAGCAATCTGCACCAGACCGTTGTCTCCAGCATTCTGCAGGACAGCCAATTCCAAGCCGCGCTGGCCATCGACATCATGGATCGCAATCTGTATGAGCGCGCCAACGATGTGCGCTGGTGGGCACTGTCCTCGGTGTTCCGCCGCGCTCTGTCCAATCCCTTGCCCGACGAAGCCGCCGTGCGCGAAATTGCCAAGACACTGGTACACATCAACAGTCTGTACACTGTGTACGACAATCTGGTGGTTTTCGACCGCAGCGGCAATGTACTGGCCGTGTCGAATCCCAAATATCAGGAACTCTGCGGGCAGGCCTTGAACGAGGAATGGGTGCGCCGCACGCTGACGTTGGAAGACAGCCAAAGTTATGCCGTCTCCGATTTCGTCAGCAGTCCTTTGTATCAAAACAAGCACTCCTACATCTACGCCTCTGCCATCCGCGATACCTCGGCGGCACAGAACATCGTCGGTGGTATCGGCATCGTGTTCGATGCCGCCCCCCAATTCGCCGCCATGCTGAATGACGCTTTGCCGCATGAGGAGAACGGTGCCGTACCCGCCGGTTGCTTTGGCGTGTTTGCCGACCGCGATAGACGCATCATCGCTTCCACACTCGATACCCTTACCCCCGGTATGCAACTGCAACTGGAGGAAAGCTTCTTCAAGATCGGCAGCGGCGAAAGAAGATCGACCATCACCATCTTCGATGGGCATTTCTACGCAGTGGGCGCATGTATGTCGCAGGGATACCGCGAATACAAAAGCAGCAGCGATGCCTACCGCAACGATGTCGTCGCGCTTATTTTCGCCCCGCTGGGCGAGAGCCAAAAAGACAGCCGCCGCAGCGCCGCCGGTCCGCGCAGCCGCCTGCAGGATGCCGAGATAAAAGCGGCAGGGGACGGGGAGAGTGTGGAGATTGCCACTTTCTACGTGGACAGCCACTGGCTGGGAATACCGACCGATCATGTAGTCGAATCGATCGATGTCAAAGGGCTCACGCGCATTCCCGGTGCAGGGGAAAATATGCTGGGCTACATCATGTTCCGTGATCAGCTTATTTCCGTCGTCGGCCTGTGGGGCATGCTGGGTAAAGAAGACAAGCGCCGCAGCAGCGAAGAGCCGCAGATTGTGGTGTTGCGCATGGGCGATACGAACAACACACTCATCGGCGTGATGGTGGACGAACTCGGCGAGATACCCGAGATTCCGGCGGAAAGAATAGAGAAGGTATCGCCCATGCTATCGGCCGGCAATATGCTGGCGGAAAGTCTGGTCAAACCGGGCGCAGGCAAGAGTTCGCGCGAAATGATTGTGGTGCTGTCCCAGGAACGTCTGCGCCGCAAATTCACCAATCTCAACGCATAACCAAACTCAAGATAACAAACGAGGAACACATGTCCAAGCTATTGCTAGTTGAAGATAACGAAATGAACCGCGACATGCTCTCGCGACGTCTGGAGCGCAAAGGCTTTCAGGTCGTTCTTGCGGTAGACGGCGGCGAAGGAGTCGCCATGGCTTTATCGGAACAGCCGGACCTTATTTTGATGGACATGAACCTGCCGGTATTGGACGGATGGGAGGCCACCCAGCGCATCAAATCCGCGACAGAAACCGCCTCCATCCCGGTGATCGGGCTCACCGCCCATGCTATGTCGGGAGATAGAGAAAAGGGTATCGCTGCCGGTTGCGACGACTATGACACCAAGCCGGTCGAGTTTGACCGCCTGCTTGGAAAAATCAACGCCTTGCTGCAGGCCAAGGTCTGATCGACAAAGCATTATGCATAAAGAGAGCGCAATGAACGCACCGGACAGCAATATCGCTGACTACGCTTTGGGTTGCCGACAAACGGCAAACGACCGAAAAATATTCGATAGCGGCATCGAATTGATGAACCGCCTGAAGTACCCGCAAAAGTTCGCCCTGATCACTTTCCTGTTTCTGCTGCCCATGTGGCTGATGATGTATTTCTTCTTCAGCGCAGTCAGTGTCCAAGTGCAATTTGCGGAAAAAGAACTGATTGGCACCACCTATCTGCGACCTTTAAGAGTGCTCATGGAGGATGCTTTGCACGCCCGCATCCTGGCACAAGGCCCCGATGATGCGGAGCACCGTACGGATATGGCCCGCGTGCGTACCCGTCTCTCGCAGGACATGGAAGCACTTGCCGAACTCGACCGTAAATGGGGCAAGAAACTCGATACCGGCAACCGCGTCCTAATGTTGCAGGATGCTTGGAACAAACCCCAGCAAGGAAGTGCGCAGGGCGATACCCTCGGCACGTTTATCGACAGCATCCACGAACTCATTTCCTATGTGGGCGACACATCCAATCTGATCCTCGATCCCGATTTGGACAGCTATTACACAATGGATGCCATGCTGCTCAAACTCCCCGCCGCACAGAGCGTACTCGCCCAGACCCAGCTGCTCGCCATGCGTGCGATACCGCGTGATGAAGAAACGCATGCAGAACTGCTGCGGCTCGGCGCTTTGGTAAAGTCCGGCCAGCTCGAATTGGAAAAAGGATTGCATACCGCTTTTGCCAAAAACCCGTCGCGGCAACTCAAGTCACATCTGGACACCCCATTGGAAGAGCTTGCCCAAAACACCCGCACCTATCTCGGCTTACTCGACAAGCACACGCAATCTGCAATCGGAAAACCCGCAGATACGGCAATCCTGAACAACTCCGCACAACAGGTGTTCGCCGCCAGCTTCCTGCTGTGGGACAAAACGACTGACGAACTCGACCGCCTGCTTGAATCACGCATACAAGGTTTCGAATTGCAGCGCAATATCGCGCTCATCGTGACTGCGCTGGCCATCGCACTGGTCGCCTATCTGTGGATGGCGTTTTATTTCGGTGTGATGCGCACGGTACAAGGCTTGGAACAGGCCGCGCAACGCATGGCCAGCGGCGATATGAGCGGTGCTGTCGCTCTGCCCAACCGCGACGAACTGGGGCAGGTGGTGAATTCATTCAACACCATCGCGGTGCGTTTACAGGAGAGCAACCGCGACATGGAGCGCGCCGCAAAACATGCGGAGGGGATGGCGCTCGCCGCGGAAGCCGCCAACCAATCCAAGAGCCAATTTCTGGCGAACATGAGCCACGAATTGCGCACCCCGCTCAACGCCATCATCGGCTACAGCGAGATGCTGCAGGAGGAGGCCGAAGACGAAGGGGCCACGCACTTTATTCCAGATTTGAAAAAAATCCATGGTGCGGGCAAACACCTGCTCGGGCTGATCAACGACATCCTCGACCTCTCCAAAATTGAGGCCGGAAAAATGGAAACCTATCTGGAGACCTTCTCTATCCAAGATGCAATCAAGGATGTCAACGCCACCATCCAGCCGCTGATCAATAAAAACCATAATCACTTGCAGATCAACATCGATGCCGAGGCTGGCGAGATGCGCTCGGATCTCACCAAGGTGCGCCAGATACTATTCAACCTGCTCAGCAATGCCAGCAAGTTCACCGAGAATGGAAACATCACTCTGGGTGTGGCGCGCTCTTTTGATGGAACGGGCAAAGCGTGGATTGAGTTCCGAGTGCAGGACAGCGGGATTGGTATGACCCCCGAGCAATTGGACAAACTGTTTCAGGCCTTCACTCAGGCGGATGCCTCGACCACGCGCAAATACGGCGGAACGGGTCTCGGCCTCACCATCTCACGGCGCTTCTGTGAACTGATGGGGGGGGACATCCAGGTGGCAAGCGAATTCGGAAAAGGCACCACTTTTAGCGTCCGCCTTCCCGCCGTCACTGCGGAACAGACAGCACCTGTAGCCACAGATCTCGCGGAAAATCCCGTGCTGGAAGCCTTGCCCGGGGGCAGCACAATTCTGGTCATCGATGACGATCCCGTGGCGCGCGAATTGCTGGAACGTTACCTGAGCAAAGACGGCTTCACAGTAAGGACTGCCACGGGTGGAAAAGAAGGTATCGCACTGGCCAAGATTCTGAAACCGGATGCCATTACGCTGGATGTAATGATGCCCGACATGGATGGCTGGGCGGTATTAACCACGCTCAAAGCGGATCCCGACTTGGCGGACATTCCCATCATCATGCTCACCATGGTGGCAGAAAAGAATCTGGGATTTTCGCTCGGCGCTTCCGACTATATGGTCAAGCCCATAGACCGCAACCGTCTGACCGCCATGATGGAACGCTACCGCACGCACGCCGCAACCTGCCCGCCCTGCCGCGTCCTACTGGTCGAAGACGATGCCGCAACGCGCGAGATGATGCGGCGCACCCTTGAAAAAACCGGGATGACCGTAATCGAGGCCGAAAACGGCCAGGTCGCCCTGCAAAAAATGGACGGCAACACACCTTGCATCATCATGCTGGACCTCATGATGCCGGTAATGGACGGCTTCGAATTTGCCGTTGAGTTACGTAAAAAAGAAGAGTGGCGCGCGATCCCCGTGATCGTGTTGACCGCCAAAGACCTGAGCACAGAGGATCATCTGCGCCTCAACGGTCATGTGGAGAGAGTGATGCAAAAGGGCGAATATAGCCAGGTGAGCTTGCTCACGGAAGTCGGGGATTTTGTCAAAACCTGTATCCACAAGGAGTCCCCCTGATGCCGAAAAATAGCGCGCTTCACCTCGTAAGTCTGGAGCCTGTCGCACTGGCGGCCATCCAGCTGGCATCCCCCGAGCGGCGCGAACAGTTCATGGCCACGCTGCGGCATGAATTGCGCACACCGATGAACCATATCATCGGTTATAGCGAAATGCTCATCGAAGAGGCGAGCGAGCAGCAGCAGGATTATCTGCTACACGAACTGGAAAAGATAAACCACGAAGGCCAGCGTCTGCTGGTAATCATCAACGATCTGTTTGCGCCGCACAAACGCAGAAAAAGTCTGCAAAACGGACTGCTGGAGGCGCGCCATGAGATGCGCACGCTGGTCAACAACATCATTGGCCTCAGCGATATGCTGCAGGAAGACTCTGGTCTATCCGACAACACCAGCTTTATTACCGATCTCGGCAAAATCAAACAAGCCTCAAGACACTTGCTCGGCCTGATCGACGGCTCGACCGAATCGCCGCAAGATGCGACCCAGAGCACGGCACCAAAACTGCACGAGGTATCATCACCCCGACTCGCGCAGACACCAGAGCAATGCGGCTCTCTGCTTGTGGTAGACGACAACGATGCGAACCGGGATATGCTGTCACGACGACTGGAACGACTTGGGCATCGTGTCTTCACCGCAGTGGATGGTTATCATGCACTGGAGATTATGAGCAACACCGCTTTCGATCTGGTTCTGCTCGATGTCATGATGCCGCGCCTGGACGGCTACGGGACACTGAGCCGTATCAAATCAGATCCGGTGCTGTGCCACATACCCGTCATCATGATTTCGGCACTGGACGATATCAGTGCCATCGTGCGCTGTATCGAGATGGGTGCCGAAGATTATGTCCCCAAACCTTTCGATCCCGTGCTGCTGCGGGCACGCATAGGCGCGAGTCTGGAAAAGAAACGTCTGCGCGATCAGGAAGCGGTGTATCGCAAACAAATTGAAGAATACAACCTGCATCTGGAAGACCGCGTCAGAGAACAAGTCAGCAATATCACTCTGGCGCAGATGGAGACGATTTTTGCGCTGTCCAAGCTGGCCGAATCCCGCGATCCGGAAACCGGTGCGCATCTGGAGCGGGTGCGCGAATACAGCAGAGTGCTAGCTATCTCGCTGGAAAAGACTCACAAATACGCGCACATTATCGATCCTGATTTCATCCAGAATATTTTCATCGCCAGCCCGCTGCACGACATCGGCAAAGTGGGAATACCCGATCACATTCTCCTCAAACCCGGGCACTACACCGATGAAGAGTTCGTCATCATGAAGACACACTCGGCCATGGGCGCGGAAACCTTGCGCGCGGTCAATAAAACGAACGAGAGCAATACCTTCGTAAAGATCGGCATCGAAATTGCGGAAAGTCACCATGAGAAGTGGGACGGCAGTGGCTACCCCTACGGCCTAGCGGGAGAGGCTATCCCACTCAGCGCCAGAATCATCGCACTGGCCGATGTGTACGATGCCCTGCGCACAAAACGCTGCTACAAAGAACCCTTTTCCCATGAAAAAGCCAAAGCCATCATCATCGAAAGCAATGGCAAACACTTTGATCCCGATGTGGTCGCCTGTTTCTTAGCCGACGAGGTTGAGTTCGAATCTATCTGGCAACGCCTGAACTGCGACGAAGAATAAAACCTATACCAGCGCCGACAGCGCCCAAGCCTGCGTTTCGCATGCGCGGCGCGTATCCGCATCCAGCGCCCCCAACCACGCATCGGGTATCCCGCCGCGTCCGTATAGCGCCCCCGCCAGCATGCCCGCAATCGCGCCGGTAGTGTCCGCATCGCCGCCGCGGTTGACCACATCGACAAGACAGTCATACATATCATCGGTATCGAAGAAACTCTGGAACACGGCTTGCAGCGTGTCGACGACATAGCCGCTGGGATTCTGGCTCTGGCGCACAGCGCGAAAGCGAAATTCGGGGTATTGCGCCACCAGCGGATGGGCATAAGTGTGCAGCAAATGATTCTTATCGGCACCGCGCAAAGCGTCCTGCACCATAAAAATAAGACATTCGCAGGCAGCATCGGAAAGCGCACAGTGATGCGTAACATGCGCCTGCGCGCGGCTGGCGGCGCGCACGCTCTCTTCCGGCTGATCCAGTGTGGCGAGCGCTACGGGGAGCACACGCATGGCAGCACCGTTGCCCGCATCATGATCTGAATACGGCGCTTCCGGATTACCTGTTTTGCGGAATTGCAGCAGATTGCGCCGCACCGTATTGCCTATGTCCACCGGCTTCGCGTGCATCCAGACATCGAAGGCCTGTGCCGCAGCCAGTGCTTCCACCCTGCCGCAGCGCAATATGGAATCACCGAGAGCCAGCGACATAGTGGTGTCGTCGGTGACGTGCCCGGGCTTGAGATGCAGCCAGCCCCCGCCGCACAGCGTGTCATGCACACCGTACTGCGCCACAATTTCGCGCGGCGTCATAAACTCCACCGTCGATCCCAGCGCATCGCCGATGGCGAGTCCCAGATAAGCGGCAATAGCACGGTCAGTGGATGTCATGAAGGAAAGCAAAACATATTAATTGCGGAAATCATGCGGCACACAAACCCTGTATAGCTTGCATCCCCGGCGGAACCGAAGTTTCCACATTCACTCTTCAGGACCGAAACAATTCAGATAGTCCGCGCAATATTCACAGCTCGGCGAGCGGCAGACATTGACACCTTCTTGCTCGCATAACTGCTTGTAGAGGAATTTCTTCCATTTCATATCGTGCTCATTTTTCGCCGCCAACGCGGGAAAGTTCTGCACCATAAGACGGCTGAGATATTCACGCGAATGCAGACCGAGGTCTTGCCACAGATGATCATTACCCATGCACGCATAGGTAACAATCTCCGCCATCCATTGCTCCGACATATTGTCGTAGGCACGGTGTTCGAGCAGCAAGCCCAGTACATCATCACGCTCCAGCGCACGCTGATCTGCACTCCCGGCTTCGGCCTGCGCCGCCATGCCGAAGCCGGGGAAATGCCGCGCCAGCAAAGCCGCGAAATCCTTCCCTGTCAGCCCGAGTCCTGACGGTAATGCGCCAGCGCCGCCGTGCTGGCTGGCAATCATCTGCGCAAACAGCTCGTCATTCGGCAGGCCGGCAGCGTGCGCCATCAGCTCCGCATACAGACCCTGCTGCAAAGAGATATTTTGACGGTGCATAAGGTGTGCCTGCATGAGCGTGATTTATTTGCTGGGGTATTCGATCAGCAGATCTTCGTCGCGCAACACCATCTGGCAGGCCAAACGCCACTCAGTGGTGATGACATCATTCACCTTCATCGCTTCAATCTGCGCTTGAGTGATCTTGCCTTCCTGTTTGAGGACGCTGATTTCACGGTCGGTCAGCGGGCCGGCCATCGGGCCTTTGTTGGTGAGGTTGGTAACCTTGACGAGACAAGTCGAACACTCGCCGTTCTCACAGCCGAAGTCGATGGGAATGTGGTTGTCTTTGGCCAGAGTCAGCACCGTCATGGTATGGCTGCCTGCAACAGCGTAGATAGTCTTGTCTTTGTGCAGAGGGCTGGAAAAAGTAATGTTCGGCATTGCGGTGACTCCTTGTAGTGGTTGTAAAAAATCCTTAAGCTTTGACGACGATATCGCCCCCCAGAACCTGTGCCTGACAGGCGAGACGGTGACTGCTTCCCGCCATATTTTCCTGCAGAACCTTGTCTTCCAGCACCGAGCGTTCGCTCATGTTTTCCATCCCGGAAACTATGCGCATCATGCATGTACCGCACTCGCCTTCGCGGCAACCATAAGTGATGCTGGCGCCGACCTTTTCCGAAATTTCGATGAGACGGGTTCCGGCGGGGACACTGACGGTGATGCCGAGTTTTTCAAAGGTGACATTAGCCTTAGGCATTGGGTTGCTCCTGTGCAAGTAGTTCAGTCATGGAAATAACACGGCGATCAATATTGCCGGTCAGGTGTTGTGCGAGTTGTTTGCCGAGGTCACGGCAACGATCGAGTTCTTCATCGGTGGGAATCAGGCGCGCGCGCACACCTTTGATCGGCACGCGCAATTTGAGTCCGCGCAAACGGTCTTCTATCATATTGATGGCTTCACCGCTCCATCCGTAGGAGCCGAACGCCGCACCCAACTTGTCGCTCACCTTGATGACTGTCAGCGAAGACAGCAGATCCCATACCGGCTTCACTGCGTCGCCATTGATGGTGGGAGAGCCGAAAGCAATACCATCCGCCTCCTCGATCAAATCGACAAAAGGCAAATCGCCTGTCGCCTGCAAGTCATACAAAGACACACGCACACCGGAAACACTCTCGGCACCCTCGGCTACCGCCTGCGCCATACGTGCCGTATTGCCATAAGACGAGATGTAAAACACCAGCAATGATTTATTGTGTGCGCCTACTTCGTTATGCAGCAAGGGAGCGGCGAGTTGGCGGTAACGCTGCATATAGCTGAGCGGCGCTTCGCGCAAGATGGGGCCGTGCGCGGGGGCAATGAGTTTGAGCGGCAATGGCTCCAGCAATTCCAGTGCCTCCAGCACATGCTCGCGGAACGGACGCATGATGTGCTGGTAATAATATTCAAATGAAAAACGGAAGTCGCCCACCTGATCGTTAAACAGACGCGCATCGCAGAAATGGCAACCGAACACGTCACCGCTGAACAGGATGGACTGCTCCTCGACCAACGTACATTGCGTGTCCGGCCAATGCAGAAACGGCGTACTAAAAAAACGCAGCGTACGGTCGCCGAGATCCACGCTGTCGCCTGTCTTCACGATGTTGAAATGCAACTCATCACTTTTCACCAGTGCCTTCAACATCAATTGCGCTTTGGCGGAGATGTAGAGTTTGGCTTGCGGCGCGCGGCGCATGAGCTCGGGCAGCGCACCGCTGTGGTCAGGCTCCAGATGATTCAGCACGATGGTGCTAATTTCTTCGTAACGCGCCACCTGCTCAAGCCGCCGGAAAAACTCGGCGGCATGAGCAGCTTTCACCGTGTCGATCACCGCCACGCCCTTGCTGCCGCGCACGCAATATGAATTGTAGGTTGTACCGTTGGCTGTCTTGAGGATGATGTCGAATTCGCGCAAACCCGGATCTAGCGCGCCTATCCAGTGCGTACCGGGTGCGAGCTCGACAGCATCCGGCACCGAGATCATGTCACGGTCTCCGGTACCGCACAGGCTTGGGCGTGATGATGATCTTTGGAACAGGCTTCAATATCGCCCTTGGGTTTGGCATCGTTGAGACCTATCCAGGCATGCACCGCAAGCGGATCGAAACCAGCACGCTGCTCACCCTCCACGTCCATGAGCGGACGACGAATGAGCAACGGTTCGGCGACCATCATATCGAGCGCGGTCTGAGCATCCAACACAGAGGGATCGACTTCGCCGGACTTGATTCTAGGCGCACTGGGATTAAACCAGTGCGCAACCGGCAGCTCGCCGAAAAAGGGACGCAAACGCTCCGCAGTCCACTTCTCGGTCAGCAAACTCTTGGCCAGCACGGTGTGCCCGGACGCGGCCAACCACACTTTCTGTTTAGTGTTATTGCCACAGCCGGGTTTCTCGTAAAAAACGATAGTGGCCATGAGTAGCTTACCTAGGCAGCCAGTTTCTGCAGCGGGATATTGGTGAGCGA
>JAGVIV010000259.1 GCA_020055845.1 Betaproteobacteria bacterium
AGAGCGGACAACAGCTGGCGATTGTGTGCCACGGCACGCGTGACATCCCCAACATGGTCGCCCAAATTGAGACTGTCGTAGGGCGCGAGACTCACTCCGCCCTGACGGGTAGTTTGCAATGCCCGCACGCGCGCGGGAGCCGGCCAATCCGGAACAATACGATGCTCAGGGGAGCTCATGCGCGATTCCTCTGACTCGCTTGAGCAACTGCTGCATATCGTCCGGCATATCCCTGTGCCACTCCATCCACTCACCCGTTTCGGGATGCTCCAGACCCAGACGCTCCGCATGCAGCGCCTGACGCGGGAACTCCAGAAGCGTTGCACGCATCTGCGGCGGGCACTTCTGCGCACCTTTGATATAGATATGGTCGCCGACCAGAGGATGGCGCAGGTGCGCCATATGCACGCGAATCTGGTGCGTTCGCCCCGTCTCCAGCTTGCAGCGCAGCAGGGTGCAACCCGGAAAAGATTCGACGATGGCGTAATGTGTGACGGCGGGCTTGCCGCCTTCAACCACCGCCATCTTGGTACGCTGAGAAGGATGACGATCGATAGGCTGATCGACTCTGCCGCCGCGCTCGATCTCACCGTGCGCCAAAGCCAGATACTCGCGGCTCACACTGCGTTCCTGTAACTGGCGCACCAATGCAGTCTGCGCGACCAGCGTCTTGGCCACGACCAGCAAACCGCTGGTGTCCTTGTCGAGCCGGTGCACGATACCCGCACGTGGCACTTCAGCCAGTGCCGGTTCGTGATACAGCAGCGCGTTCAGCAAAGTGCCATGCCAATTCCCGCTGCCGGGATGCACCACCAAACCCACGGGTTTATTGATGACGATGATGCTGTCATCCTCAAACACGATGTCGATGGCAATATCCTCGGCTTCGTACGGTTGATCGGCGGGATTGCTTTGCGGTACAACATCGAGCAGCTCCCCTCCCCATACTTTCTGTTTGGAAGTGGCCGCCGCACCGTTCAGGGTAACTTGTCCCTGCGCCACCCATTCCTGCAAACGACTGCGTGAATACTCCGGCAACAGCTTGGCCAGCGCCTGATCCAGACGCGAGCCGCCATATTCGAGCGGCACTTTGAAGTTCAATGCTGAGACGGCATCCGCGGGGAGGACATTATCAAGGTCGCCCTCCGCATCGGCATCATCCGGCGGAACACCGGGCTGGGTTGAAGGGGTATCTTTGGTATAATCGTGCAAAATTTTATCGGATTCAGTCATGCGCCATAGTTTATACGTTTTCCTCCTGCTCACGTTAGTTGCTTGCAGTTCCACTCCAGATACCACGAACTACACGGCTGAAGAGTTGTACTCACAGGGCATGGCTTCGATGGAGGATCACAACTTCGAAAAAGCGGTCAAGACCTTCGAAAAACTGCAATCGCGCTATCCCTACGGACGCTACGCCCAACAGGCACAGATGGAAATCGCCTACGCCTATTACAAACAGGGCGAGCCTGCCCCCGCACTCAGCGCCATCGAGCGCTTCATCAAACAGTATCCCAACAACGCGCATCTCGACTACGTCTACTACCTCAAAGGACTGGTTAATTTTGACGAGAACCTTGGCGGCATCATGAACGCCTTGTCGCAACAGGACCCGTCCGAACGCGACCCCAAGTCGCTACACGAGTCATTCGACACATTCAAAGAGTTGGTGACACGTTTCCCGTCCAGCATCTACGCACCCGATGCCAGATTGCGTATGCAGTATCTGCTCAACACACTGGCAGGATCGGACATCCACGTCGCGAACTACTATCTGCGCCGGGGGGCTTATATCGCGGCCGCCAACCGCGCCAAAGGTGTGCTGAGCGATTATCCAAACACACCGCAAACACGCGAAGCGTTGCAGGTACTGGTACAGGCCTACGATGCCATGGGTATGAAAGAACTGCGCGACGATGCGCAACGCATACTCAAATTAAATACCGGTAAAAGCGCGAGCGCACCCGCGGTGAAATAACACCTTAAGCAATTAAGATTCCGGGCCTGAATTTTGGAACTGACAGCGGAGAGCAATCTTGAAATACTGTCCTGAGTGCGGAGCACCCGTAGAACTCCGTCTGCCGCAAGACGATAACCGCGAGCGCCATGTCTGCACTGTCTGCGCCACCATTCATTACCACAATCCCAAACTCATAGTCGGCGCTATCCCGGAGTGGGAAGACGGGCGCATCCTGCTGTGCCGCCGCGCCATCGAGCCACGCCACGGCTTGTGGACACTGCCCGCGGGATTCATGGAAAACGGCGAAACCACCGCCGAGGCGGCGGCACGCGAAACACTGGAAGAAGCCAACGCCCGCGTCGACATCACGCATCTGTATTCAATGTACAACTTGCCTTACATCAATCAGGTGCATCTGCTATTTCGTGCCCGCCTGCTCGATCTCGATTTTTCGCCGGGCGTAGAAAGCCTGGATGTCGCCCTGTTCGAGGAACGCGATATCCCCTGGGACACGCTCGCTTTCCGTCCGGTGAAATACACCCTGCAACGCTTTTTCAGCGACCGCAGAAGCGGCAGCTTCCCGTTCTTCAATGCCGACCTGAACGCACCCGGACATACTCACGATGGCCATGCATAAGTCATCTAGGCTGCGTCAAACCACGCTTGCGTTTATCGCCGTACTCGCCACGGGCTGCGCTTCGGCACCGAACGCCAATCCCAAAGACCCGTTCGAATCGTACAACCGCAGCGCCTTCAAGTTCAACGAGGCGCTCGACAAGAACGTGCTCAAACCAACAGCACAAGCCTACAACGCAGCGGTGCCCGATGTCGCCAAGACATTGCTGCACAATTTTTTCTCCAATCTCGATGACATCACCGTCACGCTGAACGATTTGCTGCAGCTCAAATTCAAACAAGCCGCCTCCGATGGCAGCCGTGTATTGTTCAATTCCACATTCGGCATACTCGGTCTTATCAATGTGACCGAGCGTCTCGAAAAACATAATGAAGATTTTGGTCAAACGCTGGGTTATTGGGGCATCAGCAGCGGCCCCTATCTGATGCTGCCATTCTTCGGACCCAGCACGATACGCGACGGCAGCGGGCTGGCCGTGGACGGCTTCACCGGCGTTATTCCCAACATCCACGATGCCGCGACACGCAACAGTCTGTACCTTACCGACAAAATCCATCTGCGCGCCGAGTTGATTAGTTTCGAGAGCACGCTGGACGAAGCTTCAGACCGCTATGCCTTCATCCGTGATTTTTATCTCGCACGCCGCCAAAGTCTGGTTTATGACGGCAATCCGCCACGGGAAAAATACATTGACGAAGATGACTGAATAGCCGACAAGCTGCTCATCATTCGACACACCGCATTCGCCGCAGCGTATCAAATATTAAGGAGCATGCCGTAATGCCCGAAGTACCTCCGACTGAATCACCCCAGCCCGAATCCCTACAGCCTGAATCCCTACAGCCTGAATCCCTACAGCCTGAATTACCTCAGACAGAACCAGCCAAGACTGAAGCACCGCAAACTATTGGGGTTCAAGCTGTCGCGCCTGCCACAGAATCAGCGCCCACCCCGCCCCCGCAGATTATCGAAAGAAACATCTCCAAACACTATCTGATCAAATGGAAGTTACTCATGAATTTGCAGATTAATGGCATGGAGCGCAACTTTTATGGCTGGCTGGGCGACATCTCGACAACAGATGCAACGGCTTACATAGAAAATAATTTGCCCATCAACACCAAGCTCAAAGCCGCTTTTATCATTCCGCCAAAGTATGCGCACGGCCCGACCATCACACTGCAGGCAAACTGCAAGTCGACTTATTGTGTACTCGGCAATAACGGTATGTTTCGCGCCGGCATCAAGTTTCTGAATTTCGAAAACAACGGGCAGGATGCGCTGGAAAAAGAACTGCTAAACCATATTCCGCACGGCTGACATCCGAGTGCCGTCCGGTATTGCGCCGGACGGCGACACGCTTAACGAGCGGAGCGCAATGCCTCGATTCGCTCATCCAAAGGCGGATGGGTCATGAACAACTTAGAGAAGCCGCCGCTGCTGGAAATCGCCATCGCGGCCATGTTCTGCGGCATCGCTGCTTGCTCGTGATTCACCTTGAGTTTTTCCAGTGCCGCAATCATCTTCTGCCTCCCGGCCAGATTTGCGCCGCCCGCATCGGCACGGAACTCGCGCTGGCGCGAGAACCACATGACGATGACACTTGCCAGCACACCCAGCACCAACTGCGCCACGATTTCCGCCACAAATGCACCAATGCCGGGACCTTCGCGTCCGTCATTCTTAAGCAGCACACGATCCACAAAATATCCAAACAGCTTGGAGAAGAACACCACGAAGGTGTTCACCACACCCTGGATCAAAGCCAATGTCACCATGTCACCATTGGCAACGTGGCTGATTTCGTGCGCCAGCACCGCTTCGACTTCGTCTTTGCTCATGTTGTTAAGCAGGCCGGTACTCACGGCCACCAGCGCATCGTTGCGATTCCATCCGGTGGCAAAAGCATTCACGTCCGGCGCATCATAGATGGCCACTTCCGGCATACCAATACCGGCAGACTGCGCCTGGCGGCGCACCGTATCCAGCAACCAGCGCTCTGTCGGATCGAAAGGATTGGTGATGACTTGCGCCCCGACGGATTGCTTAGCCATCCATTTCGACATAAACAAAGAGATGATAGATCCGGCGAAACCAATCACCGCGGACAACACCAGCAGCGCGCTGAAATTGATACCGCCGCTCTGATCCATCCAGCGATCCACGCCCAGCAAACGCAACGTGATATTGATGACCAACAGTACCGCGATATTGGTCAAAATAAACAGAAAGATTCTTTTCATTACTCGTCTCCGAAATGACTGATTTTAGAACGGCGTGCAATCTATCTCGCACCCGGTACGGCTCCCCAGATGGGGACGACAGCAACGATTTCAAGTCCCCGTCGGGGGTGATACACTCGCGCGGCATTGGAGCACCCATAGGAGAAAAAGTTGCACGAAATATTCACTCACCCCGCCCTGCAAGCCGGATTACTCCCCTTCATCGCCGCACTACTCAGCGCGGAACTGTTCCAGCGTCTGCGCCTGAGCGGTCTCGCCGTCATCGCCGGCTTCGCCGCCACGGTCTATTTCGCGAGCGATTTCAATATCGACCCGCTCACCGAAACACACAAGATTATCTGGCTGGGCATAGGTGCAAGCATTCTGGCGCTGCCGCTCACCTTGCTGCCGTGGGCACATTGGCGCACGCTGCTCAGCCTGTCTGCGGCCATCGCAACAGCTTGGGCATTCTGGGATTCACTACAACAACGAGCACTCGTCGACGCGCTGGCATGGGGTACGGGCTGCGCGTTGTATGCGGCATGGCTGGTGTTTTGGTTCGACGAGCTGCGCGAAAAATCGGTGGCTGCTGCCAATGCCGGACTGGGGCTGGGGCTGGGTAGCGGCTGCGCGGCGCTGCTCGCCTCCGCCTATCTGCCCGGACGCTTCGCCCTGGCCTTGGGGGCGGCGGCGGCAGGCTATCTACTGATCCAAGCCATCAGCAACACCCGCCTCGCCTGCGGTCGCAGCTTCACCCTGCCTTTAGCCCTCATCGCCGCTCTCGCGGGATGTTCCGCCGTACTCGCCGGACAACAACCCTGGTATACCTTGCCGGTGTTGGCACTGATACCTCTAGCTGTACGCATCCCGGTCCCCGAACGCTGGACGATATGGCTGCAATCACTCGCGCTGTCTTTGCTCAGCTGCGCCTGCGCTGGGGCCGCAATCTATTTGACCTGGAACAAAGGAGCGCCTTTATTTTGAAAACAACAACACTGATATCAATTGCGCTAGCCAGCCTTGCATTAACGGCATGTAGCGGCGACCCTTACCGCGGGCTCTACGAGGGAATCAAGGCTCAGAACGATGCAAACCGAAGCCCGCAAGAGCGGGCCATAACCCCGGCTCCCAGCTATGACGCGTACAAGAAAGAGCGCGAAAAGAACGCTAATACTCCAACTCAATAGACTCTCGTGAGCCCAATAAAAAAGGGAGCCTGAGGCTCCCTTTTTTATTGAACTCACAGCACAACTCAGCTGCGCCGATTCGATACGCGTACCGCACGCACCGATGAACTTTCCATCCATTTCTTGATACGGTTCGCATCACCCACGCGGGTACGCTTACCCCACGAATCCAGTAACACAATAATCACAGGGCGCTTAGAGATAGTAGCCTTCATCACCAGACAACGCCCCGCCTCGCTGATATAGCCGGTCTTGCTCACGCCGATGTTCCACGAAGCGTTGCGCACCAGAGGATTCGTGTTGCTGAAGCGCAGCGGCCTGTGTTTTCCCACTTGCACGATATGTGTCGATGAAGTGGTAAAACGGTGGATAGGTTCGTAGTATTGCGCGGCCCGCACCATCAACACCAGATCCTGAGCGGTCGATACATTGTTGCTATTCAATCCGGTGGGATCGAAAAAGCGTGTGGAACTCATACCCAAAGCCTTGGCCTTGGCATTCATCATCACGAGTGCCGCTTGTGTTCCTCCCGGATAAGTGCGTGCCAATGCGGCAGCAGCGCGATTCTCCGAAGCCATGAGCGCCAGCTTGAGCAGCTCGCCGCGAGTCAAGGTCGACCCAGGACTCATGCGCGAATGGGTGCCCTTGAGTCTATCCATATCCTCGGTCGAGATTGTAATCTTCTCATCCAACGGCAACTGCGCATCCAACACCACCATCGCCGTCATCAGCTTGGTGATAGAGGCGATAGGCGCGACGTTCTCGGCATTCTTGGTATACAAAGGACGCTTGCCCTGCTCATCGTAAATCAGCACGATGGAGGACTGTAATTTGGGAGCAGAAGTGAGTTTGAAGACTTCGCTGGTAAGCGCCTCATCTTGTTGCATTGGCGTGCTGATTACACCTGTTTGCAGCGATGCGACAACATCCGGCTGCGCAGCATGCAAGGGCAAACTTTGGCTCAACAACAACAGTGAAACAATGATATTTTTTTTCATAGCTCCTCGAAGGAGAGTGATGACGCTGCGAAGGATACCTTAAAATCCCAATAAATCAAGGTCAAATCAAACATTATTAATGTGCTTCTTGTTGTTGCAAAGCCCACATCTGCGCATACACCCCTTGCAACATCAACAGTTCGCGGTGCGAACCGCGCTCGATGATACAGCCCTTATCCATCACCAGAATTTGTTGCGCATCTACAACAGTGGAGAGACGATGGGCGATGACCAGAGTAGTACGGTCGCGCGCGACATGGCGCAACTCGTCCTGTATAGCCTTCTCCGAGTGGGAATCCAGCGCCGAAGTCGCTTCGTCAAAAATCAAAATGGCCGGGCGTTTCAAGATTGCCCGCGCAATCGCCACGCGCTGCTTCTCGCCGCCGGAAAGCTTCAATCCGCGCTCGCCCACCATGGTGTTGTAGCCCTGCGGCAAAGACTCGATAAAAGCGTGGATATGCGCGGACTGTGCTGCTTGCAGCACTTCATCTCGAGTCGCATCGGGTCGGCCATAGGCAATGTTGTAATAAATACTGTCATTGAACAACACCGTATCCTGCGGCACGATACCGATACTCGCGCGCAGACTGGCCTGCGTCACCGTGCGAATATCCTGCCCGTCAATCTCGATACAACCTTCGCCCACATCATAAAAACGAAACAGCAAACGCGACAGCGTGGATTTACCCGCACCGCTTGCTCCCACCACGGCAATAGTATGTCCCGGCGGGATCTCAAAATTAACCCCGGACAATATCTGCCGGTCTGGATCGTAACTGAAAGCCACATTTTTAAATTCCACCCGGCCATGGCTCAGGCGGAGCGGCTGCGCCTGTGGTGCATCCGCCACCTCGCGACTTTCGCTCAGCAAGGTGAACATACGCTCCATATCCGCCAGCGCATTTTTAATTTCGCGATACACGAAACCCAAAAAATGCAACGGCATATACAGCTGCAACATGAACACATTGACCAGCACCAG
Organism: Betaproteobacteria bacterium; assembly: GCA_020055845.1. Taxonomy (GTDB): domain Bacteria; phylum Pseudomonadota; class Gammaproteobacteria; order Burkholderiales; family Gallionellaceae; genus PALSA-1006. The sequence goes on from JAGVIV010000259.1 coordinate 7,987, forward strand.
ATCACCCAAAGTCATCTTGCCCTGAACCACTTCGTCGGCCGCCAGCAGCATGAGCAGCGTGATTCCCACCGCAATAATAAAGCTCTGCCCGGCATTGAGTGCCGCCAACGAAGTCTGGTTCTGCACTGCAGACACTTCCCACTTGCTCATCTGCTCGTCGTAACGGCGCACCTCGTATTTCTCGTTGCCGAAATACTTCACCGTCTCGTAATTAAGCAGACTATCGATGGCGCGCGTATTCGCTTTCGAATCCATATCGTTCATGGTGCGCCGATACACCATGCGCCACTCGGTGATGAACAACGTGAACACGATATAAATCATCAGCGTGGCAAAAGTGATGATGGCAAACCACGGACTGTATTTGACGAACAAAATCCCCGCGACCAGCGCGATTTCGAGCAGTGTGGGCAAAATATTAAACAACAGAAAAGTCAGCAGAAAACTGATACCGCGCGTGCCGCGCTCGATGTCGCGCGACACACCACCCGTCTGGCGTTCAAGATGGAAACGCAGACTCAAATTATGCAGATGCTCGAACACCTGTATTGCCACACGCCGTATCGCGCGTTGTGTCACCTTGGCAAATACCGCATCGCGCAACTCGCCGAACAGCGTGCTGAACAAACGCAGCAAACCGTAGCCCACAACCAAGATCACCGGCACCGCCAGCATCGCCTTGGGCTTGTCCATCGCATCCACGATTTCTTTCAGCACCAAAGGCACCGCGACACTGGTCAACTTGGCCAGCACTAGCAGCAGAACAACAATACTCACGCGCCACTTGAACTCCAGCAGATACGGCAACAGGGTGCGCACCGTGCGCCAGTCGGCACGGCCTGCGGAAGTTGGGCTATGGGAAGAATGTGTGTGCATGAGGATTCACGGATAGATCGAACGGCACATTATAACGGGCATCGCGCAGGAGACGAGCCGCAAAACCCCTTGCGCTCGCAAAATAAAAAAGCCTGCATCGCTGCAAGCCTTGGTATCTTTGGTGGGTCGTGCGGGGATCGAACCTGCGACAAACGGATTAAGAGTCCGCTGCTCTACCAGCTGAGCTAACGACCCGGAAGAGGCGCGCATTTTAGGCGAGCGGCTAAAATTGTCAAGGCTAACGTGCCTGTCTTCGGCAATTAAGGCAGCGCTCTGAGCAAACGAAAACCGGCAAAACGCGAATAAAATCCCGGCACTTCCCGGTAACGGCTCGCGGCACGCACGGACTGTCCGGTATTGAACCAAGAGCCGCCGCGCAGCACGCGTTGCCTGCCGTCGCTCTGCCAGGGACGTGCATCGTTCGGCGCGCCCTTGTAACTGTCGTGATAACTGTCTTCAACCCACTCCCACACATTACCGCTCATATCGTACAGGCCGAAAGCATTGGGCTGCTTGCCTGCCACGCGTGCCGTTGCGGTCACGCTGCTGTCCTGCATTTCTGCTGAGCCGCCATACCAAGCCACACTATCCGCATCGTCGCTGCCGCAGTAGCGCTGCCGCACGCCGCCACGGCAGGCATATTCCCATTCCGCCTCGCTCGGCAAGCGGTAGTGTTTGCGCGTCCGCGCATTGAGCCTCTGGATGAATATCTGCACATCGTTCCAACTCACCTGCTCCACGGGACAATCATCGCCGCAACTGGAGAAATAACTGGGATCATTGTCCAGCATGCCGCGCGAATGGTCATGCATGACGGCGCGCCACTCGCCCTGAGTGACCTCCGTCTTGCCCAATGCGAATGCCCGCGGGATGGTCACTCGGTGCGGCGGCAGTTCATCAGCATCCCCGTCGTAAGATCCCATATTGAAACTGCCTGCGGGAATAATCACCATCTCGGGGCAGTCCGGACAATCGCGCAAGCTCTCGGCTTGCGCCACAACCGGCATGAGCGAAACACCAGCCATCACGAGGCCGCATAAATAGCCTGCCGCGTTTGCCTGCATTTGCACAAAAAAATTACGAGTTCAGAACGGTTGTCTTGAAAAATAAACAGGCGAAACAACATACTTATTAAAATAATTCATTAACTTACCTCAATATAAAATATAATAATTACTAAAATTTCGAAACACATGCCATATTTGTCACAGATAATATCAAAGTTGTTTCGTTTTACTGATATTCAATTGACACTCGCCTGATAGGTGCCCGGTACAAGCATAGCAATTAAGATAGTCAGTGCTGCGGAATTGACAGTGGAACGAACGTTCTTTACTATGCTGCAAACGTCAACCAAGAACGTTTGCAGCCATGAATCATCCCGCTCCATCTACACTTTGGCATCCTAGCCAGATTGCACCGATACAAGTCATCCCCTTATACGGTCATGCCGTTCCAGCGGGCTTTCCATCCCCTGCAGATGACTACGTTGAAGACAGACTCGACCTGAATCAGCTACTGGTGCAGAACAAGTCCGCCACTTTCTTTCTGCGGGTCAAAGGTGACTCCATGATTGGCGCGGGAATTAATGATGGAGACATCATCGTCGTTGATCGCTCTCTGGAGCCCATCGAGCGGGCCGTCGTTGTTGCCATCGTAGACAGCGAACTGACGGTTAAACGATTGCTATACCGCAATGGCATTGCAGAACTCCATGCCGAGAATCCTAAGTATCAACCCATCCAATTCAAGGAAGGACAGGAGCTCACCATCTGGGGAGTCGTCACCAGTTCAGTGCATATGGTGCGGTAGGGATGACCATGCGTACCATCGCCCTGGTCGACGTGAACAACTTTTACGTCAGCACCGAACGGGTATTCAATCCCAAGCTGGAAGGTAAACCCGTCGTCGTCCTCTCAAACAATGATGGTTGTGTCGTAGCACGAAGCGCCGAGGTTAAAGCACTCAACATCCCCATGGGGGAACCGTGGTTCAAGCTTAAAGACATTGCCAAGCAACACGGCATCATTGCCTACTCATCCAACTATGCCTTGTATGCGGACATGTCCAACCGGATCATGACCGTCCTGAGTGAGTTCAGTCACCGGCAAGAGATCTACAGTATCGATGAGTGTTTCCTTGATCTCACCGGCCACCCGCAAGACCCCAAGCAAACCGGCCAACTTATCCGCCAGCGCATCAAACAATGGGTAGGCGTACCTGTGTGCGTGGGGATCGCCTCCAGCAAGACCTTAGCCAAGCTATCCAATCATGTCGCCAAGAAGCGAAGCCAGTATCAAGGCGTGTGTAACTTCAATGCGATGTCACCGACCGAAATATCGGACATCCTGGATAGCATCGAAGTGGGGGAAGTCTGGGGTATTGGTCGTAAGCTCGATGCACAGCTACAAGTAGGTGGCATCCATACGGTCAGGCAACTGAGAGACTTTGATGTGACCCGATTGAGGAATCGGTTCGGCGTTGTGATGGAACGTACCGTCAGAGAACTGCGTGGTGAATCCTGTATCGAGATGAGCGATATTGCACCACCCAAGCAACAAATCATCAGCTCACGTAGCTTTGGCAGATACGTTACTGAATTGCCTGAGCTGGAGGAGGCGGTCAGCAGCTATGTGTCGCGAGCAGCAGAAAAACTCAGAAAGCAGCATTCCGTTGCTTCAACCCTCTATGTCTATATCCGAACCAATCCGCACAAGGAAGGTGAGCCCCAATACAGCCCAGGACTCATGATCGGTTTGGAGCAAGCCAGTTGCGACACGATGAAGTTGGTTGATGCAGCACTTAAAGGATTGCGCCATATATATAGGAATGGGTACCGATACCAAAAGGCCGGAGTCATGCTCTCGGATATTCGCCCGGCAGGAATTGTTCAGGGGGAGCTATTCGCTCCCGAACTCCCTAAACCCAGCAGTGCTCAATCCAAACTCATGGATACGCTTGATCAGATTAACCGCAAGATGGGAAATGGCACATTGAAGATTGCTAGTGAGGGTACTCAACAGCATTGGCAGATGAAGCGTGGGAACGTCAGTCCGGCTTATACCTCTAGATGGTCTGAGTTGCCGGAAGTGCGGTGATATAACCACAAAAAAATCTCCCGAGCACGATAATAGAGGGTAACTACACTGTCTGTAATTCGGCCATAGCAGCCGGTGGCACCCAAATTAACCAACGACCGGTATGGACTCGTTACCGACCATCGGCGCGGGAATCATCCTGAACGTCTGCTATCTAAAATCTCGACTGCGTACTATCGACCCGAAGCGGACAGTTATGGCTTCAGGAAGCCGACACTGAACGTAAAATTAACCGGCTCCGCGCTTTTGCGGAGTCCGGGTTGAATGTCGGGTTAGACTGGACGGTGATTCTACAAGCCGCCCGGACACAAACTTGTGAAGTACGCTGGCGATCAACGTCTGGTACGGCATACCTTCTTCGAGTGCGCGGGCTTGAATATCCATCAGATCGGGCGTGGACAGGCGAATGTTGACCCGCTTTTCTTTGAGGAAAGTAGCTGTAGCTGCGGCTTTGAATTTTGCCAACTTTGCTTTCGACGGAGATGTGGACTTGATATCACCCTTTTCGTAGGCATCCAAAATCTCTTTCTCAAATGCATCAATTTTTTTCATCAGGGTTGCTCCTCAGCAAATAGTCACGGGTAGCCTTCCTACTAGGAATCACTGTTTTTAGAAAATAGTGATCCGGTTCTTCAACGTAAGGCACCAAGTAAACATAGTTATCAAACGACACGACAAGAATGGACTGGTTTGGATATTTCCCCGCATTCGGGTGGCGTAATTCATCCAGCAAACCATCGGCCTCAATCGCAAGTGCGATCACCTCAAACGAAATGCCACGCTCAACTTTCAGCGTCTCATTTTTAACAGGATTCCAGCGAAATGGTTTCATGCGGCAAGTTTACTGCGATGTGTGCCTATTGTCACCTATCGGTGCGAGAGGTCTAACAGTTACTTAGACAGCCCCACCGGTCTGCACTATCGATCATAGTGTGGAATGCATATTTTCGATAAGCAATTGATTCACTTAAGTCTGCTGAATTTATTGTTCCGCATATACATAATAGTACGGGGGAGCGAATGTCTTCTTTGGGGAAAAAATACGAACGGTCGGTCATGGCACAAAGCACTCATAGCGTCATACTATCGCAAAGCGGACGCAAGAGGCACCATCGTACCTCACGAGGAAGCGACTGACCGGAAGGTCAGCCGCACTCCATTGGCTATATCTCTGTTTGCTCTGAAATCTCCAGCGCATCGTCAACTTCAATCCCCAAGTACCGCACGGTGCTTTCCAACTTCGAGTGTCCTAACAAAAGCTGCACTGCCCGTAGATTCTTGGTTCGCCTGTAAATTAGAGTTGCCTTGGTTCTGCGCATCGTATGCGTGCCATAGATGGCGGGATCAAGTCCAATTTCGGCGACCCAGCGATGAACTATCCTTGCGTATTGTCGGGTTGAAACATGAAGGGAATTTTTCAGACGACTAGGGAATAGGTACTGCTCCGACTTTAAATTTTCCTGGGCAATCCACGCGGAGACCGCATTTCTAGTATCCTCAGTCAGTTCAAACTGCACTGGCCTCTGCGTCTTTCGTTGAACGACTATCGCTCGCGCCAACAACTGATTGCCATGAGTAACATCTCGAACTCGTAAGTTGACCAAATCACAACCGCGCAGCTTGCTGTCGATGGCTAGGTTAAACATTGCCAGATCACGGATTCGTCTGCCGATTTGCAGATGGATGCGAATAGCCCAGATGTCTTTCAGCTTCAATGGTGGCTTCTGCCCGATCAGTTTGCCTTTATTCCAAGGTTCGTGGGATTGAATGTTTTCCATTTCAGACTCCTTGTTGATTGAACGGAGTCTGATTCTGCGGTTTTGCTTCGCTTCTGTCGGTGTCTGCTTTGGGTTATCCTCACTCTATGAGTGCTACGTGCCATCAAGAGACACTGAGAGTTGAGATTGACCTGCTCGTAACCAGCCATTCGCGACTGAATAATCAAGTCGCCAGATAGCTGCCAGTGGCGACCTCACACAATGTGGACGTTGCGGACCCTCGTGGTTTTCTGAAAATGATTTTGTTTTAGTCCTCGGGAACGTCCACTCCTGACTATTTCGACTTCACATTTTTTAACTCATTGGCGATGCCGGATACCGGCTGCTTTCGGGTATTGAGCTTGCAGAGCAAACTGGGTATTTAAAATACGGGTTGAAATCTGGTCAGTTATCCCAAACTTGATTGAGACACTTGCGAAGTATTTGCATTTTTTCATTCTGACGATTCTTCATACTTCCTCCATGACCTATGGCTAACGGCGCACGTAAACGTGGCCCTTATAGTTAATTCAAGAAAAGTTCATCTCACTGTCATCGCATTGTCATCTCCGAAAACTACCCTGCCTCCTGTTTAGAAATTATTGATTGCATACCGTAGTTGATTCGATTTTCGAATCAGCAGAGCAGAAAAAGGGAGTAGTAGTGATAGAACTCACGAATGTTTCAGTCAAATACCCCAAAGAGGTGGTAGCACTGCACCCGACTACGCTGCGTTTCATGCGCGGGAAATTCAATGTGTTGCTGGGATCTTCCGGAGCAGGGAAGTCCAGCCTGTTGCGTTGCCTCAATCTGCTCAACACACCTTCGACAGGTTCGCTTCAGGCAGAAGATATCGGTTGCATCGACACAAACGCCAAACTCAGGCTGCATCGTAGCCGCACTGGAATGATATTCCAGCAGCACCAGTTGATCGGCCGCCAGACGGCACTCGCCAATGTTCTACTGGGTCGCATCGGCTTTCACTCAACATGGCGAACCCTATTTCCGCTTCCGCGTTCGGAGCAGCAAATCGCGCTGGAGTGCTTGGATCGTGTCGGACTGCTGCACAAGGCTACTGAACGAGTGGATCGACTAAGCGGAGGCCAATTGCAGCGCGTCGGTATCGCCCGTGCACTGGCACAGAAGCCCAGCCTGATGCTGGCAGACGAACCTGTGGCGAGTCTTGATCCGTCGACTTCGCGGCGCGTGTTGACCCAGCTCAAGAGTATCTGCCGCGAAGACGGCATCACGACTGTGGTCAGTCTGCACCAAGTGGATCTGGCGCGGGAATATGCGGATCGGGTTATTGCTCTGGCGCATGGCCGCATCGTGTTTGACGGCGCACCCGAAAAATTAACTGATGTATTGCTGCAAACGATCTACGACCAGGCTCCGGACAACATCCGGGAATCGGTCGTCTCTCCACCCCTGATGTCCCCGTTTTTAGAACTATCTATAGATAAGGAGTAAGCCATGAAACAATTGAAGCGACTGATGACCCTGCTGTTCTTGTTTGTTATTTCCATCGGCGTTCACGCCGCGCCGGACCTGGACCCGGATACGCTCAAGGTGGCGTTGCTGCCGGATGAGAATGCCAGCACTATCATCAAGAACAACCAGCCACTCAAGGATTATCTTGAGGCTACTCTGGGGAAAAAGATAGAACTCATCGTAACTACCGACTACTCTTCGATGATCGAGGCGATGCGTCATGGTCGTATCGACCTGGCCTATTTTGGCCCTCTTTCATATGTGCTGGCACGCCAGCGTAGCGAGATCGAACCCTTCGTTGCCCTCAAGAGCAAAGGCAGTACGACGTATCAATCGGTCGTTATTGCCAGTGCGGCGTCGGGCATCAAGAAGATCGAGGACATCAAGGGCAAGAACATGGCATTCGGCGACAAGGCTTCGACTTCTAGTCACCTGATCCCCAAGTCCGTGCTTGCCGAAAAGGGCCTGAATTCGGGACGCGACTACGAAGAGCACTTTGTTGGCTCTCACGACGCTGTGGCCATGGCTGTACAGAACGGTCATGCCCAAGCCGGCGGACTGAGCCGTCCGATCTTTGAGTCTCTCGTCGAGCGCAAGATCATTGATTCGGCCAAGGTGACTGTTGTGGAGTATTCGAAACCTTTTCCCCAGTATCCGTGGACGATGCGCTCCAATCTGAAGCCGGAACTGAAGGAAAAGATTCGCTCCGCATTCCTCAATCTCAAGGATCCGGCAGTGCTCAAGCCTTTCAAGGCCGACGGCTTCGAAGCGATTACCGATAAGCATTACGACGTCGTACGCAATCTCGGATATCTGCTGAAGATCGATCTGGCCACATACATGTAATTAATGAGATGAACTCAAATTCCGTCAATTTTGAGCAGATACTGAACCGCGAGCAGCGCGCCTGGAATGTCGGAGCGTTGCGGTTCGCGGTCATACTTGCGGTCATTGTTTTCTGTGCACATTACGTGGGCCTTTTTGACGGCAAGCGTCTCGCCGATGGCGTTCCCAGTCTGTTCAGTCTAGTGGGCGAGATGATGCCGCCCAACTTTAGCGACGCGCGCAATTGGGTAAAGCCGGTCCTGGATACCCTCGCGATGAGTATCGCCGGTACGGCACTCGCGATCTGCCTGTCGTTACCGCTCGCGTTTCTGGCGGCGCGCAACACAACGCCCCATCCGCTTGTATATCAGTTCGCACGCAGCCTGCTCAATGCGTTGCGCGCCATCCCCGAGTTGATCATGGGCATCATTTTTGTGGCAGCGGTCGGTTTTGGTGCATTGCCTGGCGTATTGGCACTCGGGTTGCACTCGATTGGCATGGTCGGCAAGTTCTTCGCCGAGGCGATCGAGCACGCCGATCAGGCACCGATAGAGGCGGCTCGTGCGGCAGGTGCCACGCCGCTGCAAGTACTGTTGCACGGCGTATTGCCTCAGGTATTGCCGCAGCTCGCCGATACATCGATCTACCGTTGGGAATACAACTTCCGAGCTTCAACAGTCATGGGAATGGTCGGAGCAGGCGGCATCGGTTTCGAACTGATGGGGTCGCTGCGCATCATGCAATATCAGGATGTATCGGCAATTTTGCTGGTGATTCTGCTGATGGTCACACTGGTGGACGCGTTTAGCGGATACCTCAGAAAACGTTTTAAATAGCCGGGAAATATAGAATGAAACCAAAAATCGTTATTACAAGCTGGGTCCATCCCGCCGTTATCAGCCGTTTGTCCGAACATTGCATTGTTGTTGCCAACGAGACGAAGGAACGGCTCTCGCGCGAGGAGATACTGAAACGAGCTTGCGATGCGGATGTAATCATGACCTTCATGACGGACAGTATCGACGAAGCTTTTGTCGATGCATGTCCTCGCCTCCGCCTGATTGCCTGTGCTCTCAAAGGATACGACAACTACGACGTGGAAGCCTGTACCAAACGCGGAATCTGGATCACCAATGTGCCGGACCTTCTAACTATACCGACTGCTGAGCTCACGATCGGATTGTTGATAGGGCTGACACGCAAGATCTTGCAGGGAGACGAATTCGTTCGAAGCGGGAGATTTGAGGGCTGGCGACCTACGCTCTATGGAGCCGGGCTGACCGGACGTACGCTCGGCTTTATCGGTATGGGCGCGGTTGCGCAGGCGATTGCAGCGCGTCTTCAGGGATATGAAATGAACCTCAACTATGTCGATATCAAGCCGCTGCATCCGGAGCTTGAAGGACGGTTGGGTTTGCGCCGTGTCGGCATGGAGCAGTTACTGGCGGACAGCGATTATGTCGTTCCCATGGTTCCCTACAATCCGGACACTTTCCATCTGATCGATGCTGCATCGATTGCGGCCATGAAGAATGGCGCCTATCTGGTCAATGCCTGCAGAGGGTCGGTAGTTGACGAAGAGGCGGTCGCCGATGCACTTGCTTCCGGCAAGTTGGCTGGCTATGCGGCCGATGTTTTCGAATTGGAAGAATGGGCGCGCCTCAGCCGACCGCAAGACATTCAGGCGCGACTGTTGATGGATACTGAAAGAACGCTATTTACTCCGCATATTGGCTCGGCCGTGGATTCGGTTCGGCTCGCCATCGAGATGGAAGCAGCGTCTAATATTTTGCAGTATCTGAACGACGAGATACCGCAGGGGGCGATCAATCGTCCGCTAGAAGGAATTGCAGTCTGAGCACGCTCAATCTCGATCAAGTCGCGAGTTTCCTGTCTATCGCCCGACAACTCAGTTTCAGGGCAGGAGCTCGTGAGCGCGGGCTGTCACAAGGGGCGATCTCGCAGCAGATGCAAAAGCTGGAGGCGCAACTCGGTGTTCGCTTGATCGAAAGGGATTCAACCGGTTGCAGCCTTACGCACGATGGAAGAGTGTTTCTACCTTATGCAGAGAGCCTATTGAAGCTGAGTGCAAATGCACTGGGAGCTTTCCGGGACAAGCCGATCACAATAGGCGCCAGCAGCAATATTGGAATCTATCTATTGTCGCCCTATATAAAAGCATATCTGGAAGGCGCCAATGAAAAGAGTCAATTGGATATGCAAATTTACCAGAATCCGACAATTGCCGATAAGCTGGCCGCCGGAGAAGTGGATGTGGCAGCTATGGAATGGTGGGACGGACGCCCGGGTTATGAGGCACGTTTGTGGAGGCATGAGGAACTCGTAGTCATTGTGCCGCCCAACCATCCCTGGGCTGCCTTGAAGTGTCTGCCACGTGACATGCTTAAGGGCGTCCCATTGTTAGGGGGGGAGTCGGGTACCGGCACTGGACGTATTCTGGCCAGCTACTATGGTGTTGATGCTCCTGATCTCACAGTTGGCATGCAGCTTGGGTCAACAGATGCGGTGAAGCAATGGGTCAAAGCAGGGCTCGGAGTTTCGCTTGTTCTAGCTGGCTCGGTAATTGAAGAGACTCGGGCGGGTATACTTGTGTCAATACCACTTGAAGATGGAGGGCCCAAAAAAGCGCTTTACATCATATGGCGAGACTCTCTTGCTGTTAATCATCCGGCGCACAAATTTGGAAGTTGGTTAGCTTCTTGTGTAGACGGATACTCTATTTCAGTAGATCGCTGAAGTGAGCTAGGTCGAGAAGTATGTCTTCATTGAAATTCTCTTGTGGGGCTGCATCGGGTCGAATGGGTGAGGTGGTCACCGTCCGCAGTCTGGCAGTTTGTTTTTTCGCGGTGAGTGACTCTTTTCAGGAAGCCAGTTCGCGGTGCTGACTGATCACATCGTGCCATGACCCGCCATTCAAGGTTGAAATTGCACGGCCAGTTAGCGGACGTTGGGGATAAATATTTTGCATTGCCGCGCAGTCGTTCATCAAATGCAGCTCAGTGGCATAGTGGCAAATGAAATTTCAATAGTGTCTTAGACAGCGAATCTGGGTGGCAGTTTGCACCATCAGCTATGTTCACGAAGAGCGCAATCCGTATACGAGTTTGGCGTAATTGATGGGTTTAAGCATCGCGGGCCAAGGACATTTCATATTACATTCATTCGGATTGCATCTTTATAAAAATAGGAATACATTGCCTGCCGATGAATCATTTAAATGATCTGGGTAGGGCAGTATGATCGAGCCAGCAAGTCTTGGAAATTTCTTCACCATTTTTTTCAGCTCTGCGATGGTGATCGTGCTGGGTGCGTTGTATGCCTTGCTATTCGCCTTCTCGCGCCTTAAAGGCGACTCCCGCCTGATACCGCTGGCCTACCTGTCTTATGCCGGGCTAGTAATTTCCACACTCTTTCTAGCGGATGCAGCCAATCTTCTCAAACATCCTTTTTGGGTAGTCATTGTTGTATTCATGTTGGTGGGGTACTTACTCGCACCTCATGCGATATGGCATTTGTGTGTAGGCACACATGTCGCAGAGCATGCAGAGGCAGAGCCGGTGCCGATTAAGTTTTTTAACGTTGAGTAAGGGGGAAAACCATGGCGACAAGTCAGTGGTGGGCATCTGAATCATTCTGGCGCAAGACGGCCATTTGGGTTACCGGCGGGTCTTTCGTTGCGCTGATCTTATTAACGATGGACACGATTCCGCAAATATCCGCCGGGTCTAAACGCGTTCCCGCTTATTCGGTCATCAACTATCGTATCTCATACAAATTTGATGAAGCTCGTCACGCGCAAGTGCCTGTCATCGGCGCTAAAGAACCTTTGTTCGGTAAAGAGTTGAACGAGGAAGAAGCCGAAGCTTTGGTCAAACTCGGCAAGCTGACTACACAGGCGAAGAACTGCATGAACTGCCACACCCTTTTAGGCAACGGTGCTTATTACGCACCCGACCTGACGAAAGCCTGGCTGGATCAATATTGGGGTACTAAGGAAGTGCGCGAAGAGCAGATGCTCGCTTTCATCAAAGACCCAAGTGACAAAGTGCACAACAGTATGGGACGCCGCATGCCCAAGCTTGACATCACGGATGAGGAAGCGCGCGGCGTAGTGGCCTTCCTGAAATGGATGTCCAGCATCGATACTAACGGCTTCCCCTACAACTTCAAATCCATCGAACAGGAGAATTGATCATGGCGACACTAGGACAGTTGGATAGTGCCAACCTGAACGGTGGGCAAAAGCTGGCGGTGAAATACTTCACTGTAGCAATCGTATTGTTTGGTGCGCAGATATTGTTCGGTATGCTTTCCGGGCTTCAATATCTGTATCCCGATTTTTTGTATGGCGTACTAGATTTCAGCGTCAACCGCATGGTGCACATTAATGCACTTGTAGTCTGGCTACTGTATGGCTTCCTCGGCTCGGTATATTGGCTGCTGGAGGAAGAATCGCAACATGAAGTGATCGGTCTCAAGCTAGGTAACCTGATCTTTTGGGTACTGACATCCGCCGTTACCGTCGTGGTGCTGGTATATCTGTTCGTGCAGATCGGACCGGGTAAGGAGTCCACAATCTGGCTCATCAACGAAGGGCGTGAATACATCGAGGCGCCGCGATGGGCTGATATTGGCATCGTAGTGAGTGTTTTAGTGGTGTTTTTCAACGTCGCCGCCACCTTCTCCAAAGGCCGCTATACGGGTATTGCGGGTGTGTTGGTGCTGGACATGTTGGCCTTATTCGGCATCTATCTGGCCGGCATGTTCTACACGACTAACATCTCCATTGACCAATACTGGTGGTGGTGGGTCATTCACTTGTGGGTGGAAGCAACTTGGGAAGTGATGGTCGCCTGCATCATGGCTTACGGTCTGATGAAGGTGTTGGGCGTGAGTCGCAAGATTGTCGAGACATGGCTCTATATCGAAGTCGCATTGATGTTCGGTTCCGGCATTTTGGGCTTGGGTCACCACTACTTCTGGATTGGTACGCCTGAATACTGGTTCAGCATCGGCGGATTCTTCTCAGCACTAGAACCCATCCCATTAGTTGCAATGGTGGTGCATGCCGTGTTCGATGCAGGTGCACGCCATGCCAAGAACAACAACCATCCGGCGATGGCTTGGTTGATCGCACATGCTTTCGGCAACTTCTTTGGTGCGGGTGTGTGGGGTTTCATGCATACCTTGCCGCAGATAAATCTCTACACCCACGGCACACAATGGTCGGCGTCACACGGTCACCTCGCGTTCTTTGGAGCCTATGCCACTATCATCATTGCCATGTTCTACCTTGCCGTACAACGTTGGCGCAGTGGGGTATGGATGTCAGGCGATCTTCCGGGTAACGGCTGGAAATGGAAATGGTCTCTGGGCTTGCTCAACCTCGGCATGGTAGGCATGACGGTATCGATGTTGGTCTCCGGCTATGTTCAATCTCAGATCGAGCGAGCCATCGAAGGTTCGACTTGGATGGGATATTTTGCAGCGCAGATACATCCTTGGTTTGTACAAGGCATGTGGTGGCGTGAAGTGTTCGGTGTGATGTTTCTAGTTGGTTTCGTTCTGTTGGTTTGGGACTTGCTGACTATCGGCAAGGGCGAGAAACGCGCCATGCAGTCAGCAGTTTCAGAGAATTGATCTAGTAAGAAAGCTGATAGCCCACCTAGTTGTTTTTCGGGTGGGCTTTTTTCTGAAGAATAGAAATGTTACCTGTGACATAAGTTCGCTTGGAGGTGAGGCAATTCGTAATGCTGACTGATCACTTCGTGCTGTTTCGGTCATAGATGCAGGGCGACTTCAGGTCAGTTGCAATATTTCCCATAACCACGTTCTTAGCATTGTTGTATTGTTAGCCTCATATCATTAAGATAGCAATTAATTACTATCTTGGTGTAATTTCGTGGCTTCGCAAAAAATCAAAATTTGGTTAGTTGGGGTTGGGCTACTGATTGTTTTTTCTTGGGTCGTCGTTACCCAAGGGCCGTTAGCCCCGGTCAAAATTACGGTCGAGAAAGTTCAAGTCGGCAATCTTGCCAATAGTGTGTTCGGCATCGGCACGTTGAAGCCTAGGCACAGTTACAACTTGGCCCCCACCATGACAAGCCGGGCGAAAAGCGTATTGGTCGATCAAGGGGATAGTGTTGTTGCGGGTCAGGTGCTGATCGAAATGGATCCGGTCGATCTGGATGATAAGTTGGCGGGCAGCCGGCACGTGGTCGAGAAAACGGCCAATGCAATTCTAGCGGCGAAAGCGCAACTCAGTGAAGCACAAAGCCGTCTCAAAACTATCGCCGCAACTGCAACGCGGTATCAGGAGTTGCGCGAAGGCGGTTTCGTCAGCCAAGAGATGTTCGATGCGAAGCTGCATGAGCAGAATGCAGCCTCGTCGACTTTGGCGGCATCCTTGGCGAATCTCGCTATCGCCCGCGATGAGCATGCGCGAGCTCAAGCTGATACCCGTGGTGTCGGCAAGGCGCGCGCGCAAACTCGCTTGCTCAGCCCCATCAATGGCGTGATCGCGGCAAGACTTGTTGAGCCCGGCAGCACGCTCGTTGGCGGACAGGTTGCTTTTCAAGTAATAGACCCAAATACGCTGTGGGTGGAAACGCGCATCGCACAACAACAAGCGGGGCTGGTTCGTGTCGGGCAAGTGGCAGAAATCGTGTTGCGCTCACAACCGCATACTCTACTTGTGGGCAAGGTTGAACGTATCGACATGGTGAGCGACGCGGTAACCGAAGAACGTATCGTCAATGTTTCGCTAAATAGCGCACAAGCCAGCATTGGCGAATATGCGGAAGTCACGCTCAAGCTGCCTGAAATAAATGACACGCGCAGCATTCCCAGCGCTGCCCTTAAACGAGTGGATAAACAGAATGGGGTATGGGTCTTGCAGGCTGGCAAGATTGCGTTCAAACCCGTCAAGATCGGCCTCGCCACCATGGATGGCCGCACTCAAATACTGGATGGCCTAAGCGATGGCGATGAGGTGATCGTATATAGCCAGCAGGCATTGCGCGTTGACCTCAAAGTCAAAGTCGTGCCCGAATTGGTGCAACGCTGAACCATGATCAATCTGGCGGGACGCGACATTCTGCATGGCTGGGGGAAATTCGTTTTCACCGGCGTCGGTTTGGGTCTGCTGATCGGTGTGACGCTGACCATGGCAGGCGTTTATCGCGGCATGGTAGATGATGCGCGGGTGCTAATCGAGAATGCAGGTGCCGATCTGTGGGTGGTGCAGCAGGATACCTTGGGGCCGTATGCCGAACCCTCTAGTGTGCATGATGATGTGGCCAAAGATCTGCTGGGCATACCGGGCATACGTGAAACTGGCAATGTCACTTACCTGACGATGCAGATACGTCACAACAGCAAAGAGATACGCGTGATGTTGGTGGGTTTTGAGACGGGCAAGCCGGGCGAACCAGCTTATCTTGTTGCGGGTCGTCCAATCACACGCTCGCACTACGAAGCACTGGCCGACATCAAAACCGGTCTTGCGCTAGGCGACAGAGTCACCATCCGTCGTCATGAATATGCTGTTGTTGGATTAACGCGCCGCATGGTCTCATCCGGTGGCGACCCGATGATTTTCATTCCGCTCAAGGACGCGCAGGAGGTGCAGTTCCTCAAAGACAACGATTCGCTCGTGAACGAGCGTGCTCGCACGGCTGCCAACCCCGCATTCAATCGTCCAGGGGTTCCCGGCTTGTTGGAGGCGATACAAGCCAGTCAAACCTCCAGCCGCTTCGTGAATGCCGTATTAGTGCGCGCCGTGCAGGGTAGCGAAGCGGCGGTATCCGAACAGATCGTGCGTTGGAAACACCTGCAAGCCTATTCCAAAGACCAGATGGACGAGATTTTGGTGGCGCGCCTGATCGCCACTTCGTCCAAACAGATTTTCATGTTCCTCGTGATCCTCGCCATCGTCAGCGCGGCCATCGTCGCTTTCATCATATTCACCATGACGATGAACAAGGTACGCGAGATTGCAGTGCTCAAATTGATCGGGGCAACCAACAACACCATCAGCGGCATGATTCTGCAACAAGCCTTGGGATTGGGTTTGATTGGATTTTTGGTGGGCAAGTTGTCGGCGACGCTGTGGGCGCCTTTGTTTCCAAAATATGTGTTGCTGCTGTCGGGCGATGCCGTCTTGGGATTTTTTCTGGTGATGCTCATGTGCGCGCTTGCCAGCGTCTTCGCTATCCGCGCTGCGCTGCGCATCGACCCCGCAACAGCGATTGGAGGCTGAGATGAGTGAACCCGCCATTCATATCGAGAACTTGAAGAAGCGTTACGGTGCGGGTGATACCGCCGTGGATGCGCTCAAAGGAGTCGACATGACCATCTGGCCGGGAGAGGTCGTGGGCTTGGTCGGCCCCAGCGGTTCCGGCAAGAGCACGCTACTCAAATGCTTGGGCGCGGTGATCGAGCCCACCGCTGGACGCATGACTTTGGGCGGACAAACTATTTTTGACGAGGGATGGAAAATCGAAGATTTGCGCACGCTGCGTCGCGACCGCATCGGCTTCATCTTCCAGGCGCCTTATCTGATCCCATTCCTGGATGTCACCGACAACGTGGCTTTGTTGCCGATGCTGGCGGGCGTATCGAATACCGACTCGCGTATCCGCGCACAAGAATTATTGGCGGCACTGGATGTGGGACACCGTTCCAAGGCTGCTGTTTCTCAACTATCGGGCGGCGAGCAGCAGCGCGTTTCCATTGCGCGCGCATTGGCCAATCATCCGCCGGTCATCCTTGCCGATGAACCGACCGCGCCGTTGGATAGCGAACGCGCGCTCAATGTGGTGCGCATCCTTAATCAGATGGCGGAGCAATATCAAACTGCCATCATCGTCGTAACCCATGATGAAAAGATCATTCCCACATTCAAGCGCATCTATCACATTCGTGATGGGCGAACTTATGAAGAAGCGGGTGAAGGCCGGCATGTTTGACGATTTGTTAGAAGGAGAGAAATTATGAATCAGGAAATAATAAAAAAACGCATGAGTTCCGAAGAGCGTCAGGGCGAGATTATCCGCGTGGCGGTGGAGCTGGCGGCCGATAAGGGCGTGGATAGTGTCACTACACAAGATATGGCCGATGCCATGAACCTCACACAAGGTGCGATTTTTAGACACTTTGCAACCAAGGACGATATCTGGTTTGCCGTCATCGTATGGGTGCGCGAACGCCTGATGAAAGTATTGGACAATGCGGCGGCTGATGCAACCGATCCGTTGAATGCGATCGAGCGCATGTTCTTTGCACACATTGCATTCATCAGCAAACATCCTGCGATTCCTCGTTTGCTGTTCTCCGAGTTGCTGCACAAAAAAAACGGTAAGTTGCGCCAACTCATCGAGGGAATCATCTCGGGATACGAGGCCAAGATTGCCGGTTTGTTGGAGGAGGCGAAATCACAATCTCTTGTATCGGCAGATCTCGACAGCCCAAGTGCGGCAGTGCTCTACATCGGCATGATTCAGGGTTTGGTAATGCAGTCATCGATCTTTGGAGGCAAGCGCGCCCTCCAGCAGCAAGCAGAAAAAACCTTCCCGATCTTTTTACATGGAATCAAAACGCGTCGTTAATTATTTCGATTTTTTACCCACACAAGGAGTCACCATGAAGAAACAGTCAATCTTAGTCGCATCCCTTATCACTTTTGCATTGTTTTTTTCTCATGCTCAAGCCGCAGAGCCGCTTGAGCTACAAAAAGTGATGAAGGGGTTGGGCAAGAACATGCAGGTCATCACCGACGGTATCTCGCGCGAAGATTGGGAACTGGTAGCCAAGACAGCACCACTGATAGCAGCGCATCCCCAACCGCCGATGTCCGAAAAAATGCGCATCATGAGTTTCATGGGGACGGAGATGTCCATGTTTAACGCATTTGACGGCGAGACCCATGAAGCCGCTCATGAGCTTGAACATGTCGCACATGAGAAGGATGGACATAAAGTAATCGCCGCGTTCCAGAAAGTGCAAGCCACCTGTTTGAATTGCCACCAGACCTTTCGTAGCAAGTTTGTTGAACATTTTTACGGCACTGCAAGCAAGTAAATCGCTCATTGGTGTGCCATCTCACAAGGAGAAAATACTATGAAGAACTGTAAATTGAGTTGGATTTTGGTTGCCGTGCTGTCCGTTGTTGTTGCCGCATTGGGGTACAAATTCACAGTAGGCAATGTGCGGCCATCGGACGATGGCCGTCAGGCGGTTATGTTGAGTAAAGATGAACGCAATGCTTTGTTGTTGGAGATGCGTGTGTGGTTGCAAAGTTCGCAAGGCATTTTGGCAGCGGCTTCCTCAAAAGATTTCGATGCGGTCATCAAATCAGCCAAAGCATCGGGAATGGGGGCCGAGGCAGATACTCCCGGCTCATTGTTCAGGAAACTCCCTGTCGAGATGAAGGCGCTGGGTTTTGATACGCGAGGGAAATTTGATGATATCGCTGCTGAAGCGGCAAAGTCAAAAGACAGCAATCAGGTAGTAACCAAGCTGAGTGTTGCCATGAATAACTGCATCGCATGCCACGAGATGTATCGCTTCGTTGAAGAAACCAAATAAACCAAGTCGAACTGTTCGGGGTCGGCTTTTATTTGAAAGAAAGGTGACATAAGCATGTCTACAATCAAGCAACCCCGAGGCTGGCTGATAAGTTCACTCTCGATAGTGGCAATCCAGTTTGGTTTGATGACAATCAAGGAAGGTGGCGCAGTGTTGCTGGGTAATGAGGCGGCAGTTGCCGCTGCTGGAAACTATGTGCCATTCGTACTCTGGTTCAATTTCTTGTCGGGCTTTGCCTACATCTGTGGCTACAGCAACATTGGGCGGTTTGGCTAGCGGTGGCAATTGCCTCCGCAATCGCACTCACATTTACTGCATTCGGTATGCACATCAATTCCGGTGGCGCTTATGAGCAACGTACAGTTATTGCGATGAGTATGCGTACTGCGGTGTGGTTCGTGATCGCGGGCGTGACGACTCGTCTGTTGTTGCGCAAGCGTATTTGAAATTCTCGTGAAAGGTGCGTTGATTTAGATCACGCGTCAGCCTGTGAAAGTAAAGCTGACGGCTGATAATTTATCATCGTAAACAGGCGGTAAAAAAGCAGCCTGTCGCCACCGTCTCTTGTGGGTCGATAGTACGCAGTCGAGATTTTAGATAGCAGACGTTCAGGATGATTCCCGCGCCGATGGCCGGTAACGAGTCCATACCGGTCGTTGGATAATTTAGGTGCCACCGGCTGCTATGGCCGAATTGCAGTCTATCTAGGCCCTAATTATGAATGCCGCTTGTTTTCCTCCGGACAGAAAATCCAAAGTACAAAATGTGATGGAAAGCAACTAGTTGCACTGATTTAAATTCATAATCTTGCACTAGGAAATTTCGTATGCCTATTGCCGCGCTACTGACCGTTGCATGCTCAGCTATATCAAATATATTTATGTTTAGCTCCCAAGACGGCGCTTGCATTCTTAGTAATGCCCCCCAGAGCTGCCGGTATCTCTCCTATGAAATCTTTGTATAGCCCAATAACTTACAGGTAATGCTGCGATAAATCGCACTTGCAGTGCAATTTATCTTATTGATGAATAAAGAAATATATTGCATTTTTCCCAGCCTGCCCCAAAATATTCATCAGGCCACATTGGCTAGTTCGAATGCAAAATCGATTGGGATAAATATGATCCGCACATTTTCTCAAGGGTTCATTAAGGGGGCCAAAGAAACCCCGCGCGCATTCTTTGCTCCAGCAGTTGCACTCTGGAGAGTGTTGCTAATTACGACAGAGTCACTCGTGAGCAAGAAGTGAGTTCTGAATGCATCAGTGAGCTTCCAGAAGGATTCATCTCTTGGGAGGCATTCTTGGCACAGCTTCCCATTGAGGAGCGGGAGCAAATCAAGCAAGGCGGGGAGGAAATTGCGCAGGAAATCGCCAAGGCGAGATCCATTGCAGCCAATAAGACCTGATGGATGTCTGAGCTTCCCTCGGTAATTCGTCTTCCAAGAGGTGAGTTTCATGCTACCAGTTTTTCCGGGTTAAATGCAGTCGTTAAATTTTTGTGCTTCTCAACGTCTGCTACGGGAAGCGGACTTAATCGACGGCGTGCGCCACCGGCAGCTAAGGCCGAGAATGTGAGGGTCAGAAATCGGTGCTACGTCATTTTGATGCAATGGCCTGCCCAATGCCAGAAGGGGCTTTGCAGCTGCAACTAAATCCGAAAATGCTTTAACTGATCGGTACCAGAGAAACCATTAAGCAGTCTCTCAGTTTTAAATTTATAGGCCGGAATAAGTACACATCATGTCGTGCCTTATTCAATTACCGTCAGTTCAATCTCTAGCCGGTCAAATTTCTCACTATGCGATTCTAATTTGTAGACGCGCAGTTTGTACCACGCCTCATCTTCATCATGTGACACGCACAATTTGATATTGAAGCGGCTGCTAATCTGAATTGCCGAAGTGATACCAGTTTTATCGAAGCGCTCATCCCGTCCATGAAGAGTGGCAAGAAAATCTAACAGTAGTGCAGGTGAGATGAACGAAACATAGAGAAGCAACTCCATGCTTCCAAAATCGGCCCTCCACTCAAGTAAACAGTCCCTCGCATCTGTCATTGAATGCTTGAGCATGATTTTCTTTAATTCAGTTGGGCGAGTTGTCTGTTTTGAAATTGACATGAATGACATGCTATTTATGATTGATCTATAGCTGGCAGATGAATTCTTGGCTCAAAAACTGAAACAGTGGAAAAAATTGGACTCTGATTAGTGGATAGCATCGGACGCTGTTTGACACTGGTTGCCCAGCGTCCATCCTCCTCCATCTAGCACTATACACCTACACCGAGAATCAAAGATGGCTTAGCTTTGGGGCTGCGATGATCCGCACACAATAAAGCACTTTGACACCTGAAATTCGAAATCGCACTACCAAGGACGTCCGAACTGCCCGTGTGCTAATGTTCGCTCGGTGTATGAAGTCAGACATCTCCCCGATCGGATCTTCTTACAGACTGCTACTCCCCCAACATCTCAGCCAATTGGTTACTTTTTTCAAATGCATCCAAATGCAATATCAACGCACCATATGTTTCGAATCTAGCTTCGTGCCATTCCCCTGCCATTCCAGCCCTCGCGCTCATCTCGAAGTATGTTGAATCATTTTTCACCTTAAAGATTTGAATTTGCACGTCACTAAAAACAAAATTCAGCGTTGCATCAAATCGGGCAAAGACTTCAAAGCCATGCGATTCAAGTGATGCCAACTCTTCTTCTGTGAAATGCAGATAATCAAATTCTTGGCTGTTCTCATCCTCTTCGGATACTTCCCACTCTTCCGAGATGGGAATGTCCGCAAGACGTGTGTTGAATCCGATATCACCCTCAAACCCCATGACCCCATAAAGAGCAAAGCTAATCTCCGAACGCGGACAATATTTGTTACGGCCGAAACCCGAAGCATCAACTTCACCAACAATCCGTCGCTGTGCTGCTTCGCGCAATTTCCCTTGTATAGAATTAAAGGCATGCTTGCGCCCTTTGCAACTTGGAGTTTGCATAAATGCAGCAGCTCCTTTTACTGCACTCCAGATACATACCAATATCTGATTTACAGGTAGATCATTAAGTAATTCCTCGAATATCTTTTCTGTTTTTTCTCCCGTATCGGAATCGAACCCATGTTCCCCAAGCATGTGCTGCATGTACTGAACGCATTCATCCACTGCAATAGTCCGAATGAGGATTGGTAGCTCTGCCTTTTGAAAGCGTGACAAACCGCCTACAAAAAGACTGCCCAGATAGTTCTGGGTATCCGGAATGTCCATACAGAATTCATCGTTCATTCGAATCGCTGGGAGAAGCGCTGCTTGAACGAAATACCAACTTATCGTTCTATCTTTATTTTCCAAAAAATTCGCAGTTGTGCAATGCTCAAGATCGATTTGAAGTAAATCACTTTTATAGATGGCTCGAAGCGAATTTATCGACTTATCTTTAGTTGGCCAAAAAAGCTCCTGCTTTTCCTGAAAGGGAACAAGATGTGTCAAATCCTCTGCCGCCCAAGTCTTCAACAAAGCATACAATCCTACCAACTCTGCTAAGGCAATCTCGCCGATATCTTGATACGACAAAGCTGGCTGGTCTTTATAGGCTTCGCGAATCTTATCGACGAAGGATGTTGCTTGCCGCTCTTTCTCCTGCTTTCTTGCATCAGAACAATGAGCACATTTACAGTCCTTCAAAGGAATGCTCTGATTTCCCTCGATATTGGCAGTGACTATATGCCCGCACTTTTGGCAAGAATGAAGTATTTGATCGATTGGCTTTGCTTTACTTGGAAGATTTGCGAGCATAGGTGAATTGCCACAAACGATACAGTTAAGATTATTTATCCTGACATTACCAAACAAGAGGTAAAACCTGGCTTCCGCCACATCCTCCAATCCCAATTCATCTAGCAACGAACGCACACTTTCTCCGCCCCTGTATCTTTGGTACAAAGCTAATATTTCAGATGGTGACTTGCTGCTGAGTGCATTGCCTTCCATACCTATCACCCAATATCTATTGAAACGAAATATTAATCATTCTATAACCATGCCTCACCCAATGCCTGAGCCTGTTGCAACACCAGTTCAACAGCCGCATCCTGCATATCCGGCGGATATTTATACTTGCGCAAGATGCGTTTCACCATCAAACGCAATTTCGCTCTCACACTTTCGCGCTGCGACCAATCGACGCTCAAGTTTTGGCGCAAGCTCTCAGTCAACTCATGGGCGATTTTCTTTAGTATCTCGTCACTCAATTCGCGCACTGCGGATTCATTGTCGGCCAGCGCATCGTAGAAACGAATCTCGTCTTCCGTCAGCCCCAGCTCATCGCCACGCTCTGCCGCCGCGCGGAATTTCTTCGCCATCGCGATCAACTCTTCGATGACTTGCGCCGTTTCAATGGCGCGGTTCTGGTAACGTTTGATCACATCAGTCAGCAGATCGGAGAACTTCTTGTCCTGCACAATGTTGCCCGCAAAGCGGGTTTTAATTTCCCCTTGCAGTAAACGCTCCAGCAACTCAACCGCCAGATTCTTCTCCGGCAGGTTGCGCACCTCGGCAAGAAACGCATCATCCAGAATACCGATGTTGGGCTTATCCAAACCCACCGCGTTGAAAATATCCACCACCTCTTCCGACACCACCGCCGAACCGATGATCTGCCGGATTGCTAACTCGCGCTCCTCGTTGGTTTTCTTTTGCTGGCTGATCTCGCGCTTGGTCAGGATCACTTTCACCGCCTGGAAAAACGCCACCTCTTCACGCACGGCTTTGGCTTCGTCTAGTGTGCAGCACAAGGTGAACGCCTTGCTCATCGCCAGTGCGGTATCGGCAAAGCGCTTCTTGCCATCCTTCTCGCCCAGCACATGGTTGGCTGCGCCCGCGAGACGTTTGTGGCTGGCCGTTAAGAAGTCGCTGTAGTCGTAGCCGGACAACAGACCGCGCAGGATGTCCAACTTTTCTTCCAGCACCGCATACGCCTCATGCGCATCCACCGTCGGCTTGCCGCGCCCGTTGCTATTGGTGTATTCCTTCAGCGCACTGCGCAACTCATTGGCGATGCCGATATAGTCCACCACCAAGCCGCCTTGCTTGTCTTTGAACACACGATTCACCCGTGCAATCGCTTGCATCAGGTTGTGCCCCTTCATCGGCTTATCCACGTAAAGGGTGTGCACGCACGGCGCATCAAAGCCCGTCAGCCACATATCGCGCACAATGACGATCTGCAACGGATCAGCGGGGTCTTTGAAGCGCTTCTCCAAGCGTTTCTTCATCTGCCCACTGTAGATGTGCGGACGCAGCAAAGCCTTATCGCTGGCCGATCCCGTCATCACGATCTTGATCGCGCCTTTCTCGGGATCAGCGTCATGCCACTCAGGGCGCAGCTTGATGATCTCGTTGTACAAGTGGACGCAAATCTCGCGGCTCATCGCCACGACCATCGCCTTGCCCGTCTGCGCCTTGCTGCGTTCCTCATAGTGCGCCACCAAATCCGCCGCCACACTCGCCACACGCGGCTCTGCCCCCACCACTTTTTCTAACGCAGCCCAGCGGCTCTTCAACTTGGCTTGCTGGCTTTCCTCTTCGTCTTCGGCCAGCTCATCCACCTCATCGTCAATCTGCACCAGCTCTTCCGCTTTCAAAGACAACTTGGCCAAGCGAGACTCAAAGTAGATGGCTACAGTCGCACCGTCTTCCTTCGCCTGCTGCATGTCGTACACATGGATGTAATCGCCGAACACAGCGCGCGTGTCTCGGTCTTCGCTGGAAACAGGCGTACCGGTGAAAGCCACGAACGTGGCATTGGGTAAGGCATCGCGCAAGTGCTGTGCGTAGCCCACTTGATAAACCGACTTCGGCTCCGCCGCCATCAACGCTTGCGCATCATTCGCTGCTTCACGCGAAGGCTTGATGGTCTTCAGCTTCGCCTCAAACCCGTATTGCGTGCGGTGCGCCTCGTCGGCAATCACCACGATATTGCTGCGCTCAGAAAGAATGGGGAAGGTGTCTTCATCCTCACCCGGCATGAACTTCTGAATGGTGGCGAACACAATGCCGCCCGAGGGACGGTTGGACAACTTCGCGCGCAAATCTTGCCGCGTGTTGGCTTGCACCGGCTGCTCGCGCAACAAATCCTGCGCCAGCGAAAACACCCCGAACAACTGCCCGTCCAAATCGTTGCGGTCGGTAATCACCACAATGGTCGGATTTTCCATCGCCGTTTCGCGCATCACCCGCGCAGCAAAGCACGTCATGGTGATGCTCTTACCGCTGCCCTGCGTATGCCACACCACGCCGCCCTTGTGCGACCCACCGGGGCGCGAAGCGGTCACCACCTGATTGATTGCCGCGCGCACCGCATGGAACTGGTGATAGCCCGCAATCTTTTTAATCAGCGCACCATCATCCTCGAACAGCACAAAGTAGCGCAGATAATCGAGCAGATAGGCCGGAGCCAGCACACCGCGAATCAGCGTCTCCAACTCATTGAACTGCCCCAGCGGATCAAGCATCGCCCCGTCAATCGTGCGCCACTGCATGAAGCGCTCGGCATCACTCGACAACGAACCCAGCCGCGCCTCGCTGCCGTCCGAAATGACCAGCACCTCGTTGTACTGGAACACATCGGGAATCTGCTCTTTGTAAGTTTGAATCTGGTCATAGGCTTTCCAGATGTCGGCGGCTTCATCGGCGGGATTCTTTAGTTCCAGCAACACCAGCGGCAAACCGTTCACGAACAGAATCACATCCGGTCGGCGGGTGTGGTGTGCGCCTTTAATAGAAAACTGATTGATTGCCAGCCACTCATTGCGGCTAGGCTCTGCCCAATTAACAAGCCGCACAAAATCGCCGCGCGTCTCATTACATTGCTGATACTGCACCGGAACACCGCCCACCAACAATTGATGAAAGTGCTTGTTGGCCGAGAGCAGCACTGGCGTGCCCAGATCAACCACCTGCTTGATCGCATCCTCACGTGCAGCCGCAGGTATCGCCGGATTCAGCCGCTCAACCGCCGCACGCAACCGCTCCACCAGCACCACCTGCCGGTAATCGCTGCGCTCGGGTGCATCGCCATCTACCGCGATGTCCGGGCCGTACAACGTGGAATAGCCCACCTCGGTGAGCCAGCCTAATGCTTCCTGTTCCAGTTGGTCTTCGGTCATCAAAAAATTCCAATGCATGTTGATACGGCACGTAAAGTGTTTATTCCTAGTAGCAACTTAACATTCAACTTAGCAAGCTAAGTTCATAACCAACTGATTTATATATGACATAACTCTGAATAACGCAAGATTTAGCATTAACTAAATGACTGTTAAGAAGCATTCCGTAGCTGATTTTAAGTTGCCAGCCAGAGTATTGCCGCATAGAATACGTCCATGGACTGGGGATTCTCGGTCGGCAAAGGCCTCCGGCGATAGTCGGGGGCTTTTGTTTTTGTGCCTCACGGAAACACCTTCAACCCTAAACCCTCCGCATGTCCATTGGTCTGCGCCAGCTTGGCTTTTAGCAAATCAAATGCGCGGTTAGGCTGATCAGGCCGAATCACCGACAACCCAATAGGTCGCGCAACCAAATCGGCAAGCTGCAAGCCCGACGAGTTGGATCGTTTGTCGGCAAACACAATCTCAAACGGAAAGTCTTCGCTCTTGTAATTACCACCATCACAGATGCGGCGAAACTCCAGCTCCAGCTCGTTATCCTCGTTTTGGCCGCGCTTCTCCACCACCAAATGAACATGCGGATTTTCTTTATTGCCGCTACGCCATTCGCCCTGCTTCTTCAAAAACGCACTGATACGCTCCAAACCAAACTGCAAGGCCAGATGGTAAGGATTCTCCGGTGTTTTGTATCGTTCCTGTAGCTTATCCTTGCGGATCACCACTGCGACCAGATGAAACGGCGCTGCCGCCATGATGCTCGTCAGTTCCTCGATAAAGGCTGCTTTCAATGCCTTGGTTTTCAGAAAAGCAAAAGCCCCAAGGTCACGCCGAATCTCACGCTCATGCAAAATCACCTGATCATGTCCAAAGTGACGAAACTTGAAGCCCTGCACGGCAGGCACAATCTCCGCCAGATATTGGTTTTTGCGCACCACCATGAAAGCCAACACTAGCAAGGGGAAGTCGGGGTCAATATTACCCAAGGACGGACTTCCGCTCTCGTCAACGAAGACCAGATACTCGCTGAAAGCTTTACTCGCATGTGTCATGTGCCAACCTTTTCAAAAATAGCCTCTACGAATTTGGTCAGCAGGCTGCTGGCTAATTTAAATAACGGCATTTTATGCCTATTCCAGCGCAGCCTCGGCTTCCGGCACGCGCAGTTGGCCGGAGATCAGGCGGGGGAGCAGCGTGTCGCTGGGCGTCATATCAAGTTGGACTGCCTAGCTTATGCTTCACATCGACATCGAAATTTTCGGAATTTATTTTCGATGTTAAGCGGTCGTTATTCAGCACGCGCAAAACTATTTCAATGTCTTCCTCTGTGACTAGCAGCTTTCCATCTGCGGAATACTTTATTCCCCAGCCTTCTTCAGCATTCACTCTTTTTAGATTCGCCAAAAAGTTGGCATCTTTGTAATAAGCAGCTTTTTTGACTTGTGACAATCGCCGCAAACGACGAATGTTGTTACCGACCAAGGTCGAAATCTCAGTGGCGTTCTCAAACAGGTTCAGGGTATGAAACTCATCTACGATTTCATCGCGGTTTCGTTCCATACCTTCCCTGAAGTTCAGGGCGGTCTCGAAATTCTTCTTGTCCGCTATGAATGTCGTGCCATCGTAGGAGAAAAAATCCACCTTCCCGTCTATTCGGAATATCTCTTTCTGATCAATATCAACCAGCATGTTATCTTGAAATATCATGCTGATAAGCTGAGAAACCTTTTTGGTTGTCCAGCCCTCGGATACGCGTCGTGCCGCATACATCGGCGGTTTCCCAGCAATATCTAAGCGAGCGATATAGAGCCACGAATCAATTAACTGTTCAATCGAATCAGCAAAGCCCGGTTCATCTTCTGCGGCAATGACATCGATGATGGCCTGGAAATCTGTTTCCGATGTGGCAATACCAAGAAGGTTGTCATCTAAATCGGCAGTATGGAAGTCATATTCAAGCGCATTGTTTGACTGCTGAATCTTGCTGCTTGCAATACCACGCAACCTTTTTCGCAACTTATCATCGGCATTGACTTGCAGTACATCGTAGGTGGCTTGTCGATGAACTAACGTGCGTTTAATTAAGTAGAGCGAAACGCTGGCACGAGACCAGTCGAGTGTTTTAATTTTGGCAAGCAGCCTCTTTTTTTCTTCCATGCTTACACCTCTGGGTTACGTTCTGTGACCAAATAAAGTTGCTCTGAAATTTCGACAATCCGGCATTGCTCGTTTTTCCTTAGTCGCCCGCCCTTCGCCAGCCAGTAATCCTGATACTCCCTGCCATTCTTTTCGTAATGCACATCAAAGATGTTGTATCCCAACATGGCAAGAATAGGGTTGTTGAAGATAGTGTGCGTTTTGAGTGTCAACCAAAACATGATGAACATGAAAAAGGCAAAGCTAATGAGAAGCTGGGTATTCCAGTGTTCAATGACAAAGAAGGAAACCATGTACGGGATCGTGTAACTGACCAACTCGCTCGACTTGTTTGATACGGATTTTACGGTAACTGGTGCCATTGAAACTTTGGGAAGGCTCACTGTTGCCCACAAAATAATGCAGCTCACCACCGCCAAGCCAAGAATCGGCCAAATAATGTGCGGGTGCAGCATTTCTTGTTTCTCGAAATCATAATTCTGAATGCAGAAAATTATGGCAAGCGGCGAATAAGCACTCAGAAAAATAATGACCGATGAAAATATCCGTAGCTTCATACAAGCTCGCCCTCTGCAGAAATACGAATTTGGCCAGAAATCAGGCGGGGGAGCAGCGTGTCGCGGAGAGTGGCGAGGGTTTGGGCTTGCTGCTTATTATCGGAAAGCTTCGATAACAGCGGTGCACTTACATCGTGAAAGATTTGCATGATGGCTGTACAAGGTAAAACACATTGAATGCCTGCGACCACATCTGGACGCACAGCTGGATAAGCAGCACCGTCGGCAAGATGCGCGAGGTGTTCAATGCTTGCGTCTTGTGTTGCAGCGAGATAAACAAACTCGGTGTTTGCAACCAGCGTTGGGCGCAGTACGGCAAAGCCTGTGCTGCCAGTCAGATTTTCAGTCGGCTCATGGATGAATGCAAAGGAACGATTTCCCGGACGCACTGTACCGACAATCGTATCACCATCGCGCAGTACGCGCCGTGCGCGACTTGGCGCCTCATCGAATAAATATTCGGAGACCTCCGCAACTTCGTTATCTTTGACATTTGCCAAATCAATATATGCCAACACGTCAGGATGATTTTTCGTCGTCCATGATTCAGGATTGAGCGTTGCCAAGTTTGCCAGCGTTCCAATCTTCCACCCCCTCGGCACCAAACCCAGTTCCGATTCCTCGAAGCTGTCGGGGAAGAGCGCGGCGGTGGTTTCGCTCATGCCTTCGGGGGCGCGGCCTTGTTGCTTGGCGTGGACGGGATCGAAATCGACAAACCACGATTTGAACGTCGCCTGCGCAATGGCTTCCAGCGTGACATTGGTTTCGCGCAGAAGGGCGATGCGGTCGTCGAGTGCTCCAAGTATTGTGGATATTGATTCTTGTTCGATGAGGGGTGGTAAGAGAAATCGGAACTCACAAATCCGAGTAGGCGCTGTGTGTTTGACCGTTGAGCCTGTCGCACCAGAAACAACATGATGCCGATAGTCCCGGCTTCGTAAAAGGTAGTGCAAATAATTTGATTGAACAGCTGCGCCGGGTTTAATTTCGACCAAGCCTACACGCTGATTGTGAAGCCAAACAGTGCCTTCTGTTTTAGGAATAACGGCGGCATAACCAAGCGTGTCTGCGGCACGACTCAAGTCGGTCATGGTGACTACAACATCGCCTTTATGAAGAACATAATCCTCGGGTATAACTCCAGAGTAATACTTCCCTTTACCTAGTTGAAATCCACCACCAATCGCAAAATTGCCCGGGGTAACCAATTGGTATTGGGTTGGCACTTCACTGAAAAATTCGCTCTTGAAGGCATATCCGTGTTTTACCGAAATCAAGTCACCAAGCTTGAAATCTGTCCATTCAGAACTCATACCCCAGCCCTCCCAGCTTCTGCCGGATCAAAGCATCGAGTTCGGTTCCCTTCGCCATTTGCTCGCCCAGTTTTTCGGTGAGCTTTTGCATCTTATCGGCGAAAGCTTCGTCATCGTCTTCCACTTCTTCCGCGCCAACATAGCGGCTAGGGGTGAGGACGTGGCCGTGTTCGGCGATTTCTGCGAGTTTGACGCTGCGGCAGTAGCCGGGAATGTTGGCGTAGTCGCCAGCGTCTTTCTCTTTACGCCATGAGGCGACGGTGGCGGCGATGCGCTCAATGACCTCATCGGTGAATTCAGTTTGCACGCGGCTGATCATAGTGCCGAGTTTGCGCGCGTCGATGAAGAGCACTTCGCCTTGTCTTGTGGTTTTTTGTTTGGCGAGGAACCACAGGCAGGCGGGAATCTGAGTATTGAAGAAGAGCTGGCCGGGCAGCGCGATCATCACTTCCACCACGTCGGCTTCGACCATCGCTTTGCGTATCTCGCCCTCGGAGTTTTGGCTGGAGCTCATGGAGCCGTTCGCCAGCACGATGCCCGCGCGGCCATTAGGTTTGAGGTGGTAGAGCATGTGTTGCAGCCACGCATAGTTGGCGTTGCCCGCAGGTGGGTCGCCATACACCCAGCGCGGATCGCCGGTGAGGCTGCCGTGCCACCAGTCACTGATGTTAAACGGTGGGTTAGCCAGGATGAAGTCGGCGCGCAGGTCGGCGTGTTGGTTTTTGGTGAAGGTGTCGCCCGGCTCGCGCCCCAGGTTGAAGTCGATGCCGCGAATGGCGAGGTTCATCGCGGCCAAGCGCCATGTGGTGGGGTTGGATTCCTGCCCGAACACGGCGACATCGCCCAGCTTGCCGCCGTGCGATTCGATGAACTTTTCCGACTGGACGAACATGCCGCCGGAGCCGCAGCAGGGGTCGTACACTTTGCCATGATGCGGTGCGAGCACGGCGACCAGCGTTTTGACGATGCTGGCTGGGGTGTAGAACTGGCCGCCGCGCTTGCCTTCGGCGCTGGC